>JBHENW010000047.1:0-4777 GCA_046261875.1 Thermoanaerobaculia bacterium | reverse complement strand
AAAAAAGGCCCGCCGGTAGCTGCGAAACCCGAGGTTTCTCTCGCGCAGCTTGTAGAGCTTTGCGCAGATCGCCTGGATCAGGGCCGCGAGGGCCACCGTCTCGTCCACGCGCATCGGCACGTCGCAGACGCGGAACTCGATCGTCTGGAAGAAGGGGTGCGGACGCACGTCCCACCAGATCTTCTTGCCGTTGTCGATGCAGTTGGTCGCGACGAGGATGCGGACGTACTCGTCGAACTCGGCCGGGCTCTGAAACGTCTCGGGGATGTTCGTGCGCGGGAAGCGCTCGAACACTTTCGTGCGGTAACTCTTCAAGCCGCTGTTGCGGCCGAGCCAAAAAGGGGAGTTCGTCGAGAGCGCGAGCAGGTGGGGAAGGAAGTACCGCGCCTCGTTCATGATCTGGAAGGCGAGGTTGCGGTCCTCGATCCCCACGTGCACGTGCATGCCGAAGATGAGGTTGGCGCGCGCCACGAGCTGCATCTCCTCGACGACCGCGTCGTATCGCGGGTCGGGGAAGATGCGCTGGTCGGCCCAGTTGGAGAAGGGATGCGTCCCCGCCGAGGCGACCCGCATGCCGTTCCTCCACGCGAGGCCGATGATCTGCCGCCGCAGGTCCGAGACGTCCTCCCGGACCTCCGCGACGTTGCGGCAGATGCCGGTCCCGACCTCGATGACGGACTGGTGCATTTCGGGCTTGACCCGCTCTTTGAGGATCAGCCGCCCTTCCTCGAGCATCTCCTGGACGTGCGACCGCAGCTCGCGCGTCACCGGATCGATGATCTGGAACTCTTCCTCCACACCGAGCGTGAAGGCGGGGCGTTGCCGCATCTATGTCTCCATCGGAGGGGCGGGGCTCGCGCCGGCTCCCTTCCGCGGGCGCCGCGCCGGCGGCTTCCGGACCGGGGCCTGCGGGGCCAGGAACTCCTCCCAGTGGAACCGCCGCACGGGCTCGATCCCCAACCGGACCCGTTCGACGAGGTACGCCGCGGCATGCTCCAGGACCCATTCGTAGTTTGCTTCTCCAACGGAGGTCGGCTCGGCATCGGGCGCCGGGTTGAGGAAGTCGATTGCATACGGCACGCCGTCCCGCACCGCGAACTCGAGCGTGTCGAACTCGTAGCCGAGCGCCTCGGTCAGCTTGATGCAGTCCTGCCGAACGCGGTCCAGCAGCTCCGGGTCGGATGGCGGTGGGTCCTGCACATAACGGCGGTGGTGGGGCTCGCGCGGGTCGTACGGCATGATGTGGACGTAGCGCTGCCCGATGGCGTAGCACCGGAAGTACTCCTGGAAGACGATCTCCTCCTGGAGCGTCATGACCGTGTCCCCGGTATCGCGATAGGCCGCGAAGAACTCGTCCGGGTCGGTCACGCGGTAGACCTTCTTCCACCCGCCCCCGGAATACGGCTTGAAGAACGCTGGGAAGCCGACGTGCGCGAAGATCTCCTCCCATTCGAGCGGGAAGACGAGGTTCGACATGGACTCGGAAGTCGTGTCGGGCGGGTGCTCGTGCGAGGGGAGAAGCACGGTCTTCGGGACGGCCACTCCCAGCCTCCGCGCGAGGACGTTGTTGAAGAACTTGTCGTCGGCGGACCACCAGAAGGGGTTGTTCACGACGATCGTTCCGTCGGCCACCATCTTCTTCAAGGCGGCGCGATAGAACGGGATGTCCTGGCTTATGCGGTCGAGGACGAGGTCGTACTTGCGCGGGCTTTCCAGGGCGATGCCGCCCATCGAGACCGGCTCCGCCGACAGGCCCCCGTCGGCCTGATTGATGCGTTCCACGAGCGCCAGGGGGAACCGGCGCTCCTGGCCGAAGAGGACGCCAATGCGTTTCATCTGATCATTCCGTTCATCGTTGCTGTCGGGGAGAAGCGCCGGATTATGTCACGGGCTTTGCCCCGCAAAAGAGAGCCGGCAGCGTGGGACAAGCCCCGCCCTGCATTCGCTTCGGCGACGGACCGTTGCTCCGACTGTGCTCGGTTCCTCATTCCGGGCCGGCTTGTCCGGCCCGCTGAGGAGCCCTGCGCGGTCCGACCGGAAAGTTCCGCGCGCCGATGATCCGCAAAGGGGCGACACTGCTCGTCGGGTTCAGCGACGAGCAGCTGCGCCGGCTTCTGGGCTGAAGCAGGCGCCTGCCCAGCGGCGCGGGGGACCGCACGGTCCCCCGCTGGGATCTGCCCGCCTCTATTTTGCGGTCGCCGCCTTCGCGTTCCTCGGATCGTCGGCGGGGTTCACGTAGTAGAGGGCCCAGGGACCCTGAGCATGCACCTGCACGACGGTCTCTCCTTTGACCCCGGCGAAGTGGCGCATGTTGGGCGCCATGTAGGTGAAGCCACCGGCCGGCACGGTCTCGAGCTTGCTGTCGTCCCACTTGTCGCCCATTCCGATCAGGAACGCCCCCGAGATGACGGTCACGTGCTCGAAGGCGGGATGCCAGTGTGGCGGGATGCGATAGCCGTCCGGGGCGGACAAGCGGATCGTAAAGATGCCTTCCTGTGTCGGATCGCCTTCCAGGACCGCGATCTTTGCCCCCTTCGGGAGCATCGCGGACGCCTCCTGCCACTGCAGTTCGGCAGGGCGGAAGACGGCGTGACCGGCCCTCTTCGTGTCCTGAGCGAGGGCCGGCGCGCCCAGAGCGACGCCCGCGGCGACCAAAACGAAGATCTTTTTCATGTTTCCTCCTTGCGTCGAATGTCCTGGATCCTAACGAATCCGGCGACGGGCGCCTACTCCACGGCGTCGGCCCGGCCGGCGAGGATCTCGAGGGCCTTCTGGCGTTCCTCGTTCTCGAACTGGAGCTCCGCAGACTCGAGCGTGGGGTAATGATGGTGGGCGTTCAGAGAGACCGGCGGCTCGTAGAGGACGACGGCGGTGATGCCGGGCGCTTCCAGCAGGTCCCTGGCGCAGCCGCCTCGAGCGGGTCCCGAAAGACACGGATGGTCACAAGACCCGGCACGGTCCGATCAGCCGCCCGTGTAGATGCCGGAGACATGCGGCTCGACGGCGGCCGCCTGCAATCCGTGGAGCTTCTGAAGCCCCTGGCGGGCGAGCCCGAGGATCTCCTGGAGCCGCTGCTCCGAGAACGGGCGCCTCTCCGCCGTCCCCTGCAGCTCGACGAAATTTCCGGAGACCGTGCCGACGACGTTGAAATCCACCTCGGCCTCCGAGTCCTCTTCGTAGGCGAGGTCGAGCACGGACTGGCCCGCGCAGACTCCGACGGAGACGGCTGCGACGCTTTCCCGGATGGGCCACCGGGGAACCTTCCCTTCCTTCACGAGCCGGGCCGCGGCCAGGTAGAGGGCGACGCACGCGCCGGTGACGGCCGCGGTGCGCGTGCCCCCGTCGGCCTGCAGGACGTCGCAGTCGAGAGTGATCGTTCGCTCGCCCAGGCCCCGCAGCTCGGTCACGCTGCGCAGCGACCGCCCGATCAGCCGTTGGATCTCGACCGTGCGGCCTCCCTGACGCCCGACCGCGGCCTCGCGCGGCGAGCGCGTGTGCGTCGCGCGGGGAAGCATGCCGTACTCGGCGGTGACCCAGCCGCTGCCGGTCCCCTTGAGGAAGGGGGGCACGCGGTCCTCGACGGACGCGACGCACAGCACGCGCGTGTGCCCAAGCTCGATGAGGGCCGAGCCCTCGGCGTGCCGGGAGACGTCGGAATCGATGCGCACCGGCCGCATCTCTTCCGGCCGGCGGCCGTCGGGGCGCGGCACGGCGCCGCTCAGGAGGCCAGCTCCCGGCGCATGTAGAGCAGCGGCCGCGTGAGGTCCAGGTGTCCGCCGAGCGTCTCCGCCGGCTCGCCATTGATCAGGATACGCACGCGCGAGGTGTCGGCGACGTTCTGCAGGACGGTGTTCACGAGCGAGGCGATGATAGCCAGCTCTTCCGCCGACCCGAAAGAGAGGCCGGCGTCCACGGCCAGGTCCAGGACGACCTCCCCCTCGGGCAGCAGGAACGCCGTCCGAAGCCGGATCCGGTCCGGCACGATGCGGACGAGGCCGGGTTGCGTCGGCCCCTTCTGCAGCTCCGCGACGATCGCCTTGAGAAAAGCCCCGGCGCCGGCCGGCCGCGCGAGGTCCCGCTCCTCCGGCCGGAGCTTCCCGTCCTCGGCTCCCGGGAAGAAGAGCGTGACGCGCACGGTCTCCAGCCGCGTGGTCGGGGCGGGCGAGACGTTCGGCGCGACGGCGGGGGCAGGGGTGACCCTCAGGAAAAGTCGCCTCCGGCGTCCGCCTTCCGGGGAGGACCGGTCTCGCGTGAGCAGGAGGAGCCCCGCCACCGTGGCCAGCAGGACCACCAGGAGAACGATCGCCGCGCGACGCGTCATGCGCCCGGGCCGGGAGTGGGGGTCGCGGCCGCCGGCGCGGAGCGCAGAGCCCCGGGGCGGCGGCGAGAGAAGAAGCGCGCGAGCGCGCGGGCGATGCCCTCTGCGACGCCCTGCTGAAAAACGGCCGAGCGGAGCTTCTTTTCCTCCTCTTCATTGGAGATGAAGGCGGCCTCGATGAGGACCGCTGGCATCGCGGCGCCCACGAGAACCCGGAACGGGGCCTGCTTGATGCCCCGGTTTTCCGTGCGCGAGACGATGTTGAGCTCTTCCTGGATCGCTTCGGCCAGCTCGCTCGATTCGCGCAGGTGGGCGCTCTGGGCGAGATCCCACAGGATGAAGTCGAGCTCGGGGGAGACGGCGGAAGACGGGACAACCCCGGCGCCCGTCCCGTTGACCTGGTTCTCGCGGCGGGCGACCTCCTGGGCGAGCCGGTCCGACGCCTCGAGGGAGAGGTAG
>JBHENW010000046.1:0-17781 GCA_046261875.1 Thermoanaerobaculia bacterium | reverse complement strand
GCGCTCGATTCCAATGCGCGCGCTGCGTCTCTTCCGGGAGGATTCACCGAGAGCGTGCTGGCCTCGGGACTCTCGAGCCCCACGGCGATGGCCATCGCCCCCGACGGAAGGATCTTCGTCTGCCAGCAGGCCGGGAAGCTGCGCGTGATCAAGAACGGCGCGCTCCTCTCGACCCCGTTCGTGGCTCTCACGGTCAGTTCGGCCGGCGAGCGAGGTCTGCTCGGGGTCGCGTTCGATCCGAGCTTCTCGTCGAACAACTACGTGTACGTGTACTACACTGCGACCTCACCAAATACCCATAACCGGGTCAGCCGCTTCACTGCCAGCGGAGACGTTGCCGCCGCCGGGAGCGAGACCGTGCTCCTGGACCTGGACCCACTCTCCAGCGCGACCAATCACAATGGCGGAGCGATGCACTTCGGCACCGACGGCAAGCTGTACATTGCCGTCGGCGACAACGCGAATTCGGCCAACGCGCAAACCACCTCCAACCTGCTCGGGAAGATGCTCCGGATCAACGCCGACGGATCCATCCCGACGGACAACCCTTTCTACGGGTCGGCCGTCGGGATCGATCGCGCCATCTGGGCCCTGGGCCTGCGCAATCCCTTCACCTTCGCGGTCCATCCCGTGAGCGGAAAGACGTTCGTCAACGACGTCGGGCAGGATTCCTGGGAGGAAATCAACGAGGTCATCCGCGGGGCAAACTACGGCTGGCCGGCGTGCGAAGGGGCGTGCGCCAACGGGAGCTATCGCAACCCGATTCACGCTTACAAGCAATCCGGCGGCAGTTGCGCAATCACCGGCGGCGCCTTTTACCGCCCGGGCGCGACCCCGTTCCCGAGCGATTACACGGACGACTACTTTTTCGCGGACTACTGTGGGGACTGGATCAAGCGACTGGATCCCTCCAATGGCTCGGTCTCCTCTTTCGCGACGGGCATTTCCGCGCCCGTGGATCTGCAAGTCGGCGCGGACGGCTCCCTTTACTACCTCGCGCGGGGGAGCGGGTCCGTATACCGGGTCCGGTACGCGGGGTCCACAGCACCGAGCATCACGCAGAACCCGGTCAATCTGACCGTGTCCCTCGGCGACGCCGCGACGTTGTCGGTCAGTGCATCGGGCACCGCGCCGCTGTCCTACCAGTGGCAACGCAACGGATCCGACATCTCCGGGGCGACGTCTTCGACTTACACGCTCCCGTCCGCCGCGCTGGCCGATCACCTGGCGCGTTTCCGTTGCCGGGTGACGAACGCGGCGGGCAGCGCGACGAGCAGCGAGGCGATCGTGACCGTGACGACGAACACCGCTCCGGTCGCGACGATCACGGCGCCCTCCGCGGATACCCTGTTCTCGGGGGGAGAGACGATTGCCTACGCCGGAACGGGGGTCGACGCGGAGGACGGCGCGCTCTCGGGCAGCGCGTTCACGTGGGAGGTCGTCTTCCACCACGATACCCACACGCACCCGTTTCTCTCGCCGGGCAGCGGGTCCACTTCCGGCTCGGTCACGCTTCCCACGAGCGGTGAGACCTCGGCGAACGTCTGGTACCGGATCCGCCTGACGGTCCAGGACTCCGATGGGCTGAGCCACTCGACCTTCCGCGACATCAGACCCCGAACCGCGGACCTGACGCTCGCGACGAATCCAGCGGGGCTCTCCCTGACGCTCGACGGCCAGCCCGTGACCGCCCCGGTCGCCGTCGTGAGCGTCGTCGGGATGGACCGGGCCCTGGGCGTCGTTTCGCCGCAAACGCTGGCCGGTCGGACCTGGGAGTTCGTCTCCTGGTCGGACGGCGGCGCCGCGGTCCACGACATTTCAACCCCTGGAGGCGACACGACTTACACGGCGACGTTCCGCGACATCACGCCCGCGACGCCAACGCAAACACCGACGCGGACCGTGACGCGGACGCCCACGCGCACCTGGACCCCGACGCGGACACCCACGCCCACGTGGACCCCGACTCGGACGCCCACGGCGCCGGCGGCGACGGCGACCCTGACTCCGACGGCCCCTGCGCCGACCGCCACGCGGACTCCCACGCGGACCCATACGGCCGTGGCGCCGACCCCAACGCCGACACCGACGCGTACGCCCACCCGCACCCTCACGCGCACGCCCACCCGTACGCCGACCCGCACGGCGACACTGGGTCCCGGGACGCCGACCCGGACACGGACCCGAACGCCGACTCGAACCCCGACTCCCACGGCGACCCGGACGCGGACCCGGACACCGCTCCCGGTGACCCGGACTCCGACTCCGCCCCCGAACGGGCGCTCGTCCCTGCGCTTCTACACGGTGCGGCCTTGCCGCCTGATCGATACGCGTCGGCCAACCGATCCGGTCGGAGGGCCGCCCCTCTCAGCCGGCGCGGATCGCACCTTCGGAGCCGACAACCGCTGCGGGATACCCGCGACTGCCCGGGCTCTCGCAGCGAACCTGACCGTCGTGGGCGCATCCGCGCCCGGAAACCTCCGCGTGTATCCGGCCGACCGCCTGATGCCCGGGGCATCGACGATCAATTACAGGGTGGCGCAGACGCGAGCCAATCAGGCGATGGTCGGGCTCGACGTTCACACACGTTTCAAGGTGCGGTGCGACCAGGCTCGGGGCACCGTCCACCTCATTGTCGACGTCAGCGGGTACTTCCAGTAACCGCAGCGTCGGCCGGGCTCCGGCCGCAGATTCGGCTCGTCCGGTTTCCTGCCGAGGGTTCTTCGAGTCGTCCCCGTTGTCGATCGAACCCTACCGCGTACGCATCAGGACGAAGGCGTTGAACTCAGGCCCGGTCGGCCGCGGAGCGGGCCACCCATGGGGCGTGGCGGTCCGCAGGCCCGACATGGGCACCCGGAGAGGCCTGCCGTCGTAGGTTCCCGAGAGGACCGGCGGGCCGAAGAAGTCCTGTGAGTTGCGCAGCTCGTAGCGAGCGCCCACGGGCAGGATGCTGCCCACGTTGACGTCGACGGTGCTCCTGTGGTCCCAGTTGAAGACGGTGATGTTCGCGCGGCCGGGCTCGTACTGGTTCGGCCGTACGAAAACACGCGTGCCCGTGGGAGGAGTCGTTCCGAGCAGATAGGTGTTGTCGGGAAAGCTCGACGAGGAAAAGCCGACGCTGCGGCCGTAGAGGAAGTTGCCTCTCATACGCACTTCGGCTGTGTTGCAGTGCTTGCCTATCGAGAGAAGCGGAGATCGGGTGTGGCTGGCCAGATAGTTGTTGGAGACCAGGACGTTGCGACAGGGAGAATAGAAGCCGACGCTGCCGCCCCCGCTCGCCTTTCCCGAGTTGTAGCCGTAGTTCCCGCTGAAAACGAGGTTGGTCAGGCCCGGGTTGCCCGTGGTGCCCCCCATGACCCAGTTGTTCGTACCCTCGTGCAACTCACCCTGCTGGAAAAACGTGTTCCCTCGGACCTCGAAATTGTTGAGGTGGGCAACCGAGGACCCGTAGATGTGCATCCCTCCGGCAAACCCCATAAAGATGAGGTTGTCCACGATCCGCTTGGCCCCCGTCTCGTTCTGCGTGTAAATGGCATGGCCGTGGCCACGGTCGGTGCCCACCGTGCCGTTGTAGTAGATCAAGCATCCGTACAACTCCGAGTCGGGGGAGCGCGAGGTGAACTGAACCCCCTGCGAGTTGTCGTGAATCACCAGATTGATGAGCTTCAGATGATCCCCGAGAGTCAGGAGCCCGTCGCCGAAGGGTTCGGCAGAGCTGCCGGGCCCAAATGAACGACGCGAAGCGGTATTCGTGATCTCGAAGCCCATGTACCAGGCATGCCCGCCTCGAACGGTCAGCGTGGCGACGTCGCGCGGCTCGTTGCCCTGAAGCGTCGCCCGCTCACCCGGATACTGGCGAACCTTGATGGGAGCGCCCGACGTGCCCCTCAGCACGCTTTGGTAGCTGCCCGGGTATGTCCCCCCGCGCAGCCAGATCGTGTCCCCCGGACGCACCGACGCCGGATGGGCAAGAGCCGTGCGCAGATCCCACGGATTCTGCGCACTGCCATCGCCCGCCGGACGCCCGGTCGGTGAGACGTGAAACTCGGCCGCCGTCAGCGACATGGGAAGAACAAGGGTCAGGGCGAGGAGCGCCAGGCCCGCCCCGGCCCGCGCGGTTCGTGATCGCAAGAAGGTCAGGCTCATGGCCCCATTCTGTCAGAGGAGCCGGGGGGGCGGGGGGGGGGCGCTTCGCCTTGCCCCTCCGGAGCAAATCCGTTAACCTGTTTTCCGTTGTCTGATCCAGAGGAGGAGGTTTCCGGGGTCTGCGCCTATTCGTTCCACCCCCTGGTCCTGACCGAGCTCGAGCGACTATTCGCAGACAACGGAATCGCAGCTGAGGTTTACCGGCTGGACGCGCGCCAGATCCGGGAGCTGGAGGGACTGCCCGTCCCCTCAGCGAAGGTCTACGTGCTCGAAGCCAACGGTCGCCAGCAGGCCACCGAGCTCGTCGCGGAGCAGATCCTCCTGCGAAATCCGCAGGCGCGCCTGATCGTCGTCTCCGAGAGCTTCGAGGAAGAGGGCGCGTTCCGGCTGCTTCGCGCCGGCGCCAAAGGTCTGCTGCGTTACGAGCAGCTGACCGAAAGCCTGGTTCCCGCGGTGCGCGAGGTCGCGGGCGGGGGTTTCTGGGTGGCGCGATCGCTCCTCTCCCGCTTCGTGGACACGACGCTCGGGGCGGGACGCCGCCTGCGCCTGATCGCCGTGAGCTCACACCTCTCGCGAAGAGAACGCGAAGTCCACGAGCTCGTGCTCGAGAACCTGTCGAACAAGGAGATCGCCGCGCGCCTCCACATGTCGGAGCGGACAGTCAAATTCCACGTCTCCAATCTGCTCATCAAGCACGGCGTGAAGCGGCGGGCCGACCTGATCCTCCTGTCGTTGACCGAGCAGCGGCCGGCGTAGCAAGCGTCCGTCCGCCGTCACCTCCATGCTTCCGGGACCCGCCCCTGCAGCCCGTGCCGGGCCGGTTGACAGCCCCCGGTCCGTTGCGTATCCTTACGCGCCCTCCAGACGGTCCGCGTCTGCCTCCGTCGGGTTGAGGGGCAGCACTTTTTCTTTGACGAATCGAGGTTTTCAGGATGAGTTCCGGCACACCCCCGGTGCGCGCCGGGGAGGTTCGGCGTGAGTGGTTCGTCGTGGACGCCGCGGGCACGGTGCTCGGGCGGCTGGCGAGCCGTGTCGCCCGCATCCTATCGGGCAAGCACAGGCCCGGTTATGTCCCCTACCTCGACACGGGCGACTTCGTCGTCGTCACCAACGCGGAGAAGGTCCGCCTGACCGGCCGCAAGCTCGAAGAGAAGAAATACCACCGCCACACGGGTTACCCCGGCGGGCTCAAGTCGGTCACCGCGAAGGAGCGCCAGGCGCGCTTCCCGGAGCGGCTGGTCGAGGACGCCGTACGTGGCATGCTGCCCAAGTCGAAGATGGGTCGCCGGCAGATCCGCAAACTCAAGGTGTACCGCGGAGCGCAGCATCCGCACGAAGCCCAGCGGCCCCGGGTCCTGAGCGCCTCGGCCCCGTCCGCGAGCGGTGGCCGTTCCTAAGGAGGCAGATTGGCGGTCGAAATCCAGCACAAGTCCACCGGCCGGCGGAAGACCTCCATGGCCCGCGTCCGGCTGTTGCCCGGGACCGGAGCCATCCACGTCAACCGGCGCACCCTCGATGATTACTTCCCCAACAACGTCCTGAAGATGATCATCAAGCAGCCGCTCCTCTCGACGGAGACGGCGGAGAAGTTCGACATCCACGTGCTCGTGCGCGGCGGCGGCCCGAGCGGGCAGGCCGGCGCGATCCGCCACGGGATCTCCCGCGCCCTGACCGAGTACAACGCCGAGCTGCGCAAGAAGCTCAAGAAGGAAGGCTTCCTCACCCGCGACCCGCGGATGAAGGAGCGCAAGAAGTACGGCCAGCGGGGGGCGCGGGCGCGCTTCCAGTTCAGCAAGCGGTAGAGTCGGCAATGAACCGGGTCGGGCGTCTGCCCGGCCGGAAAAGGGGAGGTGTTTTCTGGCGTCCATTTCGATGAAGGAACTGCTCGAGGCCGGCGTCCACTTCGGGCACCAGACGAAGCGCTGGAATCCCAAGATGAAGAAGTACATCTTTGGGAAGCGCAACGGGATCTACATCATCGACCTGCAGAAGACCCTCAAGCAGTTCAAGGAGGCCGCCCGGTTCGTGACGGAGCTCGCGGCGAGCGGCAAGAACCTCCTCTTCGTCGGGACGAAGCGGCAGGCCCAGGACGCCATCTATGAGGAAGCCAACCGCTGCGGGATGTTCTTCGTGAACACACGCTGGCTGGGCGGCACCCTCACCAACTTCTCCACGATCCGCAAGTCCATCCACCGCCTCAAGGAGATCGAAGGCATCCTGGCGCAGGAGGACAACGAGAACCTCACCAAGAAGGAACGTCTCCGTCTCGACCGCGAGAAAGACAAGCTGCAGAAGAACCTGGCGGGTATCAAGGAAATGGACGAGCTGCCCGATGCGCTTTTCGTGATCGATCCGAAGCAGGAGTACATCGCCGTCAAGGAGGCGAACATCCTGGGGATCCCCGTCGTCGCCGTCGTGGACACCAACTGTGACCCGGACCTGATCGATCACGTGATCCCCGGCAACGACGACGCGATCCGCGCGATCCGTCTGTTTACTTCGCGCATCGCCGACGCCGCGCTCGAGGGGCTGCACGCCCACGAAGAGCGCGCTGCCGAGGACCCTGCGGCATCGGCCGAAGCCCGGCCACGCACCCCGGAGCTCTCGCGGACCGCGGTCGTGTCGGATGTCGCCTCCTAGCGAGGCCGTTCTCGCCTGCCACCGCGAAATCCCTTGACCACCGCGTCCCGCCGCCCCGTGCGGCGAGGCGCTTTGCAGTGTGAACCGTCGGCCGTCCGACGGTAAACTCGGTTAGAGGAACCCCATGGAAATCTCGTCCAAGCTCGTTGCCGACCTGCGCGCGGAGACCGGCGTGGGAATGATGGAATGCAAAAAGGCGCTCGTGGAGGCCGGAGGCGACTTCGAGGAGGCCCGCAAGATCCTTCGCAAGAAGGGGCTGGCCGCCGCCGCCCGCAAGGCCGACCGGGCGACTTCGGAGGGTCTCGTCGTCGCGCGCGTTACGCCGAAAGCCGCGGTCCTCCTCGAGGTCAACTGCGAGACGGATTTCGTCGCGCGGACGGAAGACTTCCGCGACTTGAGCGAAGGGCTGGCCGACCAGATCGCGGCGCATGACGCCTTCGGCGAGACACGCTCGGGAGAGGCCGCGGCGCTGCTGCCGCTTCCCGCGCCCGGCCGCGCCACGGAGACCGTCGCGGACGCCGTGTCGCATCTCGTCGCGAAGCTCGGCGAGAACATCGGCATCCGCCGGTTCGCGCGGCTCGTGCCGCGTCCCGGCGAGCGGTTCGCGAGCTACGTGCACGGCAACGGCCGGATCGGCGTCCTCGTCGGGCTGACGTCGTCCTCGGGAGACGACGCGCTCGGGAAGGACCTCGCCATGCACGTCGCGGCTTCGGATCCCCGGTTCGCCTCCCGCTCGGAGGTGACGCCGGCCATGCTCGACGCGGAGCGCGAGATCGCGCGGGCCCAGGCGACGCAGTCCGGCAAGCCCGCCAACGTCGTCGAGCGGATCGCCGACGGGAAAGTCGAGAAGTTCTACCAGGAGACCGTGCTGACCGAGCAGGCGTTCGTCAAGGAGCCGGAGAAGACCGTGGGCCAGGTGATGGTCCAGCGGGGCGGACGCGAGGCGCTCGACCTGCGCTTCGTCCGGTTCAAGCTCGGAGAGCAGATCGGCCGGGGCGGGGCCGAGGCCGAAGTCCCCGCGGGGGCGAGCGCCTAGCCGCCGAGCCGCAGATGCCCGCCGCGCCTGTCTACCGCCGCATCCTCCTGAAGCTCTCGGGAGAGGCGTTGATGGGGCGGCGAACCTTCGGCATCGACCCGGAAGTCGTCGCGCGCCTCGCCGAGGAGATCCGGGGCGTCCACGAGGCGGGTGTGGAGACCGCCGTCGTGCTCGGGGGAGGCAACATCATCCGCGGCGTGGCGGCGGCCGCCCAGGGAATCGACCGGGTCGCGGGGGACAACATGGGCCTGCTCTCGACCGTCATCAACGGGCTCGCCCTGCAGGATGCGCTCGAGAAACGGAGCGTCGTCACCCGGCTCATGTCGGCGGTGGAGATGCGCCAGATCGCCGAGCCGTTCATTCGCCGCCGGGCGATGCGGCACCTGGAGAAGCGCCGCGTGGTGCTCTTCGTCGGCGGGACCGGGAATCCCTTCTTCACGACCGACTCGGCCGCGGCGCTCCGGGCCAACGAGATCCGGGCCGAAGTCCTCCTCAAGGCGACCCGGGTGGACGGGGTCTACGACTCCAACCCCGAGACCGAGCCGGAGGCGCGGTTCCTCAAATCCGTCAGCTACCGCCAGGCCCTCGACGCGGGGTTGAAGGTGATGGATGCCGCCGCGATCGCGCTCTGCATGGAGAACGGAATCCCGATCAAGGTTTTCAACCTCACCGTGCCCGGCAACATCCTCCGGGTCGTGTCGGGTGAGGACATCGGCTCTCTCGTATCCGCGGAGGCTGTGACGTCATGAGGCAGGAGCTCAAAGACATCGAGAAGCGCATGGCGGATGCCGTCGGGCATCTGAAGGAGCGGTTCAAGACGCTCCGCACCGGCCGGGCGAACCTGGGACTCCTCGATGGGATCGTCGTGTCGGCCTATGGGACCGAAGTGCCGATCAACCAGGTCGCCAACCTTTCCGTGCCGGAGCCCACGCTCATCCTGGCGGCTCCCTGGGACCCCAAGATGACGGGGGAGATCGAGCGCGCGATCCGGAAGTCCGACCTGGGCCTGAACCCGCAATCCGACGGGAAGGTCGTCCGCATCCCGATTCCCGCCCTGACGGAAGAGCGCCGCAAGGACCTCGCGAAGAAAGCGCATCACATGGCCGAGGAGGCCCGCATCGAGATCCGCCGCTTCCGCCACGAGGGGAACGACCGGCTCAAGAAGATGTTCCGCGAGAAGGAGATCTCGGAAGACGACGAACGCCGCGGGCTGGAAGAGGCGCAAAAGCTGACCGACCGCAAGATCAGCGAGGTCGACGAGACCCTCAAGGCGAAGGAGAAGGAGATCCTGGCGGTCTAGTGTCCGGGGGGGCCCGGCGGCCGGTCGTCGGCGCGATCGGGGTCGCGCCGCTCGGCGACGAACTTGAATCCCCCCGCGAACTTCAGCATCCAGTCCTTCACCAGGTCGTCGGTCGGTTCCCTCTTGATCCGGGCGCGCAGCGTCCAGAGGCTCCGGCTGAAGCGGTCCTGAGATCTCGCGATGGCCAGGCGGACCTTCTTGGGGACTCCGCGCCAGTAGCTCCCCGAATAGTGCGCGACGACGCCCGTCCACCCGGTTGCCGGTGAGATGCAGAGGGGGTCGAGGCCCGTCTGCGCCAGAACATTGTAGATTCCGTACTGCGTCATGTTGTAGTAG
Organism: Thermoanaerobaculia bacterium; assembly: GCA_046261875.1. GTDB lineage: Bacteria > Acidobacteriota > Thermoanaerobaculia > UBA5066 > Gp7-AA6 > JBHENW01. The sequence continues at coordinate 8,323 of JBHENW010000046.1, read as the reverse complement.
CTGTCCATATGAAACGGGACGAGCTGCTCGACGGTCCCGATGAAACGGCCCCCCGGCTCCAGAATCCGGCGGATCTCCGCGGTCGCGACGAAGGGGTTCTGGAAATGCTCCATGACGGTGAGCGCGAAGACCACGCCGAAGGAGCCGTCCCGAAACGGGAGCGCATGCGCGTCGGCCATCATCGGCGCCCGCTCGTTGAACGGGTCGCAGCCGACGTAAACGTAGCCGAGGCTTTCGATGAAGGCCCTGTCCTTGGCAGATCCGCATCCGAGATCGAGGGCAAAGCTCGGCCGGCGCGTGGGCCGGGGAACGTATTTCAGGAGAGTCACCTGCGGGCGGCGCAGTTGCGTCCACTTTTCCGACGGAATCCAGTCTTCCCGGGGGGGAGACATCGGGTACGTGAAGGGAAACCCGTCCGGACGGGGCCGGTCGTTTCCCACCCGGAAATCGAGATGGCGGACGACGTCCCGCCTCAACAGGAAGTCGAGCCGTCCGTTACGGAGCGGAAAATCTTCCTTGCACTGAGGGCAGGAGAGGCTCGCGGCGCTTCGGTTCAGCCGACCGTGGCAGTACGGACAGCAGAGCAGGGATTCGATCGAATCCAGCAGCCTTTCCTCGACCGGGAAGGCGACCGGTCGGTGCGCGAGCTCGGATTCCGACATTGTGCTCATGTTCGGCAACCATCCTGCTTGAGCCGAATGACCCGCGGCCGAAGGTCCGGCCGAGGATTCTATCCGGTCGGCGCCCGCGACGGCGGCGGGACCTGAGCACAGGCTCTCCGGCCGCTTCCGATGGTCCGACTCCTCGTTCTTCCCGCCGCCGGCTCGGGCCGCCGGCTCGGCCGTTCCGAGCCGAAGGCGCTCGTGCCGCTGCTCGGCCGGCCGCTTCTCTCCTGGACGATGGATGCGCTCGCGTCCGTCGCATTCGCCCGAATCGTCGTGGCGGTCGCCGAAGACCGGACCGCCGACTTCGAAAAGCTCGTCCGGGGCCGCGCCGCCATCGTCCCCGGAGGGCCGACGCGCTCCTCCTCCGTGCGCCGCGGCTTCGAGGCTCTCGGCGCGGACGAGGGCGACCTGATCTGCATCCACGACGCGGCGCGGCCGCTCATCACGGCGGAAGAGACGGAGCTCGTTCTCTCGAGGGCCCGGGAGACCGGGGCGGCGACCGCGGCCACTCCGATCGTGGACACCGTCAAACGAGTGGAAAGCGGCCGCGTCGTCGCCACGATCGAACGGGACGGGCTCTACGCGGCGGGGACCCCCCAGGCGTTCCGCGCCGACCTGCTCCGCCGCGCTTTCGACACCGGCCGCGAGGCGACGGACGAGGCGGGGCTCTTCGAGCTGCTGGGCGTTCCGGTCGCCGTCGTGCCGGTCTCGCGCTGGAACGTGAAGATCACGACGGCGGAGGACCTGGAGCTGGCCGAGGCGATGCTCAAGCGGCGCGCGACGAAACTCCGATGACGCGAGCCCGACTCACCGCGGAGACCAGTCGAAACATCGGACCCGGAAATCGTCCTCACCCTCCACCGCCACGGCGGCGACGTAGCCGGACCCCGCGGGCAGCTCGCGGATCGTCCAGCGCGCCGCCTCCTGTGCTCCGCGGACGGCCAGCAGCCGCGCGGGGCTGCCCGGCCCGACGGTCACGTCGAAGGAGTCGAGCGGTATCGACAGACCCTCGCCGCGCGCCTTGATGAACGCCTCCTTGCGGGTCCAGCAGGTGAAGAACCCCTCGCGCAGGGAGTTTTCCGGGAGGGCGCGGAGGGCGGCCACCTCGGCAGGAGAGAAAAACCGCTCGGCGAGCTCGTACACGGAGAAATCGTTCCGGATCTTCTCGATGTCCACCCCGATCTCCCGTTCGCGCGTCACCGCGCAGAGCGCCCGGTCACCGGAATGCGAAAGGTTGAACCGGAGGTCATCGGGATCCGGCGCGCTGCCTGCTTCGAGCGACGGTTTGCCGTAGCCGGTCGTCCGGAAAAGGATGCCCGCGGGGTCGCGGCGGAGGTACCGGGCCAGGATCTCGCGAAGGACGCCATGGGCGGCGAGAAACCGCTCGCGATCACCGTCGAAGACGAAGCGCCCGGCGCGGTCCCGTTCCGCCTCGGCGAGCGTCGCGTCCATGCCGGGAATGGATCCGGCGGCGCGCTCGAGATCGATTCGCCAGACGTCCACGTCGGCGGGTGAGGCGAGGACCTCGGCGGGGGGGGACTTCCAGTCGGAGGGCGACAGCTCAGGCAGACCGCGCGCCCGACGAGTTCGCGACGGCTTCCGGCCCGGCATGGGCCGTGTCCAGGCAGGCGCGCAGTTTCTTGGCGAGGGTCGCGACCCGGGGCTCGTAGACGAGCGCTCCATGCCGCCCCGGAACGTCGAAGACCTCGACTCCCCGCGCGGCGAGTTCGTTCCATCCCAGCGACGGATCCAGGTCGTAGCCGCGCGGGCCCGCATTCGCTCGGAAGAGCGTCACCTTGCCCCCATACGGTCCGGGCCGGTAGTTCTTCAGCGCCACGCGAACCGAATTCTGCACCTTCTGGAGCGCGGGAGGCAGAGATGCGTGACGGGACCGCAGCCAGCGGCCTCGGAGCTGATTGCCCAGGCGCCGCGACTTCACGGCGATGTAGGCCGCCTTGCCCCTGCTGTCGGCGGCGAGGAAATTCTGGAAGTGGAGCAGGAATCGATCCGCGATGCGGTACAGCCGGAAGCGCAAGGGAGAGACGCCCGGGCGCCGCCGGATCGAGCCCGGCGCGTATGTGTCGAAGAGGGCGAGCAGGGCCACGCGCTCCCCGGCCGCTTCGAGCTGACGGGCGACCTCATAGGCGATCAGCCCGCCCGCGGAGGTGCCCCCCAGAGCGTAAGGGCCCGCCGGCTGGAAGCGGCGGATCTCGGCCGCATAGTGACGGGCCATTTCCTCGAGCGATTCGTGCGGCGCGCGCAGCCCGTCGAGGCCGACGGCCTGCAGGCCGTAGACCGGCTGGTCCGGCCCGAGGCGCCGAGCGAGGTCCGCATACGTGAGCACGTTGCCGCCGACGGCGTGCACGCAATAGAACGGGGGCCGAAAGCCGCCAGGAGAGATCGGCACGAGCGCCGACCAGGACTGGGCGGCGCCGGAGCCCTCACGGAGGATCGAAGCGATTCCTTCGACGGTCGGCGCCTGAAAGAGGATTGCGAGCGGGAGGCGTCGTCCGAAAACTTTCTCCATCTCGGAGAACAGCACCATCGCCAGGAATGAGTGGCCTCCGAGGTCGAAGAAGTCATCGCGCACGCCGACCGGGGCGATGCCCAGGACCTTTTCCCAGATCGCGATCAGGCGCTCTTCCAGGTCGTCGCGGGCGCGCAAGAACTCGCTCTGCAGCGCCGCGCGCTGCGTCGAGGGGGCAGGGAGCGCCCGCCGGTCTACCTTGCCGTTGGGCAATCGCGGCATGGCGTCGAGACGGACGAAGGCCGAGGGGATCATGGCTTCCGGCAGCAGCGCCTTGAGCCCCCGCCGGAACTCGGCTTCGCCGGGAGGCGGGTCCCCCTGCGTCACGACGTAGGCGACGAGGCGGGAATCGCCGGAGACTTCGGCTCGGGCGAGGACCAGGGCGTCCGTGACGCCCGGGTGGCGGCTCAGGACCGCTTCGACCTCCCCGGGCTCCACGCGCTGCCCGCGGATCTTGACCTGGTCGTCCATACGGCCCAGATAGACCAGGGAACCGTCCGCTCGGAACTTGCCCCGATCGCCGGTGCGATACAGGCGCGCGCCGGCGTGGCCCGAGAAGCCGTCGGGCACGAAACCCGCCGCGGTCCCATCGGGATGGCCCCAATACCCCCGCGCCAGCGCCGCGCCGCCGATGTAGATCTCGCCGGGCACGCCGGCGGGGACCGGCTCCCCGTCGGGATCGAGCACGTAGATCCGGGTGTTGGAGATCGGGCGGCCGATCGGCACGAGTTCGCCCGAGCCGGCGGAGACGACCCAGGCCGTCGCATCGATGGTCGCCTCGGTGCGCCCGTAGAGATTGACGAGCGGCGCGCCCAGCCGGAGCCGATACCGCTCCGCGACCTGTTTGAGGATGGGGGCGCCGCCGCAGAACACGCGGCGCAACGAATCGCAGCCCGATAGGTCGGGCTCTTCCAGAAGCATCCCGAGCAATCCGGGAACCATCTGGACGACGGTAACCTGGTGCCTCGCGATCGTCTCGAGCATCCCGCGCACGTCGCGGTGGTCTTCCGGGCCGCCCAGGACGATGGTCGCCCCGGCCCAAAGCGGCGCAAAGAACTCCCAGACAGAGGCATCGAAGGAGATCGGCGTCCGCTGCAGCACACGGTCCGAGCTGTCGAGCGGGAAGGCCGACTGCATCCACGCCATGTGGTTGCGGAGGGCGGCGTGCGCGACCATGACGCCCTTGGGCCGTCCGGTCGATCCGGAGGTGTACAGCACGTAAGCCAGCCCTTCGGGCGCTGCGAGCGACGGCAAACCCTCCGGACTTTCCCGCGCGATGGAACCGTCCTCCGCGTCGAGATCGATCGTCCTCGTCGCCGGGAAACGCACGCGGTCGCTGATCTCTCGCCGCGAGAGGACGAGCGCGCTCCCCGAGTCCGCCTGCAGCAGGCCCAGCCGCTCGGGAGGGTAGGAGGGGTCGAGCGGCACATAGGCCGCTCCGGCCTTCAGGGTCGCCAGGATCGCCACGACGAGCTCGACGGACCGATCGAGGCAGATTCCGACCCGGCTCTCCGGCCCCACTCCCTGCCGGCGGAGGAATCGGGCGAGGCGGTTTGCCCGGACGTCGAGCTCCCTGTAGGTCAGGCGCGCTTCTCCGCAGACGACGGCCGCCGAATCCGGGGTCCTCGCCGCCTGCTGCTCGAAGGCTTCGTGCACGGTGGGCGGGGCGTCGAAGCGCTTTTCCGTGCGGTTCCACTCGATGACGACGTGACGGCGCTGGTCGGCCGAGAGAGTGGGGACCCGCGCGATCGGCGTATCCGGGTCGGCGAGCACGCCTTCCACGATCGTTTCGTATTGCGTGAGGAAACCGCGAACCGTCTCCGCGTCGAAGAGGCTCTTCTTGTACTCGACGCCCGCGGTGAGTCCTTCGCCCTCGCGGTCGATGAGGAAGAGCGAAAGGTCTTCTCCCGAGCCGCCCCGGTCCACGCGCATCGGGGTGAAATGCAGCGCGCCGGCCGTGAACGGTTGGATGAAGCCGCGGTGATGGAGGAAGAGCGTCTGGAAGATGGGATTTCTCGCCGGGTCACGGTGCGGGCGCAGCTCTTCGACGAGCTTCTCGATCGGCAGGTCCGGGTGCGCGTAGGCGTCGAGCGCCACGTCGCGCACACGGGCCAGCAGAGTGCGGGCCGTCGGATTGCCGGACAAGTCCACCCGCAGGGGAAGCGTGTTGATGAAGAGCCCGACCAGGTTCTCGAGCTCGGGGCGGGTGCGCCCCGCGATGGGCGAGCCGATCACGAAGTCGCGCTGCCCGGTCAGCCGGTGCAGGAGCAGGGCGAAGGCCGCGAGCATCGTCATGAAAGGCGTTGCCCCTTCGCTCCGGCTGAAGCGCCGGACGCCTGCGACGAGCTCGGCGGAAAACGCGCGGCTCTCGGTCGCTCCGTCGCTGCCGGGGAGCCGGGTACGGGGCCGGTCGGTGGGAAGCGCCAGGCGCTCCGGCGCGCCGGACAGCCGCGTTTTCCAGTGGGCGAGCCGGCGCTCGAGGGCCTCGCCCGACAGGAAGTTTCGTTGCCAGACCGCGTAGTCCGCGTACTGGATTCGCAAATCGGGCAGCGTGCTGGGCTGGCCTGTCGAGAAAGCGCGGTAGAGCTCTGCAAGTTCCGCGAGCAGCACGGCGAAGGACCAGCCGTCCGAGACGGCGTGGTGCATGTTGAGCAGCAGCAGGTTCTCGTCACCGTGGAGCCGCCAGAGGTGCGCCCGGAACAGAGGCCCCTGGCGCAGGTCGAACGGGCGGCGCGTCTCGACGGTCGCGAGCCGCAGCGCTTCTTTCTCGCGGTCGTCCGGGGAGGGGGCTTCCACCTCACGTCGGGCGACCGGAACCGTGAGCGTCGGAGAGATCAGTTGGACGGGCTCGCCGCCGGTGAGAGCGAAGGTCGTGCGGAGCGTCTCGTGGCGCGCGACGATCGCGTTGACGGCCCGCTCGAGCGCGGCTTCGTCCAGTTCGCCGGCGAGCCGGAGCAGGATCGGCAGGTTGTAGGCGGAGCTCGCGGGATCGAGCTCATGGAGGAACCAGAGGCGCTGCTGCGCGAAAGAGGCGGGGAAAACGTAGACGTCCTCGGCCGCCTCGCCGGCTTTTCGAGCGGGCGACGTCCCCGCAGAAAGCCGGGTGTCGGACGAAGTCGCGCTCACAGGAGGGTCCGACTGGTCCGATGAGCCTCTCGTGGCAAGGCGACCAGCTCCGGCGCGCGTTCCGTCTCCATCGGCGCGATCCCTCCCGCAGCGCAGAGCGCGGCGATCGTCCGGTGCCGGAAGATCTCGCGCGGCGTCAGGGCGAAGCCGCGATCGTTCGAGCGCACGGCGATCTTAAAGATCAGCAGCGAGTCTCCGCCGAGCTCGAAGATGTCGTCTTCCACGCCGACCCGATCCAGGCGCAGCGCCTCCATCCAGACCTCCGCGAGCGCGCGCTCCCGCGGGTCGCGCGGCGCGACGTAGCGTTCCCGCCGGAAGGTGGAGTCGGCGTCGGGCACCGGAAGAGCCCTTCGGTCGATTTTGCCGCTGGCATTGCGCGGCAAAGCCTCGATCACCTCGAATGCGGCCGGCACCATGTAGTCCGGGAGTCTTTCGGCCAGCTCGTGGCGCAGCTTGGCGACGAGGCGGCGGATCCGAATCCCCCGCGTCGGGTCGTTCGCATAATCGTTCCATGGCCGGGCCGGTCCCTCCGGCCACGAGGTTCTGCTCCGCTTCGTGCCTCCCCGGCGGATCCGCGCGTCGAACCTTCCGGGATCGCTTCCCGCGGGCACCTCGAGGTCCACCGCGCACGACAGTTCACCGGCAAGGGCCCACACGCTCTCCGGGTCGATCCCGGGCTCCAGCTCCCGCATTGCATCCCGGAGTTCCCCCGCGGTCGTCGCGGCTTCCGCGCGCGCGAGGAGCTCGGCGGCGGCCCGCTCCCGGCGGATGCGCGCGTTGGGCACGCCGCGCACGGAGAGCTCCTCGCCCGCAGCCGGGGCCATACCGCGGAGGCGCTCGAGCGAAAGCGTCCCGCCGGCCCAGTCGATCTCGCGCCGGGGGATTTCGTCCGTTTCCGGGCCCGCCGCCGTGAGCACGACGTCATAGTGAAACTGCGTCGTCTCGTTCAGGAGTCGGCCCCGCCGCAGCAGGGCGCGCACGCTCGTGATCCGCGGGAAGTCCTGCGCGAAGCGGAAGAACAGCTCCGGGTCGAGAACGAGCTCGTTCTCCAGCGCCATCCGCTGCCGGATCCGCTGGCGGATCTGCCCCGCCGGCAGCGCCGCGGGAGCGCGGGAGAGCTGCGTCGAGGCATGGTAGGTCTCGAGCAACGGCAGGCTCTGGACGTCTCCGATGAAGATGCTACCCCCCGGTGCCAGCGTCTCGAGCGCGCCTTCCAGGACGCGCAGGAGGTATTCGACGCTGGGGAAGTACTGGACGACGGAGTTGATAACGACCGTATCGAAGGCGGCGCGCGGCAACCCGTGGAAGTCGTCCGCCAGGCGGCGGGAGACCGACGCGGAGGCGATGCCCCGCAGGCCGATCTCGCGGCGCAAGTAATTGACGACCTCCTCGGAATAGTCCGTGCCCCGGTACTCGACGCAGCCCGGCGCCAGCTGGAAGAGCAGAGCTCCCGTACCGCAGCCGATCTCCAGCACGCGGCGCGGTGACAGCGCGAGGAGACGTTCGACCGTGTGGTCCACCCACTCCCGCATTTCCTCGTCCGAGCGCTCGACGCTTTCCGTCCACTTCAGGATGTGGAGCGTCGGGTCCTGCGCGCCCGCGCCACGCTCGCTCTCCGCGATCGCCTCGCGATAGAGCATTTCCCACTGCGTCTTCCAGTGGCTGGTGTGCTGGTCGTCCCCGCTGGCCTCCCCGTCGGCGGCCGTCTCGGAGCTCGCCTCGTCGGGAACGACGTAGGCCACGAGCCGCTTCTCACCCGGGGAGTCCTCACGCAACGCGACGGCACACTCGAGGACGCCGGCCGCGGAGCGGATCGCGTCTTCGATCTCTCCCACCTCGACCCGGAAACCGCGCAGCTTGACCTGGTCGTCGCGGCGGCCGAGGAACTCGATCGGCCCCGAGGCGGTGCGGCGTACGAGGTCGCCGGTGCGGTAGAGACGCGCTCCGGCTCTCCCGGAGAAGGGATCCGGGAGGAAGCGGTCCGCGGTGCGGTCGGGCTGCCCCC
>JBHENW010000045.1:0-12470 GCA_046261875.1 Thermoanaerobaculia bacterium | reverse complement strand
GCTACCACCTGGCGCCCGAAGAGATCCGCCGCCTCCTCGCCGACTGGAGTCGCACTTCGGACCGGTTCACCTGCCCGCACGGCCGGCCCGCCGTCCTTCAGATGATCGAGGAGGAGCTGGAGAGGTTTTTCAAGAGGCGATGAAGGAGACCAGCAGATGACCGATTCCGGACCGACCCCCGCCGCGAGCTCGAGCGTCCCGGCGTTCGCCGACCGGCTGCTGGCGGCCTTGAACGACGCTTCCCTGGTCCTGATGATCTCCGTCGGGCACCGGACCGGCCTCTTCGACACGATCCGCGCGATGGCCCCGGCGACCTCGGAAGAGATCGCGAGGCAAGCCGGCCTTGCCGAACGCTACGTCCGCGAGTGGCTCGGCGCCATGGTGACCTCCCGGGTCATGGAGCTCGATGCGGCGACGCGACGCTACTCTCTCCCGCCCGGACATGCCGCCTTCCTCACGCGCGAGGCGGGAGCGGACAACCTCGCGGTCTTTGCCCAGTACATCCCGATCCTCGGCGCCGTGGAAGACGAGATCGTCCGCTGCTTTCGCGAGGGGGGGGGAGTTCCGTACGAGACCTTCGGCCGTTTCCACGACGTCATGGCCGAGGACAGCGGCCAGTCGGTCATGTCCTCCCTCGAGTCGCACGTCCTGCCGCTCGTCCCGGGGCTCGCGGATCGTCTGGCGCGGGGAATCCACGTGCTGGACGTCGGGTGCGGACGCGCCGTGGTGATGACGCGTCTGGCGGCCCTCTATCCGCGCAGCTCCTTCCGCGGGTTCGACCTCTCCGATGAGGCCATCGCGTATGCGCGGGATGCGGCCGGCCGCCAGGGGCTGTCGAACATCACGTTCTCGGCCCGTGACTTGAGCGATTTCGACGAGACCGCCGAGCCCGAAGCCTACGACTGGATCACGACCTTCGATGCCGTGCATGACCAGGCCAGGCCTCTCAGCGTCCTGCGCGGCATCCACCGCGCGCTCAAGCCGGACGGCGTTTACCTCATGCAGGACATCAAGGGCTCGAGCGATCCGGCGAAGAATCTCGACCATCCCATCGGGACGTTCCTCTACACCGTCTCCTGCCTCCATTGCATGACCGTTTCCCTGGCGCAGGGGGGAGAGGGCCTCGGCGCGATGTGGGGCGAAGAGAAAACCCGGGAGTACCTGCGGCGAGCGGGATTCGGCTCGGTCGAAAAAAAGGAGCTGGCCCACGACATCCAGAACAACTGGTACGTCGTTCGGAAATGAAAGAACGCGGACCAGCCCGCCCTTCGAGATCCGACTCCCGACTCCCGGCTCCCGACTCCCGACTATCGACTCCTGGGCGGCAGGTCCATCTCGCTCGTGTTCTCCCGCCGCTTGCGGGTGACGTGGGTGATGATCAGCACGAACCCGAGCAGGATGAAGGCGAGCGGCGCGCCCCAGTCCTCGAGGAAGGACCAGTCGATCTCGACGTAACGGTCGATCAGCCAGAGGGTCCCGAATCCAACCATGATCACGCCCCAGGTCAGCGCGCCGGTTCCCTGAGCCGCCTCCCGGATCTGCACGGCGGGTGCAAAGCCGCCCTCCACGACCTGTCCGAGATTGATTGCACGGGCTTGCCTCACGGCGTCGAAGATGCCGAAGAACCACACGAACGCGATCACCGGTCCGAAGAACTCGCCCGGCCCGTTGTGTGCCGCGAAGATGGAGAAAGCAAACGCCGCGGCGAGCGTGAACGCCCGCTGGTAAAGACCGAGGTACAGGTGGCCCAGGCCCGGGAAGAAAATCGAGAGGAAGCCCGCCAGGCCGGGAGACTTCTTCTCGATCATCGGCACGACGACCGGAACGGGGGGCGGCGGGACGACCGGCGGCGGGGGCGGTGGAATGGGGGCGGCTTCGCGAGCGTCGGGGTTGGAATTCTCGTTCATGTTCACTCCTCCCGGGCGCTCATGCGCGCCAGGTCATCATCTGCGTCTGGTTGCCTTTGGGGATGTTTTCCCCTCCGCTCGGCTGCGCGCGCCGCCCGGCCGGGCCCTCTTCTCTCATGACGAGCGCGAGCGCGTTGAAGAGCGCCGCGCGGCCGTATCCGTTCGCGTGCCCCTTGATGACCGCGAGCCGGCGCATCGCCGCTTCCTGGAACCGTCCGAACCGGTCGGCCAGGGAGCTTCCGGCCAGCTCGACGGCCTCGCGCGTGTTCGCTTCCAGCCCGACGCCCGCCCGCCGGGCCAGGTCGGCGGGGTTGAGCCCCGCGATCATGACGACGACGGCCGCGGCGTAGGCATACGCGACGACGGCGCGCGCAGTGAGCAGGCGCCGCCACGCGCTTTTCTGTGGAGCCCGGTTCGCGACGATCCGCCCGAACAGCCAGGGCGCGGGCGCGGCCGCGGTCAGGTCGGGAAGCACCTTCAGGGTTGCCGCCGCCTCGGAGCAGCCTTCGCATCGCGAAAGGTGGCTGGCGAGACGGGCCTGATCGCCGGAGGGCAGCTCTCCCTCTGCCGCGAGCGCCATCAGATCGGGCGCGAGCGAGCACGAAGCGGTGCGCCGGGGGATTTCGAGGAGAGCCTCCCGCAGCGAGCCGGTCCACCGGGGCGGAGCGAGCCCCGCGACGAGCTCGGCGGCCGCCTCGATGTCGGCACCCAGCCGCTCGCAGGCGCGGCAAATTGCCCGGTGCGCGTCGCGCGCTTCCGCCGCAGCCCCTTCCAGGTCGAGGCGCTCGAGCTCGCGGCACGTCATAAGAAAGCTCCCGCGACCGCCGCGAGCGAAGTCAGAGCGGTCGAACGCTGCTCCTCGTGTCGCTCGCGGATCCGCCGCGCGACTTCCGCGCGGGCGCGGAAGAGCCGGGACTTCACCGTCCCGTCGGGAAGCTGGAGCGCGCGCCCGATCTACTCGTAGGCGAGCCCGTCCAGGTCCCGCAGGACGAGGATCTCCGCCAGGTCCTCGGGGATCTCCGCCAGAGCCCAGAACAGGAGCTTCGCCCGCTCCTTACGGATGGCTTCAGCCGAGGGGTCATCGTCCGACTTCAACAGGGGAAGGACCGCCTCGTCGGTGACGAAGCGGAAGGACTTCTCGCGCTTGCGGCGCCGATACCGGTCGATGCAGAGGTTGCGCGAGATCGACACCAGCCAGGCGGTCAGGGGGTAGGTGCCGTCGTACCGGTCGAGGTTCTCAAACACTTTGAGGAAGACCTCCTGGGCGAGCTCCTCCGCCTCTTCCCGCTTCAGCGTGAAGTGATAGGCGATCGAGTACACCTTCTGTCCGAACCGGTCCACGAGCTCTCTCCACGCGTCGTCATCTCCCTTGCGGCAGCGCTCGACGAGCTCCTTCTCTCCTGCTCCGTTCAACGCCACCTCACCCCCCTAGAACGCAGGTCGCCGGGGAAAGTTCGCGGAGCCGGGGCGGACCGGCTCATCCAAGTCCTTGCGGCACAGACCCCTAGAGGGGCGAGAGCACGGGCTGACGGGCCTTTTCCGGGAAATGCGCGTACCCGATCAGCTTGTAGCACAGCTTGGCCACGAGGAAGTCGGGAGCCCGGTTGCCGGGCAGCGGAGAGTGCTCGACGACGTCCGCGCCCACGATCCGTTTCTCGAGCGCGAGCCGCCGCAGGACGTCGAGGGCCTGATCGTAGGTCCCGCCGCCCGGCTCGGGCGTGCCGGTGCCAGGCACCAGCGCGCCGTCGAAAAAGTCCACGTCGAAGGTGACGTACACATTCCCGGTCAAGCGAGAGAGGGCGCGATCCATCCACGCGTCGGATCGGTGCATCTCCCGGTTGGACACGATGAGCAGGTTCGCCTGGCGGGCGAACTCGACTTCCTCGCGCGAGATCGACCGGATTCCCACGTGCACGGCCGGCACGCCGAGCTCCAGGAACCGGCGCGCGGCGCAGGCGTGGGAGTGCTTCTCCCCCTCGTACTCGTCGCGCAAATCCCCGTGCGCGTCGAAATGGAGGATCGAGAAGTCGGGGTAGCGCTTCTGGTACGCGCGGATGGGCCCGAGAGAAATCGAGTGCTCCCCGCCGATCGTCAGCACGAACCGCCCGCCTTCGGCGAGCGGCTCGACCGCCGCCTCGAGCTCCGCGACGCAGGTCGCCGGGTCCATCCGTTCGGGCAGCCACACCGGCATCGTGTGGATCCCGATCCGGTGCACGTCCTCATCGAGCTCGTCGTCGTAGAGCTCGACGTAACGGGAAGCTTCGAGGACGGCCGCCGGGCCGTTGCGCGTGCCGACCCCGTAGGAGACCGTCCGCTCGTAGGGGACGGGGACGATGACCACGCGGCTCTTCTCGAAGGTGTTGTCCCCGTCCGGAATACCGAGGAAGTTCGTGAACAGATACATGTCAGAGATCTTATGTGACCGTCGCTTCCGCTCGCTCGGGACCTGCTGACGCACCGGCTCGCGGCTCGCCCGGATGCGGGCTCGACCGCTCGCCTGGTCCCTCTCTCACTCACGCTCCCGCGGCGCGAGCCTCCTCCCTAACGGGAGACTACTCGCGCCGCGATGCGGCCGACGCGATCTCTCGCATTGCTGCTCAAACGCGTCTTCTGCCTCCGCGGCGCCTGCGCCGGACCGGCCTCGCCGGAGCGCGGTCCGGCGCGGCGAAGCGCTCGCGCGCCTTGCGCGCGTCCTCGGCGAGCGCCCGCCACTCGCGCGCGACCTCCTGGCCGCGGCCGGTCGCCATGGCGCGCAGCTGGAAGATCTCGAGCGCCGCCGGAAACGCTTCGTGCAGCGTGAGGCGGCGCGTCGCGACCTTCCCGTCGGGCCGGTGCGAGAGCCGCCCGACGACGGCGAGGGCCTGCTTGGCCCGGTGCACGACGGCGTTGGGCAGCGCCATCCGCCGGGCCATCAGGTCCACGGTCTCCTCGAGGATCGTGGCGAGCAGAGCCGGTGAGGGCTCGCCGCCGGGCGCCTGCCGGCGAACCCGTTCCCGCACGATCGGGAGAAAGAGCAGCGCGAAGAGCACGGCGTCCTCGAACGGGCGTCCGCGCCGCCGCTCCGCGTCGAGGACCTCGAGCAGCGCCCAGAAGAGATGGCCGGCTCCGTGCGGATGCTCGGGGTCGTGCTCGCGGAGCACGTCGGCGAGCTCGGGCAGGAGGACGTCGAGGAGCCCGAGCTCGCGCAGCAGGAGGAACGTGGGGAGGGCGTGGGCCCCCTTGAGGCTCTGGACCAGCTCCTCGGTCACCCGCGGCGCGGCGGATTTCGCGATTTCCTTGCGGTGAACCAGGATGGCCTCGTAGGCGTCCGGGGTGATCGCGAACCCGAGGCGGCTGGCGAATTCCACGGCGCGGAGCATCCGCACCGGGTCTTCGCGGAACCGGACGTCCGGCTCCCCGATCGTGCGGATGAGACCGGCCTCGAGGTCTTCCAGACCCCCGACGTAGTCGATGACGGAGAAATCGGCGATGTCGTAGAAGAGGCCGTTGATCGTGAAGTCGCGGCGCAGTGCGTCTTCCCGGGCGGTGCCGAACGTATTGTCGGAGGTCATCAGCAGCTGGTCCACGCACTTGTCGGCCGGGTCCGGGCGCCTCCGGAACGTGGCGACCTCGACCACCTTGCCCTCGGGGAACAGGATGTGCGCGAGCCGGAACCGCCGGCCAATCAGGCGGCAGTTGCGAAAGAGCCGGCGCACGGCGGACGGGTGCGCGTCGGTGCCGATGTCGAAATCTTTCGGGACCCGACCGAGCAGCAGGTCGCGCACGCTGCCCCCCACCAGATACGCCTTGTAGCCGCCGCTGCGCAGCCGATACAGAGTCTTCAGGGCGTCGGGATCGAGCTGTCGCCGGGAGATCGGGTGCTCGCTTCGCGGGCGAATGCGGGGGAGCGGCTCGGTCGCGGCGGTCGCCGGTCCGGACGTGGGTAATGTCGTGCTGTCGATCAATCTCTCCTCGGGCGCCGACCGTCCCCGCGTCCAAGCGGCGCGGGACGGAGACCGGCTCGCGCCGGCGGCGGCTCCCAGAGCGCCTGCGCCGGAAGCATTCTAGCCGAACTCGTTGAGCGCCTTGAGCTTTTGACTTCTCCGCGCGCAGTGGGAAAGAATACGCACTCTTTTCGAGGTGCTGGGAAGGGAGGGCGAAGCGATGCGACTCCGTTACTGGGCGGGCGGCGCGGTCTGTCTGGCGGCTCTGCTTTCGTTGTCCTGCGGCGAGCGGGGATCCGGAGACGAGATCGTCGTCGGAGAGTACGGGTCGTTGACGGGCACGACCGCCACCTTCGGACAATCCACGGACAACGGCATCAAGATGGCCTTCGACGAGATCAACGCGGCCGGTGGCGTGCTCGGCAAGAAGCTGCGGGTCATCGTCGAAGACGACCGATCTCAGCCGGAAGAAGCCGCGACGGCCGTGACGAAGCTGATCAACCAGAACCGCGTCGTGGCGGTGCTCGGTGAAGTTTCCTCCTCCCGGTCCCTCGCTGCGGCCCCGATCTGCCAGGCCGCCAAGATTCCGATGATCTCCCCCTCCTCGACCAACCCCCGGGTGACCCAGATCGGCGACTTCATCTTCCGCGTCTGCTTCATCGATCCCTTCCAGGGCCTCGTCATGGCGAAATTCGCGGCGAACACGCTGAAGCTCAAGCGGGTCGCGATCCTCGTAGACGTGCGCAACGACTACTCCGTGGGGCTCCAGACCTTCTTCCGCCAGAACTTCCGCCAGCTCGGCGGCGAGATCGTGGCGGAGCAGTCCTACAGCGAAGGGGACTCCGACTTCAAAGCCCAGCTGACCCAGATCAAGGCTGCGAACCCGGAGGCGATCTACGTGCCCGGTTACTACACGGAGGTCGCGACGATCGCGCGCCAGTCGCGCGAGCTCGGCATGACGGTGCCGCTCCTCGGCGGCGACGGATGGGACTCGCCGCGCCTCTTCGAGATCGGGGGCGACGCCTTGAACGGCTGCTACATCTCGAACCACTACTCCGTGGACGACCCGTCGCCGGAGATCCAGAAGTTCGTCGGGGACTACCGTGGTCGCTACAAGCAGGTTCCTGACGCGCTCGCCGCGCTCGGGTACGACGCCGCCAGGATCCTTGCGGACGCCATCACCCGGGCCGGCTCGACGGGCAACGACAAGATCCGCGACGCTCTCGCGGCGACCAAGGACTTCCCGGGCGTGACGGGCAAGATCAGCATCAACGCGGAGCGCAACGCGATCAAGCCCGCCGTCATCCTCCGGATCGAGAACGGAAAGTTCGTTTACGTCGAGACGGTGAGTCCTTAGGCCGCGGGCGGTCGCTCCGCGACCGGCGGCCTAGAGTCTCTGATTTACTTGGGCGAGTCGTGAGACCGTACCGACTGCGCGACGGGTTACCCGCGGTTCTGCCTCCATGACGACGCTCCTCCAGCAGATCGTCAACGGCCTGTCGCTGGGGTCGATCTACGCGCTCATCGCCCTCGGCTACACCATGGTCTACGGGGTCCTCCGGTTGATCAACTTCGCCCACGGCGACGTCTACATGCTGGGCGCTTACGCCGGCTACTACCTCTCCCGCAAGCTCAAGGCGGACGAGCCGTCCATCGCCGCCGCGCTCCTCGTCATGCTCGGGTCGATGCTCATCTGCGCCGTGATCGGCGTCATCATCGAGCGTTTCGCCTACCGCCCCGTGCGGCGAGCAGCCCGCCTGACCCTGCTCATCACGGCCATCGGCGTCTCGCTCCTGATCGAGAACGCCGCGCAGATCGTCTTCGGGCCGGACCCGAAGTTCTTTCCCTCCCTCGCTCCCCACACCGACTTCCTCGTGGCCGGCGTGCGGGTCACGAGCGAACAGCTCACGGTGATCGCGGTCTCCTTCCTGCTGATGATCCTGCTGCGCTTCTTCATCATGAAGACGCGCACCGGCAAGGCGATGCGAGCGGTCTCCTTCAACCTGGACGCCGCGAAGCTCATGGGCATCTCGACGGACCGCATCATCGCGGTGACTTTCGCCCTCGGCTCCGCCCTGGCCGCCGCCGCGGGGGTACTCATCGGGATGCAGATCCCCAAGATCGATCCGCTCATGGGGATCATCTACGGCCTGAAGGCCTTCGTCGCCGCCGTTCTCGGCGGCATCGGGAACGTGCCGGGCGCCGTCCTCGGGGGCCTGCTCATCGGCACCTCGGAAGTCATGGTCGTCGGCTACCTCTCCTCGACCTTCCGCGACGCGATCGCTTTCGGCATCCTGATCCTCGTGCTCATCCTGCGGCCCCAGGGAATCCTGGGCCGCGTCCAGAAGGAGAAGGTGTGAAGGGGGTCCTGAGGGCCGTCATCGTCACCGGGGTCCTCCTCCTTCTCAATGGCCTCTTCTCGGGCACCCTGATCCCGGGGGTCTCGATCTCCCCTTACGTGCTGCAGATCCTGTCGCTCGCCGGCATCAACGTCATCCTCGCGGTCAGCCTCAACCTCATCAACGGTTTCACCGGCCAGTTCTCGATCGGCCACGCTGGATTCATGGGCATCGGCGCGTACGCCTCGGCCTGGATCAGCGTGACCTTCGGCGACCGCATCCTCGCGAGCCTCGGGTTCCTCCCCGATTTCGCGGCGCGCAGCCTCCTGCTCCTCGCGGCCCTCGTCGTGGGAGCCGCGCTCGCCGCCGGAGCCGGATTCCTCGTCGGCGTGCCTTCGCTGCGGCTGCGCGGCGACTACCTGGCGATCGTCACGCTGGGCTTCGGCGAGATCATCCGGGTCTTCATCCTCAACATCGACGCGATCGGAGGAGCGCGCGGGCTCTCGGGCATCCCGCGGCTCGCGAACTTCTTCTGGATCTACCTCTTCGCCGCGATCACGATCTCCGTCGTTTACCGGATCGTGCACTCCTCCTTCGGGCGGACCCTCATCGCGATCCGGGAAGACGAGATCGCGGCGGAGGCGATGGGCGTCAACACCACGCGGAGCAAGGTGATCTCCTTCGTCGTCTCATCGGCGATGGCGGGGGTAGCGGGCGGGCTCTTCGCCCATTACCTCATGTACCTCCACACGAACTCCTTCACTTTCCTCAAGTCGATCGAGATCATCATCATGATCGTGATCGGTGGGCTGGGCTCGATCACGGGCTCGGTCCTCGGGGCCTTCCTCTTCATCGGCCTGACGGAAGGGCTGCGCGAGTTCTCCCAGTACCGGATGATCGTCTTCTCGCTGCTCCTCATCATCATCATGATCGTGCGGCCCCAGGGGCTGCTGGGGCACTGGGAGTTCGGGGACTTCTTCGCCCGGAAGCGGCGGCGGCCGCCTCTGGACGCGACGACCCCGCCCGTCATCGAGACGTAGCTCCATGGCGCTGCTCGAGCTCGACAGCGTGACGATGCGGTTCGGCGGCCTCGTGGCCGTCAGCGACCTGAAGCTCGGCGTCGAGCCGGGCCAGCTCTACGGCTTGATCGGCCCCAACGGCGCCGGCAAAACGACCGTTTTCAACGTCATCACCGGCGTTTACACCCCGACCGGGGGGAGCATCCGGTTCGACGGAGCGGAGATCGCGGGGGACCGCACGGTCCGGATCACACGCCGGGGCATCGCCCGGACGTTCCAGAACATCCGGCTCTTCGGGGACATGACGGTGCTGGACAACGTCAAGGTGGCGTCGCACTGCCGCCAGTCGGCGACCATGACCTCCGCGGTGACGCGGAGCCCGACGCACCGCAACGAGGAAGTGCGAGTCGAGAAGGAAAGCCGCCAGCTTCTGAAGATCTTCAAGCTCGACGGGTTCGCCGACGAGAGGGCGCGCAACCTGCCTTACGGCAGCCAGCGCCGCCTGGAGATCGCACGGGCCATGGCGACCTCGCCGCGGCTCCTGCTGCTCGACGAGCCGGCGGCGGGGATGAACCCCCAGGAAGCCAACGAGCTGATGGACCTGATCCGCTGGGTCCGCGATCAGTTCGGCATGGCCATCCTGCTCGTGGAGCACAACATGAAGGTCGTCATGGGGATCTGCGAAAAGGTCCACGTCCTCGACTACGGCGCGACGATCAGCGTCGGCAAGCCAGCCGAGATCCAGCGGGATCCTAAAGTCATCGAAGCGTACCTGGGAGGCGCGTGAGCGGAAACGGCAAGCCCCCGATCCTGGAGGTGCGCGACCTCGCCGTCTCCTACGGCGCGATCCGCGCCCTCAAGGGGATCTCCCTGACGCTCGGCGCCGACGAGATCGTGACGCTCATCGGAGCGAACGGGGCGGGGAAGTCCACGACGCTGCGCGCGATCATGGGGCTCGTTTCCCCTTCCGGCGGGGAAGTGCTCTTCCGGGGCGTGGCGACGCGGTTCACCCCGACCTTCAAGCTCGTTCGCTCCGGATTGATCCTGGTGCCGGAGGGACGGGCGATCTTCGCCAACCTCTCCGTCCGCGAGAACCTCGAGATGGGCGCCTACGCGCGCCGGGACACGGACGTCGCGGCGGACTTCGAGAAGGTCTACGTGATCTTCCCGCGCCTGAAGGAGCGGGCGAAGCAGACCGGCGGAACCCTGTCCGGGGGAGAGCAGCAGATGCTGGCGATCGGCCGGGCCCTCATGTCCCGCCCCCGCGTCCTGCTGCTCGATGAGCCCTCGCTCGGCCTCGCTCCGATGCTGGTGCACGCGATCTTCGAGGCGATCGAAGAGATCCACAAGGCGGGCACGCCGGTCCTCCTCGTCGAGCAGAACGCCAATGCGGCCCTGAAACACTCCAACCGGGCCTACGTGCTGGAGACCGGGGAAGTCGCGCTCACCGGGCCGTCGGCGGAAGTCGCCGCGAACGCGCGGGTCAAGGAAGCCTACCTGGGGGAGTGACCGTCGCTCTCGCTCGCTCCGGAGCTGCCGTTGGCACCGCCTGACGGCATCGCCCGGATGCCGGCTCGCCGTTCGGCTGCTCCGTCGCTTGCTCCCGCTCCCGCGGCGCGAGGCTCCTCCGAGGACGGAGACTCCTCGCGCCGCGGCGGGGCGGGTGTCTCGAGGCGATTTGGCTCGCGAGGCGTACCTAACCGGGGCTTGATCCCGCCTGAAGCTCGCTGACCAGCTTCCCCTGGTTCCAAGCGTCCCAGCCTTCGACGATCTTCCCGTGGCGGATGCTCAGCCAGGTCATGCCGCGGAATCGTACGGGACTGTTCGTCGGCGTCAGCCCGCGCGCGTCTCCCTCGTGGGTCCCCGCCGCCGACCAGCGCACGACGACCTTGTCGCCGTCGCCGACGGTGTCCTCCACTGTGACGCGCATGTCGGGAAACGCGGTCAAGAGCTCTCGCCGGGCCGCCTTGAAGTCTCCCGGCCCGCGGACATCGGCGCCCTCCATGTGGCCGACGGCCTGGGGCAGCATCAGCTCGTCCACGGTCTCCTCGCGCCGGGTGTTCCAGACCTCCTCGAACCAGCGCCGGGCGATGCGCTCGTTATCGGTCGCCATGAGGCGGATCCTCCCGCCGCCGATTCTATGGCCGGGAAAAGGGGGCTCAGCGCCGGGTGTAGGCCTCGTACAGCGCCGCCGCGCGCGCGGCGTCCCCCCACGGCAGGTCGTTGCCCGGCTCGAGCGCGCTCGCGAAATCCAGGACCTCTTCCGTCTCGCGGTCGGGCGCCGGCGGCGAGTTCTCGAAAGACGTTCCCGGGGTGAACGTCCGCACCTCGTAGCCGGACGGATCGCCGGGCGCGGCCCAGTCCTGCTTGGCGACCCAGTACGCCTTCTGCCCGTCGCGCCCTACGAGAAACCACCAATAGCCGCCCGCGGCGCTCGAGCCGCTGCCGATCACCTCCAGCACGGTGGCAATCGTGTCCGACGGTGTCTCATCGGTACACATCCTTTCGGTGGCCGATCTTGAAGATCATGACCACCGGCGGCTTCTCATCGATCGAGTAGACGATTCGGTAGTTGCCGACGCGGATACGGTGAAGGTCGCTGGAACCGGCGAGTTTCTCGCAGCCCTGCGGCCGCGGATCTTCCGCGAGCGATTGGATTCGGGCGACGATGCGTTGGCGGTCCTTTTTCTGGCCAACCGCCTCGATTTCCCTGGCGGCGGACGCTTTGACGGAAAGGCTATACCTTCCCACGCCGTCTGAGGGTCTGGACGAACTGCGCGAAGTCCAGGGTCGGCTCACGGCGACGAGAGGCGACCGCCGCGAGATCCTCCGCGTCCTCAGCCAGCGTCTGTTTGACCGCGTCGTTGACCATGTCGGAAATCGAACGATCGGAAGCGGCGGCCTTCAGCCGGAGCGCCCTGTGGATTTCCGGGTCCAGATAGACGGTGGCTCGACGTGCAGTACCCATCGGGACGACACTTTATCGCTTTGACGTCAAGACGTCAAGCGCGCCGGCTACCGCCGTTCGAGAGGGGTATAGGGCTGCGGGTACGGCGGCCCGATGTAGTCGGCACGCGGCCGGATGAGCCGGTTGTTGGCGTACTGCTCGAGCACGTGCGCGGTCCATCCCGAGATGCGAGACATGGCGAAGATCGACGTGAACAGGTCCGCGGGGATGCCGAGCATGAAGTAGAGCGACGCGGAGTAGAAGTCCACGTTGGAGTTGAGCTTCTTCTCCTCGTTCATGATCTTTTCGATCCGGCGGGACATGTCGTACCACTT
>JBHENW010000044.1:0-3324 GCA_046261875.1 Thermoanaerobaculia bacterium | reverse complement strand
TCGGGGCGGTCGTCAGTTTTTTGGCGAGGTGCCGGCGGTCCGTGGAGTTAGGATTCCCTCGACGATGCCCGAATACCGCTCGGAGCGCCGCTTCGCGCGCTGGATCTGCGACGAGTGCCAGTCGGTGCGTTTCGCTCCCATTCCCCCGGACGGCCGGCTCAAGTGCCCGATCTGTTATTCGGTGGAGGCGTTCAACGCCAAGCGGCACGCCCGTCGCGACCCCGCCAACCGCGGCAAGCGTCCGGATGAGATTCCGCCGGACCTGACGTAGGCGCCTGGCGTCAGTCGCCGGACGGTTGCGTGGCGCTTCTCGATCGTACTTCTTCGGAGGTCAGCCCGTAGAGCGGCGGACCTTCCAGCCCCATCATCCCCGCGTAGACATAGAGCTGGCCGCGGTGGTGGACTTCGTGCTCGACCATCGCGCGCAGCCACTTCCACGTGGTGATCGACGTCCCCGCGGGCGTCAGGCACTTGCCGGCGAGGTCCTGAGGCGTCAAGCCGGCGAAGATCGTCATGGCATCGGCATGGAGGGACTCGAGGAATGTCGTGAGGTCGGGGTAACCCTCCGCGATCTCCGGCCCGTGACCCGCATACCGGCTAGGCTTTCCCTGCACGTTCTCGGCATACATCCAGCGCTCGATCGCGGCCAGGTGGCGGACGATGTCGGCGCACGTGAACTTTCCGGGCCTGTAGGTCCAGTCGAGACGCTCATGAGGAATGGCGGCGACCACTCTTCGCGTGCGGTCCCGCAGCCGCTCGAAGTACTCGAGAAACGGGGCGATCTCGAGGATCTGCACGTGCCTAGGGTATCCCCGGTCAGGCATGGATCTTGATTGTGAGGCCGCGGGGACTCTTCGTCCCCAGGAGGTAGAACGAATGATGAAAGGCAACCTGTTGATGGCGGTAGGGGTCGCGGTGCTGGTCGCAGCTTGCGCGACCGCTCCGGAAACGAAAGTCGAGACCGAGGGCAGCGCGACCACCGTGAAACAGACCGGACCCGGCGAGAACGTCAAGACAACGACGGTCAGCGGCACCGTCACGAAGTACGAGCCGGGCAACGAGCTCGAGATCCGGGCCGCGGACGGCAACTCGCACGACTTCGACCTCGAGGACAGTGTCCGCGTCGACGGCGCGATCGTCGTCGGGCAGCCCGTGACGGTGACGTACACGGACCGCGAGGGGAAGAAGTGGGCGACGATTGTCAGCGCCGTCCCCGCGCCGTAACAATCGTCCAATCTCGGTCTTCGAAGCGCCGGGCCAGACCCGGCGCTTCGTGTTTGAGGCAAGATCGGGGTCCGATGGGAGGATGGCTGGATCGCAACGCGGAGCGTGGGCCCCTCTTCATCCGCCTGGTGGTCGCGGCGCGTCTCATCTGCGGGACGCAGGACAAACGTCCTCTCGTGAGAGCGCATGGAGGAGTTCGCGCGGTTCCTCGGCGAGCGCGGGGTGCCCCTCCCGCTCGGTGTCGCCGTCCGGCGGCGCCGATCAGAGGCGCGGACCGATGATCCGTCTACCCGGGTCCGAGCATCTTTTGAAGATGGGTGGCGATCTGACGCGACCCGAACACGCCTTGCGGAGGGGACGACGGGAGAAAGAGGACGAAGCCGCCGTCGATCGAGAGCCTCCGGCCCGTCAGGCCCGCTCGGTAGATCCAATCGTCCATTTCCTCCGCCGTCCTGGTCACGAGCGCCCACGGCTGTACGGATCCCTTCGGGAGTTGCTCCTTGTAGCCGAGGTAATCCCAGGTCGGCTGGCGTGGGACTCCCCGAATGCGGCGTCCGGAAAGGAAGTTGATCGGATAGACGGTCCAATAGTCACCGAACACCCATTCGATGCCGCCCTCCTGAAGCAGGGTGACGAGCTCCGCGTCACCTCGCATGTCCTCTTCCCAGCCGCGCCGGGCGTCTGATCCCGGCCACGCGTAGGCGGTCAGGTTGAAGGCGAGCAGGACCGCGACCGCGATGGCGGCGCCCGCTCGGTTGAGGCGGAGCAAGTCTCTCGTCAGGAGGGCGAGGGCCCCGGCGATCACCGGCCAGAGCGGCAGCACGTACCGGACCGTCTGACCGCGCTCGCTGCCGAAGTTGGACAGCACGAAAGCGGCCCCGATGGCCAGTGCGATGATCACCAGGAGTCTCGCCGCCGGCCGCGACGCCGGCGCTTGCGCTCCCAATGGGGAAGCGGGGCGCGAGGCCGCATGACGCAGCAGGGACCACAGGGCCGCCGCGTAGATCGCCGCCGCGAACGGCCGGAGAAGCCGTTGGAAGGCGGTGGATGACCCGTGGACCCCCGCCGGATCCGTGCCCGTAACCAGCTCGGGGAGGTTGGTGGTCACGAGATAGGTGAGATTGGACAGGAGCGCCCGGGGGTCGAGGGTGAGGCGCGGCGCGTGGAAGCCCTGCAGCGCGTCGAGCGGATGGAGGAGGTTGTACAGGATCCACGGCAGCGCGCCGAGAACCGCCCCACCGAAAAGCGGAAGCCAGAAATCGAGCCGCCGGACGCTCTCGGGTCGCTTCCTCACGAGCCACACCAGGGCCGGGACGCTGCAGGTCAGCGTCTGGACCGAGTTCCAGAATCCCAGCCCCGCGGCCAAACCCACGAGGAATACCGCGGTGCGGCTTCCGCGTCGGACGGCGCGCGCGGCGAGGAAGAGGACGGCGGCGCAGAGCGCCATCGTCTCCGGATAGCTGTTGGGCATGTACGTCCAGTAGAGGAACGCCGGCGAGGGGACCGCGAGGAAGACGGCTCCCAGGACGGCCACCTCCTTCCCGAAAACCTCCAGCAGAAAGGCGAAACCGAACAGGACGAAGAGGCATCCGGAGAAGAGCGGCGCCCACGCGAGGGCCTCGCGCGACGGGCCGAGGAGAGAAAACGCCGCCGCATGGAGGTAGGCTTCGAGAGCGCCGAGTCGCAGATGCGAATAAAAGACGACCGGCTCCCCCTCGAGCACCTCCAGAGCGCGCAATCCCATGATCAGCGTGTCGGCGTCCGGGAGGTACTTGTGCGAGGGGAAGAGCGACGCCGCCCGCACGCCGAAGCCCACGATCAGGACCAGGATCGCCGCACACGTCCACCGATCGGAGCGCCGGAGCGTCCGTGCGCGGTCCCGAAGGCCGCGGTGCGAGGTGCCGCCGATCGGCGGATTCCGTCGGATGTTCGTCTTGGTTCCCGCACCCACCGCCTCGGGCGCGCGGATCGACGCGAATCCTACAAAAAAGAGCGGCCGTTCCTCCGGTGAAAGAAGTCCAGCAGAATCAAGGAATCCGAGCGGCGGGAGCCGTCCCGGGCGTCCCCGAATCCTCGCCGGACAGGCGCGCTGCCGAGGAT
>JBHENW010000043.1:0-16918 GCA_046261875.1 Thermoanaerobaculia bacterium | reverse complement strand
ACTCGCCCACGAGCGGCACGTACGCTTTCGACGGCCAGCGCGTCGAGACCCTGTCCGGATCCGAGCTCGCCCGCATCCGCAACGAGAAGATCGGGTTCGTCTTCCAGCTCTACAACTTGCTGCCGAAGGCGTCCGTCCTGCGCAACGTCGAGCTGCCGATGCTCTACGCCGGCATCCCGCGCAAGGAGCGGCGGCGCCGGGCGATGGAGATGCTCGAGCGCGTCGGGATCCCGGAGAAGGCGAAAGTCCTGCCCGGAGCGCTGTCCGGCGGACAGCGCCAGCGCGTCGCCGTGGCGCGCGCCCTCGCCAACAACCCGGTGATGCTTCTCGCCGACGAGCCGACCGGAGCGCTGGACTCGAAGACCGGCCACGAAGTCCTCGAGCTGTTCTCGGACCTCCACCGCCAGGGCAACACGATCCTCATCGTGACCCACGACCTGTCCATCGCGGCCATGGCGCAGCGCCAGGTCGAGATCCACGACGGGAGGATCGCCGACCCCACCGAAAAGGTCGCATGAGACGGCGGCGCCGCGCCTTCTTTTCCGGCGCCTTCCGCGAACGGCTCCGCAACGCCTGGGTCGAGATGCGCGAGAACCTCGGGCGGTCCATCCTGCAGTCGCTCGGCGTCGTCCTCGGCGTCGCCTCCGTCCTCGGCGGGTTCTCGATCTCCGACAGCATGCGCCGCCGCTCCAACGAGCTGTACGTGCGGCTGGGGGGCCTGGACAAGCTCAACGTCCAGCCGCTCGCGCCGGTGCAGGACGGGACGACTCCGTCCGCTTTGGAGACGGCGAACCTGGGACTGCGGCAGCACGACGCGGACGAGGGAGGGGAGCTCGACACGAAGTCGCTCGACGGCGTCGCCGTCCAGAAGCTCGCCAAGGCGCGGGTCCGCTCCCCCTTCTCCGACCGGGAGCGGGAAATCCGGGGGATCGGGGGCGATTTCCTCGCAACGGAGGGTTATCAGATCGCGGAGGGGCGCAACTTCACCGTCGAGGAAATCGATCGCGGGGCACCGGTGGCGATTCTGGGGAGCGAGGCCGTCCAGGCCTTCTTCCCCGACGGAAATGCGCTTGGCAAGGTCCTCCGCATCGGCAACGTCCCGGTCCGGGTCGTCGGCGTGCTCAAGGAGCGCGCCTTTTACTTCCGCAAGGAGGGACGCAACGTCTTCCGCTGGCGCAACCGGATCATCGCCATCCCGACGACGCTCGTGACGCGACGGTTCGAAGGGGACCAGTACCGCCGGTTGGACCGGGTGACCTTCCGCATCCGCGACATGAATGCCATGGAGACGTTCTCGAAAGAGCTATCCGCGCTGCTCAAGGCGAACCACCGGCAGCAGGAGGACTTCCGCCTCGACGACGTGCGGGCCCGCATCCGGAAGCAGCAGGAGCAGGGGGACGGGTACGACATCATCTTCATGCTCTCCGGGATCCTTTCGCTGCTCGGCGGCGGGATGGTCAACGTCAACGTGCAGATGGCGACGCTCAAGGAGCGCATCCGCGAGGTCGGCGTCAAGATGGCCATCGGTGCCTCCGGCAGGGAGGTCTTCAAGGAGTTCATGACCGAGGCGCTCGTCCTCACGAGCGTCGGCGGCGCCGTCGGCCTCCTCCTCGGGATCGGTTTCTCCAAGGCGATCACCCTGATCCTGGGCGTGCCGCTCTACATGGACCCGAAGAGCTTCCTGCTCGCGTTCGTCCTGGCGGCTTCCTTCGGCTTCCTCTTTGCGCTCTACCCGGCGTTCAAGGCGAGCCGGCTCGCTCCGATGGAAGCCCTGCGATATGAGTGAAGCGGTCCTGGAACGGGGCGGCTCTTATCAGCAGGCAACCGAACGCCGGCCGCGGCGGCGGCTCTCGCTTTCGGCGCGTCTGGGCCTGATCGGCGATGTCGTGCGGAGCGGCCTCATCGAGCTCTGGGCCCACAAGCTGCGCTCGATCCTGACGCTCACGCTGCTGATGCTCGGCGTCTTCGCCCTCGTCGTGATGACCTCCGTCATGGACGGCGTCGTGGACAAGGTCTCCACGGGCTTTGCCGGGATGAGCTGGGACGGCACGATCATGCTCGCGCCCAAGTCACCGGAGACGACGGAAGAGCAGAAGCGCTTCGCGATGAGCCCGGGGCTGCGCTACGAGGACCTCCCCCGGCTGACCGCGCCTCATCCCAAGGTCCTCGCCTTTCTGCCGCGCGCGATGAAGCGGTCGGCCGTCCGCGTCCCGGGCGGGTCCGAGCGCACCTGGATCATCGGCGCGGCGCACGACTACGGCCAGTGGATGAACCGGCCGATCGGCCTGGGGCGGGGGATCACGGAGGACGACCAGCGCCGGCACGCCCGCGTTGCGGTCGTCGGAGCGACCCTCGGCTCAAAGCTGTTTGGCGGGTCGGACCCGGTCGGGCGCGACGTCACCGTGGAGGGGGTCCGGTTCCGCATCGTCGGCGTGCAGGCGACCGGGCAGGTCTTCTCGGACGAGAACTATTACGACGCCAACGGGCTCTCCATTCCGCTCGAGACCTACATGGACCGGATCGATCCGGCGCACAAGCTTGAGCACCTCGCCGTGAAGCTCAAATCGAAGAAGGACGTCGGCGAAGTCTCCGCCATGATGCTCGGTCGCACGCGCCAGGCCCACCACGGGATCGAGGACACGGAAATCACGGACCTCCAGGCCGAGCTGGCCCAGTCCTACGGAAACTTCCTCGATCAGATCCGCGGGTGGCGGATCGTGCTGTCGAGCCTCGCCGCGACGGTCCTGCTCGTGGGAGGCGTCGGCGTGCTCTCGGTGATGCTCATCTCCTTCTCGGACCGGCGCTACGAGATCGGCCTGCGCAAGGCGATGGGGGCCTCCGACGGCGAGATCTTCATCCAGTTCCTTCTCGAAGCCTGCGTCCTCGCGGCGCTCGGGGCGTCCGTCGGGACCTTCCTCGGGACGGTCCTCTGCGAAGCGCTCTCCCCGAAATTCCCCTACGGCCTCGTCGTGAACCCCGTGGGTCTCGTCGTCGCCTGGGTCATCGCGCTCGCTCTCGCCCTCCTCTTCGGGATGTACCCGGCCGTCCGCGCGGCGCGGCTTTCCCCGATGGAGGCGATGAGATAACACGTCGCTTCGCCGCGCGCGGCGCGATCTCCCGCGGCCCGCCCGCCGCGACCCTTTCTCGCTTGACTCGCCCCGGCGCTCAAAATAGATTGCCATGAAGCTTCCGTGAACCGGGCTCTGATTCTCGATCGCGACAAGGAGGTCGGCATGCTTCGCCCGTTCCGCGCCATCCTCTCCCTCTGTCTCCTCTCGCTCTTTTCGGCGGGCGCCCTCTTCGCCCAGTCCCAGGCCACGACCGGCGTCATCGAAGGCACCGTCGTGGACCAGAGCGACGCCGTCCTTCCGGGGGCCTCCGTCAACGTCCGCAACACGGCGACCAACTTCGCCCAGGACCACACGACCGACTCCGGCGGGCGCTTCCGCGCCCTGCTCCTGCCGCTCGGGCCATACCGCGTGACCGTGACGCTTCCGGGCTTCGCGACGCTCGTGCGGGACGGGATCGACCTGCGCCTGGGCCAGAGCGTGAACCTGCGGCTCCCGCTCCAGATCTCGGGAGTCGCGCAGGAGATCCGGGTCACCGGAGAGGCCCCCGTGGTCGAAACGAGCCGCACGGCCGGGACGACGATGATCCCGGACGAGGCCGTGCAGGGCCTGCCCAACGCCGATCACAACTTCCTCGACTACGCCAAGCTGACGCCCGGCGTGACGATCGTCCAGGGGCCCGACGGGGACGAGCTGTCAATCAACGGACAGAAAGGGATACACAACAATGTTTCGGTGGACGGGCAGGACTTCAACAACCCCTTCTTCGGCGAGCAGCGCGGCGGCCAGCGCCCACCCTTCACCTTCAACCTGGACGCGGTCCAGGAAGTCGTGGTGGTGGCCGACGGCGCCAACGCCGAGTTCGGCCGGTCATCCTCCGGCTTCGTCAACGTGATCACCAAGTCCGGCACCAACGACTTCCACGGCAGCGGCCACGTTTACTGGAAAGACGACAGCCTGGCGTCCAAAGCCGCCCAGCCCGGCGGCGGCGAGGCCGAGAAGTTCGAGTTCGACCAGTCGCAGGTGGGCTTCACGCTCGGCGGCCCTTTCCGGCAGGACAAGCTCTTCTACTTCGTCGGCATCGACACGCAACAGGGCGATTCGACGAAACAGGATGACCCGGCCCGTATCGAGCAGCGGGTCGTGGACTACTTCGCCTCGATCGGCAGCCCCAACGAGAACGGTCCCGTCGCCCGCACGGACGACGCCTTCGTGGCTCTGGCAAAGCTCGACTGGCACGCCACGCAGCAGCATCTCGCGACGCTGCGCTACGCCTACCAGTGGTCCGAACAGGAGAATGGGACCTTCGACGTGGACTCCTGGGGAGTCAGCGCAAACGCCACCGAGAAGGATCGCTCGTACTCGATCGGCGGCTCCGTCATTTCGACCCTGACGAGCAACCTCCTGAACGAGCTGCGCGGCCAGTACTCGCGCGAAGACCGCCCGCGGCCCTATGAAGGACCGCTCATCACCGGCCAGAACCGTCCGCTCCCGGATACCGCCTTCGACTTCGGCCGGGCCTACCGTTTCGGGATGCCGTTCTTCATCCCGGTCGAGTACTACGACGACCGGACCCAGCTCCTCGACAACGTCTCGATCGTTGTCGGCTCGCATGCGATCAAGTTCGGGGTCGAGTGGAACCGGGTCGTCTCGAGGCAGACCTTCATCGGCTTCGCCAACGGGCGCTTCATCTTCGATTCCACGGACGGCTTCCTGAACTACGCGCGAAATCCGAACTACGTGCATTGCTCGGGCGGCGGCTCGTCGGAGACCGGGACCTGCCCGGCCGGGGAGACGGTCACCGGACCGGTTCTTCTCTACCTGCAGCAGGCGGGGGTGGGCGGCCGTTCGGTCGAGGACGCCGGAACCCAGTCCATCGCGCAGGAGGAGTACGGCGTCTTTCTGCAGGACAGCTGGCAGCCGATCCGCAACCTCACGATCAACGCCGGCCTGCGGTGGGACGGCATCGACAACCCCGATCCGCGGACACCTCCGGACGAGGTCTTCTTCGCCCCATTCATCGGACAGACGCGAAACGGGCAGGAATTCCCCTCCGACGGGGAGATCCCCGACGACATGAAAATGTGGCAGCCCCGTCTCGGGATCTCGTGGGATCCATGGGACGACGGCAAGACGGTCCTCCGGGGCACCTGGGGCATCTTCTACGCGCGCATCCCGGCTCTGAACCTGGCTTCCAGTCGCTCCACGAACGGCAGCATCGGACAGACGATTTTCCGGGCCAGCTTCTTCCGGAACTTCGGCGGACCGCCTCCTCCGGCCTATACGAGCCTCATCCCCGCTTCCGAGGTCAGCACGCCGGATCACCCGGAGGTCTACGTGTTCGACAGGGACTTCCGCAACCCCAAGACGAACGCTTTCAGCTTCGGGGTCGACCGCGAGATCGTCCCGGGCCTGGCCGCGATCGTGAAATACAACTACGCCAAGACGGATCAGGTCACCCGGTTCATCAACCGCAACGACCCGGCCCTCGGTTCACCGTGGAGCACCGGGCTCGGTGCGGACGGCACGAACGGGATCAGCACCCTGTGGACCGTGGAATCGTCGGCGAAGAGCCGGTACTGGGGCATCACCGTCGGCTTGAACAAGAACCTCGCCGACCGATTCGGCTTCCAGGTGTTTTACACCTACTCCAAGGACAAGTCCGACGACGACAACGAGCGGGATCCCTTCACGCTGCGCTATGCGCGGATCACGGACCTCGATGCCGAGTACGGCTTCTCCGATCGGGACCAGCGGCACCGGTTCAACGCGTGGTTCCTGTGGCAGGCCCCCTGGGACATCAACGTCAACACCCGCTACGCGTACCGTTCCCCGCAGCCCATCTCCCTCAAAGCGGACGGCACGCCCTCTTCCAACCCGTGGCAGGCGGGGGGGCCGGAGTCGTCGGACCGCATCAATCCCGACGGAACCATCGAGACACGCAACAACGGCCGGAAGGACAACAAGTACTCCTCCCTGGACCTGCGTGTTTCCAAGGAGTTCACGCTCGCGTTCCTGACCATCGAACCGATCATCGAAGTCTTCAACCTGCTCAACAGCGACAACTTCCTCGTGCCCCAGAACACCAACCTGATCTTCAACTTCGACGGCACCATCCGCAGCGGCAACGGCGACCCGCGGCAGGTGCAGCTGGGGCTTCGCGTCCTCTGGTAGACCGGCGGAAGGAAGGTTTCGTTTCAGCGGCCGGGCCGGTGGGTGGCCCGGCCGTTTTTCCATGAGCCGCTATCGCTGGGTCCGGGCGGGCGACCTCAACGCCTTCTTCGCCCTCGTCTTCGACAACGTCGCCAACCTCGTCATCCTGACGGCGATCCTCGTCGGGGCGTTCGGATTCCCCCGCGACCTCGTGCTCTACCGGATCGTTCCGGGCACGGCGATCGGCGTCCTCGTCGGCGACCTGATCTACGCGTGGATGGCGTTCCGGCTGGCCAAGCGCGAGCGGCGCGACGACGTCACCGCCATGCCGCTCGGGATCAATGCGCCGAGCGTCTTCGGGATGGGGTTCGCCGTGCTGGGTCCCGCTTATCTCGCGACGGGCGACGCGGAGCTCGCGTGGAAGATCGGCATGGCGGTCACCGTGCTCATCGGCCTGGCGAAGATGGGGATGGCCCTCGCCGGAAACGCGGTCCGCCAGGCCCTGCCCCGCGCGGCACTGCTCGGCTCGATCGGCGGAGCGGGCCTGGCTCTGATCGCGCTGCTGCCGCTTCTGAAGATGGTCGCGAACCCGATCGTCGGGCTCGTCGCATTCGGCGTCATCCTCGCGACCTTCGTCGCAGGCATCCGGCTTCCCTGGGGGCTCCCGGGGGCGTTCGTCTCGGTCCTCCTGGCGCTCCTCCTCCACGCGGGCCTCCACGCGGCCGGTTGGGCGAGCCCCCTCATGGCTCCGGCCGCGGACCTGCCCGTACGGGCGCTCGAGCTCGCTTTTCCCTGGCCGACGCTCGCGTTTCTCGGCGGGCTGTCCCTGGCATGGGCTTACCTGCCGATCGCGCTCCCGTTCGGCGTCGTGACGATCGTCGGAGGCATCGACAACACGGAGAGCGCCGCCGCCGCGGGCGACGAGTACGACACGAAAGGCATCCTCATGACGGAGGGGTTCTGCACTCTGGTCGCCGGCGTCTGCGGCGGCGTCGTGGAGAGCACGCCCTACATCGGGCACCCGGCCTACAAGAAGATGGGAGCGCGGGCGGGCTACGTCGTCGCGACGGGCCTCTTCGTGGGCCTCGGCGGCATGCTCGGTTTCCTCCCCTTCCTGATCGACTGGACGCCGGCAGCCGTGGTTGCCCCGATCCTCGTTTACATCGGCCTGGAGGTCGTCGCCCAGGCGTTCGCCGCGACGCCCGAGCGGCACGGGCCGGCGCTCGCGCTGGCGTTCCTGCCGACGGTCGCGTTCGTGGCCGCGCTCCAGGCCGGTTCGCTCCTCGCGGCCGCCGGCGTGCAGATCGGGGCGCTTTCGGGAGAGGCCGCCGAGACGTTCCAGGCGTTGCAGCTCCTCGGCAACGGCTTCATCGTCACGGCGCTCATCTGGGGCGCGGCGACGGCGGAGCTGATCGACGGCCGCCTCCGCCGCAGCGCGCTGTACTTTGCCGTCGGCGGCCTTCTCTGCCTCTTCGGCGTGATGCACTCCCCCCGGCCGCGGGGGTCACTGTTTCTCCCTTGGGACGCCGGCTCGACGGTGCCGTTCCACTTCGCCGCCGCTTATGGAGCGCTCGCGTTGCTCCTCTTCGCGTTTTCCTTCATCCGGCGGCCTGCCCCTCCGTCACCTGTCGGCTAACACCCGGCCTCTCCCCGCCGTCTGTCGGGTATGAGGAAAACCCAGCGAAGCGCGAGTGTTCCCGCGGCGGCCGCTTTGATCGCCGCGATCGGCCTGGCCGGGGGTTTCGCCGCGGCCTCCAAGGGGCCCTGCGGGAGCGCGACTTCGACCGCAACCCTGGCCGGACCGAAAGAGCCGGGAGAACCGCTGCACGTGACCGGAAGGATTTTCGCGCCGAACGGGGTGACGCCCGCGGCCGGGGTCCTGCTCTACGTCTACCAGACGGACGCCACGGGCCGTTACAACCGGTGGCCCGGGAAGGCGCCGAGGCTCAAGGGGTGGATCAGGACGGGAGCGGACGGCCGCTACGAATACCGCACGATCCGGCCCGGCGCCTATCCCGGCGGGCGCATCGCGGCGCACGTGCACACGCAGATGTGGGGCAAGGGCGTGCCGCCGCAGTACGGGACCGACCTCCTCTTCGAGGGGGACCCGCACCTGACGGAAGACGAGCGGCGGCGGTCGGCCGCCGCGGGCCGTTTCGCCTTCATCCGTCCGGTCGAGCGCGGCCCGCAGGGCGTCTGGCGCGCCGTCCACGACTTGCGGCTCAAGTCGTCCGGAGACCGCTTCGAGGACAACACGATGCACGGCCTCGAGCCCTGCGGAGTCGAGCCATGAAGAGATCGCTCGCCTTCCTCGCCCTGCCGCTCGTCTACGCGGCGAGCATCTTCGCGCAGCCGGCCACGAAAGCGGGGCTGCGCGGCCCGGTCCGGCTCGCCGTGAGGCCGGGAGACAGCACGGTCGCCTTCACGGTGAAGAAATGGGGGGTGATGCGGGAGCAGGGTCGCTTCCGCGACTTTTCCGGGACGATCGCGTACGACCCGGCGCGGCCCGCCGCCTCGCGCGTGACGCTGACCGTCGAAGCGGACAGCGTGGACACCGGCGTGACGGGACGCGACCGCGCGCTGCGCTCCGACGACTTCTTCGACGTCTCCCGACATCCGCGGTGGACCTTCGTGAGCCGCCGCGTGCGTCCGACCGGCACGGACACCGCGGAGGTCACCGGGGACATCACGATCCGGGCCACGAAACGGACGATCACGGTTCCCGTTCGGTTCCTCGGCGCGAACGATTCCCGGAAGCGAAGGGATCCTCGCCGGCTTCGAGACGTTCTTCACGCTGGACCGCACGGATTTCGGCGTGAAGGGCACGCGCTGGAGCGGCGGGAGGGCCCTGCTGTCTCGGGAGGTCGAGGTCCACCTCTTCCTCGGAACGAGCGGCCGCTGACCATCCGGCCGGACGGAAGATCGGGGCATGGCCAACGCACCACACAAAACGTCCGACAAGATCACACCGTTTCTGTGGTTCACGATCAGGCGGAAGAAGCCGCCGGTTTCTACACGGGCATCTTCAAGAACTCCCGGATTGTGCACGTTTCCCGTTACGGCGAGGCGGGGAAAGAGATCCACGGGAGGCCTTCCGGATCGGTGATGACGGTCGAGTTCGAGCTGGACGGGCAACCCTTCACGGCGTTGAACGGCGGGCCGCACTTCCGGTTCAACGAGGCCGTCTCCTTCGTGGTCCACTGTGAGACCGAGCACGTCGACCACTTCTGGGAGAAGCTGGGAGCCGGCGGGGACCCGAAGGCCAAGCAGTGCGGATGGCTGAAGGACAAATACGGTCTCTCGTGGCAGGTCGTGCCGGACGCCGCCATCCGGATGCTCAAGGACCCCGACGAGAAGAAGTCGCAGAGGGTCATGGCTGCGGTCCTGCAGATGAAGAAGATCGACATCGGAGAGCTCGAGCGCGCCTACACGGGCTGAACACCAGCCCTGATTGCGCCGCCGTTACCGGCGTAGCGAAAGGTTCTCGTACGCGACGATCGGGTTGGTGAGCCCCATGGAAAGGCCTTCCACCTCGGGGCGGGCGAAACAGCCGACCTGGTCGTGAAAGAGGGGCAGTAGCAGCGCTTCCCTCGCCACCAGCTCCTCGACTTCCCGATAGATCGCGTGCCGAACCCTCGGGTCGGTCTCGCTGCGGCCGCGCTCGATCAACGGGTCGACCCCCACGTCCCCCCAATAGCGGCCGAGAAATCCTTCGCGCGAATGGAGGATGCCGTGGACGAAGGTATCGGCGTCCGGATAGTCGGCTCCCCAGCGTCCGATGATGAGATCGGCCGTCTCCTTCTTGCGGGCCTCCATGTACTCCGCCATCGTGGACCCGGCCGAGCGAATCGTGTAACCGATCTCTCGAAAAGCCCGGGCGATCTCCTCGAGGAACGCGGCGTATTCCCCGAAGAACAGCGGGTGGATCGCGGCGAGCAGTTCGACCGGCTCGCGCGAGACGGTCTGCATGACCTCGGCGTCCGAGGAGGCCGCGCCGGCCTTTGCGGGCTGTCGGGAAGCGGCGGTCGGAGAGTGACCGAGAAGCCCCGGCGGAATGATGCCGTGGGCGGGGATGGCGAGCCGCCCGAGGGCACGCCGCACGGCCCCTTCCACGTCCACCGCTCCCATGACCGCGCGGCGCACGGCGACGTCCTCGAGAGGACCGTGCCGCCGGTTGAAGGCGATGAAGTAGGTCTGGAGACGCGGGGTCTCGCGGTACCCGGACGCGAAGCGCGGGTCGTGCCGGAAGGCCTCCGCGTGGGCCGGCAGGAGATCCACCGCCAGCGAAAGACGGCCCGCCACGAACTCGTCGCGGATCTCCTCGGGCGAGAGGCCGAAGCGAAAGACGATCCCCTCGGTTTTGGGATAGCCCGCGCGCCAGTAATGCGGGTTGCGCTCCAGCTCCAGCCGCCGTCCCGGATCGAAGGCCACCACGCGGAAAGGACCGGTGCCGATCGCCCCCTCCCGCAGGCTTCCGCCCATCCGCTGGGTCCCTTCCGGGACGATCGCCGTCGCCCCGTAGGAGATCAGAGCGGGGAAAAAGGAGACGGGTTTCTCCAGCTCGATGACGAACTCGGAGGGGGAGACGATGCGAAAACCCTCGAGGTCCGCCGCCTCGCCGGAGAGGATCCGCTTCGCTCCGCGAACAGGCGAGAGGAACCAGCGGGCCTCGCTTTCGCGGTTGGCGAGGAGGCGCTCATAGGAATGGCGCACGTCGCGGGCGGTCACGGGCCGCCCGTTGTGAAATCGAACTCCCGCGCGCAGCCGAAAACGAAAACGCATCCCCTCGGCCTCCGGCATGATCTCCGAGGCGAGCCAGGGAACGACACGGGCATCCTGGGTCGCATGGGTGAGCGTCTCGAAGACGGAGGTCAGGACTTCCGCTTGCTCGGCGGTCGCCGCCAGAGACGGCTCGAGGCTGCGCACGACACCCGCGACGGGAGCCTGGAGGATGCCGCCTCCCGGCGCTCTCTCAGGGATCGCTTCGGGCGCAGGAGCGTCCACCTTCCCGATCTCGGCGTAGTTAACGTAGGGTGCCGTCGAGCGAAGGGCGAGGCCGCGCACGCGGGGGCTCGCGATGCGGTAGTCCACGTCGTGGAAGAGCGGAAGGAGAGCCGCTGAGTCGAGCGCCAGGTTCTCGAACTTCCGGTAAAGGACTTCGCGCGCGCCGGGCCGGCTCTCCTTGCGCGCCTCCTCCAGGATGCGGTCCGCCTCCGGGGTCGAGAAATAGTTGCGCAGGCGGCCGTTGCCGGAATGGAAGAGCGTGAAGGTGAAGTTGTCCGGGTCGTCGTAGTCGGCGATCCACCTTCCGATCCATAAGTCGAAAGCGGGATCCCCGTGCCAGGAGTCGAGGTATTCGCTCATCGTCTTCGTGGCCACCGTGACCTCGACTCCGACGTCCGCCCAGATCGCAAAGAGCGCCCGTGTCAGCGCGGCATACTGGTCGAGCAGGATCGGATGCACGGCGGCCGAGAGCTGGACCGGAACGGGAAGGCCGCAGGAGCGGACTGCCTCGACCGCCTTCTCCCGCTCCGGATGGACCTGTCTCCGCCCCGCGTCGTGGCCGAGGACGCCCGGCGGCAGCAGACCCGTCGCCGGCAATGCGAAACGGCCGAGCGAGCCCCACACGAAGTCCTGCGTCCGCACGGCATGGGCCATGGCCTGGCGGAGACCGGTGTTGGCGCCGACGGCGCTCGAGCCATTGAACAGGGCGAAGTACGTGTTCTTCTTCGGCGTTTCGACCAGGCCCGACCGGAACTTCGGCTCGCGCAGGATCGCCTCGAGGTCCTTCGGAAGAAGGTCGCGGGCGAGCTCCAGCTCCCCGGACTTGAAGCCCGACACGATCGCGGCGGCCGAGAGTCCGGCCCGGAACTCGATCTCGTCGAGCCGCGCGGGAGTGTCTCTCCAGTAACCGGGGTTTCGCTCGAGGACCACTCGCTCGGGCGTCTGATCGACGATCCGGAAGGGACCGGTGCCGGCGAGCCGTTCCCCCTCCACGGCGGTCGCGATCGAGGTTCTCCCGTCGGTCAGGAACGCCGGAAAGATAGGGAGCGCGTCGGTGAGCCGGATCTCGAGGCGGTCCTCGGAGGGGGTTC
The DNA here is from genome assembly GCA_046261875.1 of Thermoanaerobaculia bacterium. Classification (GTDB taxonomy): domain Bacteria; phylum Acidobacteriota; class Thermoanaerobaculia; order UBA5066; family Gp7-AA6; genus JBHENW01. The sequence goes on along the minus strand of JBHENW010000043.1, from coordinate 4,602 downwards.
GGATCCCCGAGACGTCGGAGGCCTTTCCTTCGAGGTGCTCCGCCACGCCCTCGATCGAGACGTAGGCCGCCGGCGTCGCCTCGCGCGAGGCTCGGATCGACCGCTCGAGCGAGGCCTTGACGGCGGCGCCCGTGAGAGGCGTTCCGTCGGAGAAAGAGATGCCTCGCCGCAGCTCCAGGCGAACCATCCGTCCTCCTTCCTCGAACGCCCAGCGCTCGCACAGGAGCGGCACCAGATTGCCCTGGGAGTCCGTCGTGACGAGGGTCTCGAAGACGTTTCCGAGGACCTCGTGCTCCTCGGTCGTCTGATACGCCCCGGGGTTGGTGGTCAGGATCGGATTCGCCATGGCCGCGGTGAGACGGCCCCCGCGCGGGATCTCTTCCTCCTTCTCCTTCACTGACGGGGCCAGGCGTTCGATCTCGGCCAGATATCCGGCCGCTTTGGCGTATTCGCCGCGCAGGTTGGCGACCGTCACGGCGAGCGACAGGAGCTTGGCGCGCTCACCCGTCTTCCCCGACGACGCCGACGTCTCGATGCCGCGCTGGACCCACCGGCGGGTCTCTTCCACGCGGCGCTCCTGCCAGGCCGTCTCCCCCGCGAAAAGTATGACCGCGACCTCTTTGTCAAAATGCTTCTCTCTGTCGAAGACCTTGACCGCCGCCTCGGCCTCGCGCAGGGCGGCCTCGGCGTTGCCGGTCATGCGGTGCGCGCGGGCGAGGAGCAACCGCGCCTCCCCCTCCAGCGCCGGGTCCCCCGCCCACTCCTCGTCTTCGAGGAATTCCAGGCACGTCTTCGCCGCACGGAGCGCGTCGTCCGCACCGAAGGCGTCCAGGGACTTCTGGGCGAGCTTGACCCCGTACTCGACGGTCTTCTCAGCGACGTCGGCCTGGGAGAAGTGATGGACGAGGTCGGGGTACACGCGGTCGAGGCGCCCGGCGTAGCGTTTCTCCAAGAGCTCGGCGTATCTGCGGTGGAGGGAGCGGCGCTTGCGGCGGGAGAGCGCGTTGTAGAGGACGTCCCGCACGATCCCGCTCGCAAAAGACAGCCGGTTGCCGCGGGACTCCCTCTCCTCTTCCAGGATCCCTTCGCGCAGAAGCTGTTCGGTCGAATCGTCGAGGTCCTTCGCGTCGTCCGAGAGGGTCTCGAGATCCCGGAAGTCGAAGCTCTTGCCGAGGACCGAAGCGATGGACAGGATTTCCCGCAGTCTCTCCGGCAGGCGCTCGATGCGCTTCTCCACGGCCTGCTGGATCGTGGCCGGGAGCGCATCGGAGGAGATCGCCGTCGCTTTCGAGAAGTTCCAGGCGCCGGAGTCGTCTTTCGCGATTCCACCTGAGTCGATCAGGGACCGGACGAGCTCCTTGGTGAAGAACGGGTTGCCTTCCGTCGCATCGCGGAGCCTCTCGGCGAGCAGGTCGGAGACCTTCGCGCCCCCGGCCACCGACTCGATCAGCGCGCGGTGCTCGGACGGAGAAAAAGGCCCGAGCGTGATCGAGACGAACCGCGGATCGTCCGCGAAGGAGTCGAGCATACGGATCAAGGGATGCCGCTTGTCGGTCTCGGTCTGCCGGTAGCTTCCGACGATCAGAGTCGGCGTCGGCCCGAGCCGGCGGACGACGTACTGGAGCGCCTCGATGGAGATCTCGGCGCCGTGGAGGTTCTCCAGGATGAGCACGAGGGGCTTTCCGCCGCCGATTCGGGTCAGGGTGCGGGCGAGCAGCTCGAAGATCTGGATGCGGTCCTCCGCCTTGCGCTCCTCGGCGGGAGCCGCGAGCCGGGAGCCCCCGCTCGCCGCCGCGCGCAGCTCGGGGATCTCCGTCAGGAGGGGAAAGAGGGAGAGAAGCTCCGGGGCGAGGTCGGAAAAGTCGGGATGCTCCGCGACGGAGCTGCCCGCGTCCCGCGTGCGGAAGTAGTCCTGAATGAGCTCGCAGAACCCCTGGTAGGAGAAAGCCCGATCCTGCTCGACGAAGCGGCCGTAGAGGACCCGGATCTTCCGCACCGAGGCGAGTTTCTTGAGCTCTTCGAGCAGGCGCGTCTTGCCGATCCCGGGCTCGCCCGCGACGACCGCGAACTGGCAGTCGCCGGCAATCGCCGCGTTCAGCCTGTGCTGCAGTTCCGTGAACTCCCTCTCCCGGCTGATGAAGGCGGACGCCGCGGGCCGCTGGGTCATCCGGCTCGCGGTCAGAACGACCGAGCGCGAAAACTCGTCGGTCTGGAGGCTTGCCCGGTGGCGCCGCAGAGCCTCCGACAACTGCCCTGCCTTCTGCGGCCTTTTCGCCGGGTCCTTCTGGAGGCAGTGGAGAACGATCCCCTGCAGCTCTTCCCGAATCTCCGCCCCCAGCGCCCGCGGAGGCTGCGGGACCTCGTGGACGATGCGGTACAGGATCGACTGCACCTCTCCCGAAAAGGGCGGCTCGCCGGCCAGGCACTCGTAGAGGACCGTTCCCAGCGAGTAGATGTCGGATCGCCCGTCGAAGGCATGAGAGGTCACCTGCTCGGGAGAGAGGTAGGCGACCGTCCCCACGAGCGTCCCGGTCTTCGTCAGCCGGCTCTCCGCCGTCGCGTGGGCGAGCCCGAAGTCCATGACCCGGATGCGGACGTTGCCTTCCTGGCGCTGGACCATGATGTTCTCGGGCTTGATGTCCCGGTGGACGACTCCGCGCGCATGGCTGTAGTCGAGCGCATCGGCGACCTGTATCGCGATGTCGAGGACCTCGCCCAGGCGAAGCGACCCCGCCCAGAGCTGATGCCGGAGGTTCTCTCCCTCCACGACCGGCATCACGAAGAAGAGCGAGCCGTCGTGCCGTCCGATGTCGTGGATCGGCACGATGGCGGAATGATCCATCTGCGCGACGACCTGCGCTTCCCGCTGAAACCGCTCCTCGAGCTCGCTGGTGAGCTCGGTGGAGGCGAGGAGCTTGACGGCGACCTCGCGGTTCAGCAGCGGATCGCGGGCGCGATAGACGACGCCCATTCCGCCCCGGCCGAGTTCGCCCAAGACCTCGTAACGGTCGGCGAGCTTCGTGTGGATCATCCGGGAAAGGGACGATTCTATTCTCTACTCCGGCAACGCGGCCGCAATCCTGCGCCCGAAGGCCCGGGCGCGGGCCGCAATGGCGTCGGTGTCCAACGTGGTGAGACGCCGCCGTTCCATGAGCAGTTTTCCTTCCACCATCACGGTGTCGACCGCGTCGGCGCGGGCCGAGTAGACGAGATAGGAGAAGGGGTCGTAAAGAGGCAGCGCATTGGGACCCTCTGCGCGCACGACGATGAGGTCGGCGCGCTTGCCCGGCTCCAGAGAGCCGATTTCCGATTCCATGTGCAAGGCAGCGGCGCCGCCCGAGGTGGCCATCCGAAAGACTTCGCGCGCGGAGGCCGCCGTCGCGTCGAGCTGCGCGACCTTCTGGAGCTTGGCGGCCGTGTCCATCTCGCCGAAGAGGTCGAGGTCGTTGTTGCTGGCCGGCCCGTCCGTTCCGAGGCCCAGGGGGATGCCCGCGGCAAGCATCGCGCCGATCGGAGCGACGCCGCTCGCGAGCTTCATGTTGCTCTCCGGACAGTGCACGACCCCGGCGCGTGACCGCGCGAGCAGCGCGATCTCCTCCCCGTCCACCCGGACGCAGTGAGCGGCCGTGAGCTTCCCGTCGAGGGCGCCGATCGCCGCGAGGTGGCGCACCGGCGTCGTGCCGTAACGCTCCCGCATCATCGCGACCTCCCCGTCGGACTCGGCGACGTGCGTGAAGATCGGGGCGCCGAACCGGCGGGCGAGATCCCCCGCGCGCCGGAAGGTCTCCGGTCCGACGGTGTAGCCGGCGTGCGGCGCCACCGCGGGTGTGACCCGGGGATGGCCGGCCCAGTCCGAAAGGTACTTTTCCGCGCGGCGCAGGCCGGCGTCGGCGTCGGGCGCGTCGGGAACGGGCACGTCGAAGATCCCCTGACCGGGCAGGGCGCGCAACCCGGACTCGTCGGCCGCCTTCGCGACCTCTTCCTCGAAGAAGAACCCGTCCGCGAACGTCGTCGTGCCCGAGGCGATCATTTCCCAGCAGCCCAGAAGCGCCCCCGCGCGCACGAAGGCGGGGGAGACGAAACGCGCCTCCAGCGGGAACATGTACTTCGTCAGCCAGGTGATCAGGTCCTCGTCGTCGCGCACGCCCCGGAAGAGCGTCATGGCCACGTGCGTGTGCGCATTGACGAGACCCGGAAGGACGAGCCGGCCTTCCGCGTCGAGCACCCGGCGCGCCGAGTAACGGCGCTCGAGGACCCCTCGCCGTCCGACCTCGAGGAGGCGACCGTCCCGGACGGCGACAGCCCCTTGCGGGATCACGGTCGCGGCGGCGTCCATCGTCAGGACGGTGCCGCCGAGGATGAGCAGGTCCGCGGTCGAACGCTTTTTCCGCGCCGGCTTCACTGCCAGCGCCGCCGGATCTCTTCCTGCTCCGGGGTGAGCCGGTCGATGGAGACGCCGAGGGTCTCGAGCTTGATCCGTGCGATCTCCCGGTCGATCTCGGGAGGGAGGTCGTGGACGCCCGGGGCGAGCGCGCCCCGGTTGCGGGCCAGGTAATAGATCGCGAGGGCCTGGACCGTGAAGGAGAGGTCCATGATCTCGAC
>JBHENW010000042.1:0-15736 GCA_046261875.1 Thermoanaerobaculia bacterium | reverse complement strand
GGATGGCGAAGCGCGGCGTGCGGCGTTCGCCGTAGTACTTCTCGAGGCCCTGGTAGATGCGGACCTCCGGCGCGACGGCAGGGATGATCTTGCGCCCCGTGACGAAGAAGAGCTCGTCCAGGATCCGGAGGTCGTGCGGATCACGCAGCGCGACGCGGAGGTAGCCTTCGGCTCGCTCGAAGGGGATCGCCGCGTGGCGCACCGCGAACTTGGACGGAATCGACGCGATGACCGGCGCGGCGACGCTGCCCAGGATCTGCCAGGGAATGTAATCGCAGCCGTGCTGGATCGAAAGGCCGCGGCCGAGCTCGTCTTCCGCGACCGAGCCGCGCTCGAGAAGCAGGGTTCCCAGACGCCCGCCCGCGAAGTGCTGGACCCCGAGAGCCCGCGCCACGCTGTTCTCCGTCGCGAGCTCTTCGCGGATGAGGATCTGCCCGATGCGGGACATCCCGCTCAACTCCGATTGCGCACGCCCGGTTCAGTCCGGAGCAATGCGCAGGCCCAGGGGAGGGGAATCTCCCCGAATCCCCGAAAGGGTTCCCGGGGGAGCGGCAAATCGCGTCAGGTCGGACATGCCGGATGAGACGGCACGATTTCTCGCATCGCGATCCAGGATCCGCTCGTCGCCCGGCCGGTTTTTCTCCCAGTAACGGATCCGCCGCGCCGAGCGCAGCGTCAGGATGCCGCCGTCCGCCCTCTTCCAGAGCACGAGCCGGTGCGGGTACCCGCGCTCGAACTCCAGGGCGTCGCGTTTCGGGCCCCTTGTGATCTCCACCCGGTAACGATCGCCGGCGGTCCGAACCTCCAGCCGCGCCTCGGCCGCCCGGGATATTTGCGGGCGGATCGTGAAGAGCGTCTCGATGAGCCGGATCGTTCCCGAACGCGTGCGGGCGAAATCGAGCGCCCTCAGCTTCAGAGGAAGGGCGTCGTAGAAGACGGCGTCCCCCGGGCCGAACGGGACGTCCCGGTCGCCGATCGCGTCGAAGTAGGAGCGGACGGACAGCACGTTGCGGTCGCGCCGCCATTCGACGAACGTGTTGCCGCACCAGTCGTGACTGGCCATCGAGATCTTGACCGGCCGCAGGGCCGCCGCGTCGAGGAACGCGGAGAGCATCTGCTCGTACGCGTACATGCCGGTCCCGATCGATCGGACGTGGTTCAGCTTCAGGACGCGCACGGATTTTCCAGGCTGCGGCGCGTCCGCCTTGACGAGCTTTTCGGGGGAGAGGTCCTCGGCGACGACGATGAGGACCGCGAGGGACGCCCGGGGCACGCCGTAGAGGACGTCACGCGCGTCGTACGCGGCGACCTCGGCGTTGCCGTCGTTCCAGAGGGGATCCGTGCCGAAGGTGGGATTCCAGACGACGTCGGCGTGGCACACGGAAACCACCGCCAATAGAGCAAAGAACAGGATCAGGCGCCGTCCCATTTCCATCCCTTCCGCCGACGAGGCAGACCCGGAGCATAACGCGCGCACGTGCCTCGAGGTGGAACGCCGCGTGCTACATTGAACGACCATGCATCGCCGCACCGCCGCGCTGATCGGCCTGCTCGTGGCCGCGCCTCTCTCGATGGTCTCCGCTTCGCCGCGATCTCAAGATCCCGCCGAGGCTCCGCGGGCGACCTCGCAGTCTCCCGCACCCCCGGGGGGTCCCGAAGAGTCTCTTCGGGAGGGGAGACGCGCGTTTCTCCGGGCCCGCCTCTCGGTCGCGGAAGGCAATTATCGCGAAGCGCTGGAGCTTTACCGGAAGGTCCTCGTCCATCTGCCCGGCGATCCGATCGTGCGGCTGGAGTACGCGCAGCTCCTCAAGGACTTGAACGTGCCGGAAGAGGCCACCACCCAGGCGCGCGAAGCCGTGCGGCTCGACCCGCGCATGCCCGAGGCGCGCCGCCTGCTCGGGTCGCTCGAACTCGCCGCTTCCGAGAAGGATCAATCGCGCCTCGACGCGGCGATCCTCGAGCTGAGCGAGGCCGCGAAGCTCGCGCCGGACGACCCGGGAACGATCGTCACGCTCGCCCGGGCGCTTATGGCGCGTGGCCGCGCCGCCGAAGCTTCCCGCGTCCTCGACCGGCTTCCCGAGGGCCGCAGCCAGCCCGGCCTCCTGCGGCTGACGGCCGAGACGCGCGCGAAGAGCGGAAGGCTCCGGGAGGCCGAGGAGACCTATCGGGCGCTTCTGGCCCGCGACCCGCAGGACCGCGACTCGATCGCGGCGCTGGTGGATCTCTACGAGGACGCGGACCGCTTCGACGAGGCCCTCGAGCTGCTGCGCCGGCTCGAGAAACAGGATCCCGAGAACACCGCCGTCTCCGAGCGGATCACGCTCGACCTCGCGCGCGCCGGCCGCTTCGAGGAAGCGGAGAAGCGCGCCCGGGATCTGGCGGGGAGGCGCCCGGAGAACCGCGCGATCCGCCGGCTGCTCGCGCAGGTCCTCTTCGAGAGAGGGAGCATCGCGGACGGAGAGAAGATTTTGCTCGCGCTCCTTCAGGCCGACCCCGGGGACGAAGCGACGCGCCGCGCCTACGCGATGGAGCTGCTGCGCGAGCGCCGGCTCGATGAGGCGGCCAGAATCCTGACGGAATCGGTTCAGCGCGCCGGCCAGGATCCCAAGGCCGTCGAGTCCCGCCGCTCGGCGACCGTCGAGCTGGGGTACCTCGCGCTGCTCCGGAGGGACTACGGCGAAGCGAAGCGACTGCTCGAGCCCCTCGCCGTCAGCGAGGGCGCCGTCAACGGCCGCGCCCTGAGGATCCTCCTGGCCGCCGCGCGAGACGGCGAGACGCCGGCCGTCGGGCTCACGGCCGCGCGCGCCGCAGCCGCCGCCGAGCCGGATGAAGTCGAGTGGACCGCCTCGGTGGCGGAGTTCCAGCACCGTTCGGGGGACAAGAAAGCCGCCGAAGCGACCCTCGAGCGCCTCGCGGGTTCTTCCGAACCGGAAGACGTCCTCGCGGCGGCGGACGCGTACTCGCGGCTCAAGGAGTTCTCGCGCGCGTCACGGGTGGCGGAGGGAGCCTCACGCCGCTTCCCGGAGTCCACCGAGGCCCTCTTCCGGCTCGGCGCCAGCCTGGAGCGCGGCGGCTCGCCGGCCGAAGCGGAGAAGGTTTTCCGTCAGCTCCTCTCCGCCCGGCCGAACGATTCGGCGGCGCAGAACTATCTCGGATACATGTGGGCAGACCGCGGCGTGAAGCTGGAAGAGGCGCGACAGCTCCTCGAGAAGGCGGTCGCCCGCGAGCCGCGCAACGCCGCCTACCTGGACTCCCTCGGCTGGGTCTACTTCCGGCAGGGAAAGCTCGAAGCGGCGGAGAAGCGCCTGCTCGAGGCCCACCGCCGGGAGCCGGACGATCCGACGATCGAGGAGCATCTGGGGGATCTCTTCGAGAGGCAGGGGGATCTCGACAAGGCGGTCGTCCATTGGGAAAGGGCGCTCGCGCTGAAGCACGAAGAGCCCGAGAAGGTCCGCGAGAAGCTCGCCCGATCCCGCGAGAAGCTCGCCCGATCCCGCGCCCTGTCCTCCAAGAAGGAAGACGTGGCCCCTCGCCGCGATCCCTAACGCCTCCCGGCCGCTGCTCGCGGCCGCGCTGCTCGCGGGCCTCCTCCCCACGGGATGCGCGCGCCAGGCTCCCCGTTCCTACGCTCCCGCCGGGGCCGAGGAGGAGCGCCGGGTTCTCGCGGCCTGGTCGGCCGCACTCGAGCGCGGGGACTCGGTCGGCGCGTCCCGCCTGCTGTACGACGCCCGCGTCATCCAGGGGCTGCTCCACGTGCCGGGGACCCTTTCGGTCACGCAGGCGCCGGGCCGGCTGGAGGCGACCCTCGCCGGCCAGTTCGGCAACGTCCTGGCGCGGTATGCCGACGGGACGCTCGGGGGCGAAGGGATCCGACCCCTGCGCGTTCCGGCCGAAGACCTCCGCTCGCTGCTCGCCGGGATCTGGCGGAAGGGAACGCCCCGGGTCGCGGGCATAGACGGGGATGAGAGCCTGCTCACCTGGGAGGGCCCGGAGCCGGCCGAAGCGGTTCTCGACGTCTCGGCCGGCCGGTTGCGTTCCCTCCAGGTCTCGGCGGGGGAGGGCACGCTGGAAGCCCGTTATGGCGGAGAGTTCTCGCCCTGGCCGGCCCGCGTGGAGCTCGAAGACGAGCGGACCGGGCACCGGCTCCGCTTGACGATGATCGCGCACGAGAGAGTCCCCTGAGGACGACGGATTGCATCTGAGCGCGCAGGCCCCCGGGAAGATCAACCGCGAGCTGCGGGTCGGCCGGTTGCGGCGCGACGGGTTCCATGAGGTCCTTTCCCGGATCGTGGCCATCGACTTCGCCGACGACCTGGAAGTCGAGACGTTCGCCGGTGGACTCCGCTTCACCTGCGACGGCGACGCGCCGTCCGACGAGAGCAACCTCGTGGTGCGCGCCGCGCGTGCGCTGGCCACGCGGCTGGGAAGAGGGGCCGAGGCCCGGATCCATCTGAAAAAACGGATCCCGCCGGGCGCCGGCCTCGGAGGCGGCTCCGCGGATGCCGCAGTCGCGCTGACCCTGCTTATCCGTCTCTGGGAAGCCGAGCTCACAGCGGCAGAGCTCGCCAGCCTGGCGTCCGGCCTCGGGAGCGACGTGCCGTTCTTCCTCGCGGGCGGCGAAGCGAACGTCTCCGGGCGCGGCGAGCAGGTAGAGCCGCTGGAAGATGGTCCGGCGACGGAGCTCGTGCTGTTGCTACCGCCCTTCGCGATCGCGACGTCGCGCGTCTACGAAACGCACCGTCGGTTTCCGAAACGCTCTCTCCCGGACCGCCTCGAGATCGAAGAAACGAAGAAATACTTTGGCCCCAATGATCTGGCATTGGCCGTGCTAGAGACAGATCGGCGGATGGAGGCGCTCATGGATTCCGCGCGGGAAGCGTCGAATGAATGTCTCATCAGCGGCTCCGGCTCGGCGATCGTCCTGCGAGGTGCCGGACCGGAAGCCATCGACGAGCTCTCCCGCCGCCATCCGGAAGCGCGGATCATCCGTTGCCGAACCGTCTCGCGTACCGAATACCGGAGAAAGACCGGCTCACCCGGAGGTTCCTGATGGAGATCACCCAGGTCAAGGTTTTCCCCGTCGAAGAGGAGAAGCTGAAGGCTTACGTCTCGATCGTTCTCGATGACTGTTTTCTCGTCTCGGACCTGAAAGTCATTCAGGGTCCGAACGGCATGTTCATTTCGATGCCCTCGAAGCGGAAGAAGAACGGCGAGTTCAAGGACATCGCGCATCCCTTGAACCGCGAGACGCGCGAGCGGATGGAGCGGCGCATCCTCCAGGAATACGAGCGCACGCGGTCCGAAGGACCCGTCGAGCCTCCCGATCTCGTCGCCTCTCAACCGACCCAAGCGGTCGGCTGACCACGCGGGCGGCGCGCCCCGTCTCCCGTCCCCGGCACTACAATGACGGGAGATGGGGCGTCGCCAAACTGGTAAGGCACCGGCCTTTGGAGCCGGCATCTGGAGGTTCGAGTCCTCCCGCCCCAGCCAGATCTGGTGCGCAGGCGGTCGCTTCGCGACCGGCGCGCAGAGGTCAAGCAAACTCGTCGATACGCAATAGCCCGCGGCGCGTACCGGCGCCCCGGATCCCGACTCCGATTCCCGGCTAGAATTCCCGCCCGTTGGTCCCCAACTTCACCTACGGTGACCTGAAGATCTTTTCCGGGCGGGCGCATCCGGCGCTCGCGCGGGAGATCTGCACCTACCTGGGGCTCCCTCTGGGGGAGCTGACGCTCTACAACTTCTCCGACGGCGAGAACTACTGCCAGATCGACGAGAACGTCCGCGGCGCCGACGTCTTCATCGTCCAGTCCACCGGACCGCCCGTCAACGATCACGTCATGGAGCTGCTGATCCTCATCGACGCGTTCCGGCGTTCCTCGGCCGCGCGCATCACCGCCGTGATGCCGTACTTCGCCTATGCGCGTCAGGACAAGAAGGACAAGCCCCGCGTCCCGATCGCGGCCAAGCTCATGGCGGACCTCCTGACGGCCGCCGGGGCGGACCGGATCCTGACGATGGACCTCCATGCCGCGCAGATCCAGGGCTTCTTCAACATCCCGGTGGACCATCTGTTCGCCGCGCCGGTGCTGCTCGACGCGATCCGCGAGATGAGCCTGGACGATCTCGTCATCGTTTCGCCGGACGTCGGCGGAGTCGCGCGGGCGCGCGCCATCGGCAAGCGGCTCGATGCGTCGCTGGCGATCATCGACAAGCGCCGCACGGGAAAGAACGAGACGGAAGTCCTGAACGTGGTCGGCGACGTCGAGGGAAGGAACGTCCTGATCCTCGACGACATCATCGACACGGCGGGCACGCTCGTGCAGGCGGAGGAGGCTTTGCGGCGGCACGGAGCGCGGGAGACCCACGCGGTCGGGGTCCACGGGGTCTTCTCCGGCCCGGCGATGGACCGGATCGAGGCGAGCCGCCTGGAGAGCCTCCTCGTGACCAACACGATCCCCGTCGAGGCGGCCATGGCCCGCAGCCGGCGCATCCGCTCCCTGTCGATCGCGCCGCTGCTCGGCGAGGCGATCCAGAGGATCCACCACGGGGCTTCCGTTTCCTCGCTTTTTGTGTAGAATCGCCCCTTTTGCGCGGCCGCGCCGCGCCGGAAGACACCAATGAAGACCATCGATCTCGAAGTCGAGCGCCGCTCGACCCGCGGAAAGAACTCGGCCCGCCAGACGCGCGCCGGCGGGAAGATCCCCGCCGTCGTGTACGGCGCGGGCAAGCCGAACGTCCCGATCACCGTGGACCGGAAAGCCCTGAGCGACGCCTTCCGGAACGGCGCGGGGGAGAACGCGATCTTTCTGCTCAAGCTCGCCGGCTCGGACCAGAGCCGCCACGCCATGATCAAGGACTTCCAGCGAGACCCGCTCTCCCGCAAGCCGATGCACATCGACTTCGTCCGGGTCCTCATGGACGCCAAGATCCGGGTGTCCGTGCCGATCGAAGCCGTCGGGACCGCGGTCGGCGTCAAAACGCAGGGCGGGATCCTCGATTTCGTCACCCGACAGGTCGAGATCGAGTGTCTTCCGGGCAACATCCCCGCCCCCCTCCCCATCGACGTCTCCGCTCTGGAGATCGGCGACGCGTTGCGGATCTCGCAGATCCCCGCCATCGAAGGCGTCGAGGTCGTGGACGACCCGGAGAAGGTGCTCGTCCACGTCGTCCACCCCACGCACGAGGCCGAGCCCGCGGCGGTCGCGGAGCCCGCAGCCGAGGTGACCGAGCCGGAGGTCCTCAAGAAGGGCAAGGCGGTCGAGCCGGAGGGGGAAGAGAAGGAGAAATAACGCCTGCGCGCGATCGTCGGCCTCGGCAACCCCGGCGAGCGCTACGAGAGCACGCGGCACAACGCGGGTTTCCGCGTGGTGCAGAAGCTGGCGTCGGAAGAAGGAATCCGGATCCGGTCCCGGGAGGGCCGGTCGCGCGTCGGGCGGGGTACGATCGGCGGGGAGCCGGTCCTGCTCGCGCTGCCACAGACCTACATGAACGCCTCGGGTGGGGCGGTTCGCGATCTTTGTCAAAAAAACGAAATCGACCCCGCGGACCTCTGCGTGGTGTTCGACGAGATCGAGTTGCCGCTGGGGACCCTGCGCATGCGCGCGCGGGGCTCGGCGGGCGGGCAGCGCGGCATCGCGTCGGTCATCGCGAGCCTCGGGACCTCGGAGTTTCCGAGGCTCCGGGTGGGGATCCGCGGGGAACGCTATAGCCGCGAGCGCGACCTCGCCGACTACGTGCTCGAGCCCTTCGGGCGCGGAGAGCGGGCCGTGTTCGAGGAGTCGATCGAGCGCGCCGCCGAGGCGCTGCGGCTGTGGATCAACCAGGGGATCGACGCGGCCATGCGCCACGCGAATCCGAGACCTTCCTCTCCTGACGCGAAGCCGGCTCAGGATTGAGATCCATGAGGAGGAACGCATGAGGCTTTACGACATCGTCGTCCTGGTCACTCCGGACCTGACCGACGAGGACAGCCAGAAGCTGACCGGGGAGTACCGGAAGCTCCTGACCGACGGGGGAGCGGAGCTCGTCAAGGACGAGCCGTGGGGCCGGCGCCGGCTGGCCTACCCGATCGGACGGAAGCGCGAAGCGCACTACCACTACTTCCAGGTCCAGGCGGAGCCCGCGCTCATCGCCGAGACGGAGCGCCGCATGAAGCTCTCCGATCAGGTCCTGCGGCACCTCGCGGTGCGTTCGGACCAGGAGCTCAAGCGCGCGGCCAAGAGCGCGGAACGCCAGAGAAAGAAGGCGATCCGTCGTCCGCCGCGGCCGCCGGCGGCCCCCGCCGCGGTGCCCCAGCCGGCCGCCGAGACCGAGAGGAGGGAAGCATGACCGCCATGCCGAGCCGTCCGGGCCCCCGGGGGAGCCGCGAGGGGAAGGCAACGTCCCGCAAGAAGTTCTTCGTCCGCCGGCGGAAGGTGTGCAAGTTCTGCGCGGAGAAGCTGGAATACGTGGACTGGAAGGACATCAAGCTCATGCAGTCCTTCGTGCCGGAGCGCGGCAAGATCCTTCCGCGTCGGATATCGGGGACGTGCGCTCTCCATCAGCGCAAGCTTCAGACGGCGATCAAGCGGGCCCGTTCGATCGCCCTGCTTCCGTACGCCACGGATTGAAAAAAGAACGCGAGCCTCTCGGCTGACGCTCTGATCCTTTGAGCGGCGAGATCCCTGGGGCTGGGAGCTCCGCCGACCGCCGCCGCATCACTTTCGAGATTCTGGCGGCCGCGGCGGCGGCCGTTCTCTTCTTCCTGGCGTTCCTCCTGATCCCCGTCGCGGGCACGCTCGCGCTGCCTTTCGCGGCGGTGCCGGCCGTGCGCCTCGCGCACCGGCACGGCGCGGCGGCGGCGATCGCGGCCTCGGGCGTGGGCGCCGGCCTGATCCTCGGAATCGCCACTGCTATCGGCAGCCAGGGGCCGTCGCTCGCGGCGCTCGCCGGCTCGGTGACGCTGCTGCCCGCGCTTCTGGCGTCCGCGGTGCGGCGCGGCGTGACGCATTCGCGCGCGTTTCTGGTGCTCTGCGTCGCGGGGTTTCTGCCGATCGCCGGCCTCGCCGTGGCGGACCGGTGGAGCGGCGAGTCGGCCGTCGCGAAGGAGATCTCCGCGACCTTCGACCAGGTCATACCCGCCGCGGTGGAGTCGTCCAAGCGTTCGACCCGCGACGCCGAAATGGTCGAGCGCGTGCGCCGGACGTTCACCGCCGCTCGCGACATCGCCCGGCGCTTCTGGCCCGGCCTGCTCGGCGCGAGCTGGGTGCTCGCGGCGGGAGTCGCGTTCTACGCCGGAGCCCGCGCGGCCCGCCCCGCCCCCTCGGCGGCCGCCGCACGTTTCGAGGACCTGCGGGCCCCCGCGCCGGCGGCGGCGCTCTTCGTCGTAACCGGAGGTTGTGCGGCCCTGACCCGGGGCGTGGCGCGGGACGTGGCCGGAAGCCTTCTGATCCCGTTGACTGCCTTGTTTTTCCTGGTGGGGCTCTCTATCATCTGCCACTTCGCCCGGAGGTGGTTCCGGGCCAGGGTCCTGCGTATCTGTCTGTATGTCCTGCTCGTCTACTTCTTTCCGATGAACCTGGGAGTGGCGCTGCTGGGGTTGTTCGACTGGTACGCCGATTTTCGCCGCCGCGGCGAGGGAGCAGCAAAACCGTCATGAAAGTCATCCTGGCAGACGACGTGCGCGGCCTCGGTCACCGTGGCGACACGGTCACGGTCAAGGACGGATACGCCCGCAACTACCTCTTCCCGCACGGGTACGCGTTCGAGGCGAACGAGGCCAACGTGCGGCGGCTCGCCGAGGACAAGAAGAAGTACGACGAAAAGACGCTTCGCGAGAAGACCGTGGCCGAAGACGTGGCGCGCAAGGTCGAAGGCCTCACGGTCACCGTGCCGAAGAAGGCCGGGGAGGGGGACGTTCTCTACGGGTCGGTCACCGCGGCGGAGATCGCCGACGCCCTCGCCAAGCAGGGAATCGCCGTGGACCGACGCCGGATAGAGGTCGCGGAGCCGATCAAGCGGCTCGGGCCCCACAGCGTGCATGTGCGCCTGCACCGGGACGTTGTGGCCGAGCTCACCGTCAACGTGGAACCCACCAACGCCTCTTAGCGGGATCCGACCGGATGAGAGGAAATTCGCTCGGGCCTTTGATTTTGGGCCGGTTTATCCGGCCGTTAAGGAGCCGGAGTCACGCCGACGCGGGGCGGCGGGTTGACCGCCGGGGCGCCCGTGGCCTCGTCCAGCTCTCCCTTCTTCGGCATGTAGTAGGACTTCTGCAGCGACCAGGGGAGGCGCGTGATCTCTTCCCAGCGCGAATCCCATTCTTCCGTCGGCTGGGATCCGCTCACGAACGCCTCGAGGATCGGACGGGGACTGTCGGGCGTGGCGCGCAGCCCCGTCTCGTAGTCCACCGCGGTGAACACGACGTTGGGGGGCGGCTCGAAGTCGGCCTGGGGGTCCACCCGTCCGCGCTCCTTCATCTTTTCCAGGATGCGGATCCAGATGGGCAGAGCGGCCTTGGCGCCGTCCATTCCGCGTCCGATCGAGATCGTCTTCTTGTCGTTGCCGACCCAGACGCCGATCGTGTAGCGCGGGGTCATCCCGATGAACCACGCATCGGTGAAATCGTTGGTCGTTCCGGTCTTCCCCGCCAGGTTGAGCTTGAGCGCCGCGGCGCGGGCCGCCGTGCCGCGCTGGGTGACCCCCTTCATCATCTGGAGGAGCTGGAAGCAGGCCTGCGGACTCGCGACCTCGCGCGCTTCCGGGTGGGTCTGCTCGAGCAGGTCGCCGTTCGCGTCGGTGATCCGCTCGAAGTAATAGGGGGTGTACGCGAGCCCCTGGTTGGCAAAGACGGAGTAGGCCGCCGTCATCTCCTGGAGCGTCACCTCGAACGCCCCGAGCGCGACGGAAGGCCAGGGGTCGAGACGCTGATGGATGCCCAGGCGCTTGGCCGTGTTGATCACGTGGTGTCGACCGACGACCTCGGAGAGGCGCACCGCCGAGACGTTGTAGGAGTACTCCAAGGCCCGCCGCAGGGTCACGATGCCGCGGTAACGGCCGTCGTAGTTGACGGGGCTGTACGGTTTCTGGCGCGGATCGAAGACGATCGCGATCGGGCCGTCGAACACGGTGTCGGAGGGGGTGTATCCCGCCTCGAGCGCGGCGAGGTAAACGAAGGGTTTGAACGTCGAGCCGGCCTGCCGCAGAGCCTGCGTGGCGCGGTTGAACTTCGAGCCGGTCCAGTCGTAACCGCCCACCATCGCCCGGACCGCGCCGGTGGCGGTCTCCAGGATGATGACGGCGCCCTGCTCCCGGGGATCCTGCTCGAGCGACAGGACGGGTTCGCCCGTCTTGCTCTTTCCCAGGGTGACGGTGATCAGGTCCCCTTCCTTGAGGATCGCGGAGGCAGAATTGGATCCGGTCCACGAGTAACCCGACGGCGGCAGCCGGAAGGTCTTCTCCCCGATGCGCACCTGCGCCTCGGTTTTCGAAACTTGGGTCACGACACCGCGCGCGGTGGCGCTCTCGGAAACCTCGGAGCCCTCCCACGAGGGATCGACGAACGCTTCGAGGTCCTGGTACCCCTGCTCCCGTAGGTTTCTGGGGGGCTTGAAGCCGCGGCGGCGCGCGAGCTGCCGGAGGCCCCACCCGAGCGCTTCCTCGGAGAACGCCTGGAGCTCCGGGTCGAGTGTCGAGTCCACGCGGAGGCCGCGCCGGTAGAGGTCCTTCTCGCCGTACGTGCGCTCGAGGTATTGCCGGATCTCTTCGCTGAAGTAGGGGCCGACGATCGTTTCCCGGAGGGACGGTGAGACCGGGAGCGGCTCGAGCTCGGCGGCCTGACGCTCCGCGCGGCGGATATATCCCTCGGCCTGCATGCGGCCGAGCGCGATCGAGCGGCGGTGCTGCGCGAGCTTCGGGTTCTGGAAAGGGTTCTGGTCCACCGGACGCTGCACGATCCCGGCGAGGAGCGCGGCTTCGGCGAGCGTAACGTCCCGGACGCTCTTTCCGAAGTAGTAGCGGGAAGCCGCTTCGACCCCGTAGTTGCCGTGGCCGAAGTAGATCTCGTTGGCGTACATCGTGAGGATCTGATCCTTCGAGTACCGGCGCTCGATCTCGAAGGCGACGAGGGCCTCGTTGATCTTGCGCGACATCGTCTTGCGCGGGGAGAGAAAGATGTCGCGCGCGAGCTGCTGCGTCAGCGTGGAGCCTCCCTGAGCGTGGCGCCCCTCCTGGATGTTGGTCATCAGCGCGCGGACCGTCCGACGCAGATCCACGCCGCCGTGGCTGTAGAAGTTCTTGTCTTCCGTGGCGACGAGCGCGTTGCGGACGACCGGGGGGAGATCCGACCGCGAGACGAGAATCCGCCGTTCGATCGCGTACCGGGCGATGGTCGAGCCGTCGCTCCCGCGGATCTCGGTGATGATGTCCGGGCGATAGCTCTCCAGCTCCGAGACGCGGGGCACGCGCACGAAGTTGGCCGCCACCGAGCCGCCCAGCGCCCCCAGAAAAGTGGCGGCGAGCAGCGGGATCGCGACGAGAACGCCTTTGCGCACGGAATGATGGTAGCAAGACCGGGAGGTGGTATAAGCCATTCCCCCATGAGCACGGTGCCGCCGCCCGTCCCGCCGCCGACGACCCTCGAGCCGGGCCCCCCGCGCAAGGGCTGCGCCCGCAACGCGCTGATCGGCTGCGGCGGCGCGGCCCTGCTCGTCGTCCTCTGCCTGGTGGCCTTCATGATCTACATCCAGAAGCGGCCGACGGCGATCACCGATTTCATGATGAAGCAGATCGAATCGAGTTACGCCGCCGACGTGACGGAAGCGGAGAAAGCCGAACTGCGAGCCGCCTACGCGGAGTTCCGGCAGGCGGTCGACGACAAGCGCGCCCGGCGCGAGCCCCTCGAGCGTGTCCGGCGGATCATGACGTTCAACCGGACCGGGGAGGTCACTCGCGAGCAGGTGCGCGAGCTGACCGCGGTCTTCCGGGAAGCCGCGGGCTCGGGAGCGCCGGTGACGCCCGGCGCGGCGCCCGCCGAAGTCACCGAAACCGACGTCACGCCGTCTCCCGCGAGCACCCCGGGGCCGTGACCCCTTCGCGCCCCGCCCCGGTCTCGATTCCCCTCCGGTGAGCCCCCGGCCGGGAGCCCGTCCCAAACCGGCGGCCGTGCCCGGTCGGGCTCCCGTCAAGCCCCCCTCCTACCTCGACGCCCAGTCGCGCGTGACGGGACGGTTTCGCCTGGTGACGGACTTCAAGCCCCAGGGGGATCAGGAGCAGGCCATCGCGAAGCTGGCGGCGGGGATTCGAGAGGGCCGGCGCGACCAGGTCCTCCTCGGCGCCACGGGCTCGGGGAAGACGTTCACGATCGCGAAGGTCATCGAAGAGCTCAACCGTCCGACCCTCGTGCTGTCGCACAATAAGACCCTCGCCGCTCAGCTCTACCAGGAGTTCCGCTCCTTCTTTCCGGAGAATGCCGTCGAGTACTTCGTCTCCTATTACGACTACTACCAGCCGGAGGCGTACGTCCCCCAGACCGACACCTACATCGAGAAGGAGACCTCGCGCAACGAAGAGATCGACAAGCTCCGCCTAGCGGCCTCGAAGGCGCTCTTCGAGCGCCGGGACGTCATCGTCGTCGCTTCGGTCTCGTGCATCTACGGACTCGGGTCGCCCGAGTCCTACTACGACATGCTCGCGTACCTGGAGGTCGGCGACCGGGCCGGGATGCCGGCCGTCCTCTCGCAGCTCGTCGAGATGCAGTACGAGCGCACGAACCTGGACCTGGCGCGGGGCACGTTCCGCGTCCGCGGCGACGTCCTGGAGATCCATCCCGCCTACGAGGACACGGCCGTGCGCGTCGAGTACTTCGGGGACGAGATCGAACGCATCACGCGCGTGGACCCGCTCCGGGGCACGGCGCTCCAGAGGATGGACCGCCTCGCGCTCTACCCCCGCACCTTCTACGCCACCCCGAAGGAGACCCTGGACCGGGCGGTTGGCACGATCAAGGCGGAGCTGGAGGGGCGTCTCGCGGAGCTGACTGCCGCGAACCGCCTCCTCGAAGCGCAGCGCCTTCACCAGCGCACGATGTTCGACCTCGAGATGATCAAGGAGCTCGGCTACTGCAACGGAATCGAGAACTACTCCCGGCACCTCTCCGGGCGCCGCGCCGGCGAGCCGCCCCCGACGCTGATCGACTACTTCCCGCGCGACTTTCTGCTGGTCATCGATGAGTCGCACGTCACGCTCCCGCAGGTCCGGGGGATGTATTTCGGGGACCGATCCCGCAAGGAGGTCCTCGTGGAGTACGGCTTCCGGCTCCCGTCGGCCCTGGACAACCGGCCGCTGACCCACGAGGAGTTCGAAGCCCGGCTGAACCAGGTCATCCATGTGAGCGCGACCCCGGGCCCGGAGGAGCTCCGGCGCGTCGCGGGTGAGATCGTCGAGCAGGTCATCCGTCCGACCGGCCTCCTCGATCCGGTCATCGAGGTTCGGCCGGTCAAGGGCCAGGTGGACGACCTGCTCGCCGTGGTGCGGGAGGCCGCCGCGCGCGGAGAGCGCGTCCTCGTCACGACGCTGACCAAGCGGATGGCCGAGGAGCTGACGAGCTACTTCACCGAGGTCGGCGCGCGCTGCCGGTATCTCCACTCGGACATCGAGACCCTGGACCGCGTCGCGATCCTCGCGGATTTCCGGCGGGGCGTCTTCGACGCCCTCATCGGGATCAATCTGCTGCGGGAAGGGCTGGACCTGCCGGAAGTCGCGGTCGTCGCGATCCTCGACGCCGACAAGGAAGGGTTTCTGCGGAGCGAGACCTCGCTCATCCAGACCGCCGGCCGGGCCGCGCGCAACCTGAAGGGCCGGGTCCTCTTCTACGCGGACGTCGTGACCGACTCGATGCGGCGCGCCATCGACGAGACTTCCCGCCGCCGCGCGATCCAGGAAGCGTACAACCTGGCGAACCACATCGAGCCGGCCTCGATCGTCAAGGAGGTCAACTCGCCGCTCGTGCGCATGGCCGGGCTCGATTACTACGGTCCCGACGTGACCGTGAAGCGCTCGGACCTTCCGGACCGCGAGACTTTGCGCCGAAAGATCGCGGAGCTGGAGAAGGCCATGCGGGCGGCCGCCAAGGAGCTCGACTTCGAGCGGGCCGCGGCACTGCGGGACGAGCTGAGGGGGCTGAGAGACATCGAGATCTTCCGCTGACGGGTCGAGCACGCGCTCCAAAAATAAAGGGGCGAGACCGAAGTCCCGCCCCTGCCTTCCCAGGCGTCGAATCGGAGGTTTTCAATCAGCGCCGGCCGCGTTCCTCTCCGTCGGCCCAGATGACGAACGTGAAGATCTTGTGCCCGTTGCCGAAATCCAGCTCGTAGATCTCCGCCTTCCCGTTGCGAGAGGAAGAGACCAACCGGCCCCACTGTCCCGGACCGTCCAGATCGATCTGACCCATTGCCGGCGGCGGAGCCTGCCCGACCGTCGTCGAGGTGTCGAGGTGGGAGTAGATGGTCTCGATTTGCTCGTAGTCGTGCGCGTTCGGATGCTGGTTGGGCCCGGGGTCGCTCGAATAGTCCATGCACGTGCCCAGAGGAGCATTGTCGAAGTTCTCATCCTGATGATCGAGCCCGAGGTTGTGTCCGACCTCCTGACACATCACCAGGTTGCGCCACGCGGGGGTGTTGTACTTCGCGGTGTTGAAATACGTGTCGTTGACCTTGGTGACTCCCTGGGTGATGTGGCTGCCGCTGGCCCAGATCTG
>JBHENW010000041.1:0-40676 GCA_046261875.1 Thermoanaerobaculia bacterium | reverse complement strand
GGC
Source organism: Thermoanaerobaculia bacterium (assembly GCA_046261875.1). Taxonomy (GTDB): domain Bacteria; phylum Acidobacteriota; class Thermoanaerobaculia; order UBA5066; family Gp7-AA6; genus JBHENW01. Next base: position 40,673 of record JBHENW010000041.1, on the reverse strand, counting down.
TGATCCTCTACGCGTTCCTCGTCCTCTTCGTGGCCCTCCGGGTCCCCGCCGCGCGCATCTCGCCCGTTTCGGACGACGCCTTCCGCACGGTGTTCGGCCAATCGCAATGGATCATCGTCGGGAGCGTCATCGCGTTTCTCGTCAGCCAGATCGTGGACGTCGTGGTGTTCTGGCTCTTCCGCGACCGGACGCGCGGCCGGCACCTCTGGCTGCGCGCCACCGGCTCGACGGCGATCTCCCAGCTGATCGACACCGTCGTGATCCTGGCGATCGCGTTCTGGCTGCCGGGCAAGATCTCGGCCCGGGACTTCTGGGGACTCTCCCTGCTGAACTACTCCTACAAGCTCGCGATCGCCGTCGTACTCACGCCCCTCATCTACGCGGCGCACCGGGGAATCGATGAGTTCCTCGGGGAGCGGGAAGCGTCGAGGCTCATACGGGAAGCGGTGGAAAAGTCACACGAAGCAGCCAGTTGACGCTCGACCCGAATGATATTCGCCAACCGCCTCATCTTCCCGTACGTTATTCGGAACCCCGCGCGGTGCGAAGCAGCGCCTCGAGGTGTGACAGGTACTTCTCAAGGGCTCGGCGACCCTCCGCCGTGAGGCGATACGCGGTCCTGGGTACTCGCTTCTCGAAGGTCTTCGAGCAGGACACGTAGCCCGCGTCCTCGAGCTTGCGGGCGTGGACGGAGAGGTTGCCGTCGGTCGTGTCGAGGAGCTTCTTCAGCTCGGCGAAGGTCATCGTCGGGTTGACGGCGAGGGCGCTCACGATTCCGAGGCGGATGCGCTCGTGGATGAGTCGGTCGAGCTCGGGCAAGGCGCGCACCGCCGTGGCCTGGGGACGCGGGGACCTGCGGGATGCGGGGCTGGTCCGGGCGCGCATCAGCCGCCGTGCTTCCGCGCGATGACGGCGCCAAAGACGATCTGGGCCGCCCCGAACCCGGCGGCGAGGTACAGGTTGCCCCACTCTTCCGGAGAGAAGAGCGCAGCCGCTCCGAGCGCCATGAGGCAGGCCCCCAGGAGCGGGACGGCCGGCACGGAGAAGGCTCCGCCGGAGACGACGGCAGCGCCGTAGAGCAGGAGCCACACCCCCGGAAGAAGGCCGACGAGCCCCGCCCGCCAGAGCGCTCCGGTGACGAGAGCGCCCGCCAGCATCGCCGGGGAGAGCGCCAGCAGGAACTTCCTCGCCGGTCCGCTCCCGAGGGGCGTGCGGGCGCGCGCGGCCTTGCGGATGGTCGCGAGAACTCCGATCGTCGCCGCGACGGCCGCCGTCGCGAGCCAGACCACGAGCCAGTCGCCGGGACCTGGCACCCGTTCCGCCAGAGGCCACGCGGCGAGCGCCGTCACTCCCATCGCGACGCCGCCGGCTCCGGGGACCGCGGTGAACGACCCGGCCCGCTCCATCGCATCGCGGATGTAGCGGATGTTGTCCTCGGCGCGCGCGTGAAGCGCAGAGGGCTCGCTCGTCCCCGAAGCGCCCCGATCCATGATGCGAAGTTAGAGGATTAGCCCCGCGCCGTCAAGCACTTGACGTCTCAAAGCGTCGGCGTGGCGACGGCCGGCGGCCGTCGGCGGTGCACTCGCATCGCAACCGGGCCGTCCGGCCGGAGCGTGATCGACGGGAACGGGATGAGCGGGCGCGGGTCCTCGCGCGCGAGGCGCCAGCGCGAAGCGATCGTCGCGAGGACGAGGATCGCTTCCATCATCGCGAAACGCTTGCCGATGCAGATCCGCGGCCCGCCCCCGAACGGGATGTAGACGTACCTCGGAAGCCGTCCCGCCAGACCGTCGAGCCATCTCTCGGGTCGGAACTCCTCGGGGCGTTCGAACCAGCGGCGGTCCCTGTGGAGGACCCACGGGGCGAAATAGACGGTCGTTCCGGCCGCGACGCGATATCCCTCGATCTCGCAGTCGGCGACCGCTTCGCGCCCGATGACGTATGCCGGCGGGTAGAGCCGCATGGATTCCCGCACGACCGCCTCCGTGAAGCGCAGGCGCGGGAGGTCCGAGACCGCGGGAAGCCGGCCCCCCAGGGCGGCGTCGAGCTCGCCGTGGAGGGCGTCATCCACTTCCGGGTGGAGGGCGAGGAGATAGAAGGTCCAGGAGAGAGCGATCGCGGTCGTCTCGTGCCCGGCGAGAAAGAGCGTCACGGCCTCGTCCCGCACCTGCCGGTCGGACATCGCCTCACCGTCGTCGTCGCGCGCTTCCAGGAGCATCGAAAGGAGATCCCCCCGATCTCCCGGGTGCGCGCGGCGCTCCTCCAGGATCCGGTTGACGAGGCGATCGAGGCGGGCGACACCCCGCCGGTACCGGAGATTGCCGGGAGTGGGAACGCCGTCGGGGATCTTGAAGGGCCGTCGGAACCTCGTCGCGATCTCCCGGATCACGAGGTCGAAGGCGCGGCTGACCTCGTCCAAGTCGTCGCGGACCTCGGCGTCGAAGAGGGTCTTCGCGACGATCTCCATGGTGACCCGCATCATGTCGCGGTGGATGTCGCGGGACTCGCCGTCTTTCCATTCGGCGGCGTGCCGATGGGCGGCCCTCGACATCGTCTCGCCGTAGGTCGCGATGCGGTCGGGGTGGAAGGCGGGCGCGGCGAGCCGGCGCTGCCGCAGCCAGAAGTCGCCTTCGCTCGTCAGCAGGCCGTTGCCGAAGATGGCCGTGACGTGGCGCCAGAAGAAGGTGTGCTTGATGAAGTTGGCGCGCCGGGTGAGCAGAACGTTCTCGATGTGGCGGGGGTCGTTCAGGAGGAGGACCTCGCGGCCGGCGGCGAGGCGCACGCGAACGACATCGCCGTGCTCGGCGATCGCGCGCTCGAAGAAGCCCAGGATGTCCTTCGCGAAGTCGGGAAGGGCCGAGGAAGAATCGGCCACGCGGGCCGGGAGGATGGAGCGGCCGGACGGCGAACGCTTCCATGGCGGATCTACGACGGGCGTCTTCCGGCGGATTCGAAGAGGTCCCCCTGCGGCGAGGGCCGCCGAAAGGCACGGGCTTTCCCCGGCTTCGTTCGTTCCAGGTTGAGGCCGAGGCGCTCACACTCCATCTCGAAGAGCGTCCGGATCGCCTCCCAGCGCGGGCCGAGCCCGTCCATCCGGGCCCCGAACTCCGACTCGTTGAGCTTTCCGCCCCGCATCTCGCGGATCGCGTTCCAGACTTTTCCGGCTCGCTGCGGGTAAGCCTCCTCGAGGCGCTCCCGGAAGATTGGGAGTACCTCGAGCGCGAGCCGCACGGGGATCAGGAACGCCCGGCGGGCGCCGGCCGCGCTGGCGCGCTGCAGGATCTCGGGAACCTGACTGTCGTTCAAGCCGGGGATCACGGGCGCCACGCCGACGCACGTCGGAATGCCCGCGTCCGCGAGGATACGGATCGTCTCGAACCGCTGCGAAGGCGGGCTCGTGTTCGGCTCGATCTTCCGGGACATCGCGTCGTCGGAAAACGGGATGGAGAGGGTGACGGAAACGTCGGTCTCCCGCGCCATGCGGGCGAGCACATCGAGGTCCCGGCGGACGAGAGCCGCCTTGGTGATGACGCCGACCGGGTTGCGGAACTCGGCGCAGACCTCGAGGCACCGGCGCGTGATCCCGTAAACCGCCTCGAGCGGCTGGTAGCAATCCGTGTTCCCCGAGAACGCGACGAACTCGCCCTGCCAGGACTTCCGGAGGAACTGCTCCCGCAGGAGCTCCGCCGCGTTCGTCTTGACCACGATCTTGCGGTCGAAGTCGGTGCCCGCGCCGAAGCCGAGGTACTGGTGGGAGGGGCGCGCATAGCAGTTGTGGCTGACGACGCCGTTCGCGATGAAGTCGCCGGTCCCGGTCGTGATGTCGTACAGCGGCATCTCGGCCCCGAGCGGCTCGACCGAAACGATCCTCAAACGCGAGTCGTTCTTGAGCGCCTGTCCCTCGATCGAACGCTTCCGGGTAATGGCCGGATCCACCGTATGAAAGAAGCGCAGGTGTTCGCGGAGCCCGCCTCGAATTCTGACGTTGTGGACGGGCTTCTCGCGCGAACGGGTTTCGACGATGAAGTTGAAGCCGAAATGAGCGAGTGCTTCGGAGATCCGGCCGATGATCACGGGATCGGTATTACAGATCCGAAGGATGCCGCGGCTGTAACAACCTTCCGCGTCGAAGATCCCCGCGAGGAACCCTTTTTGCCAATCGTCGCCAGGCGTCTCTGGCCACTCGATGGTCGTCTTGATGACGTCAACACTCGCCCGGGCGTTCGTACGGATGGCGGCTAGCGCCTTGCGTCCCAAAACGGCTTCTTGAAAGACAAACTCCCGGGTCTCGATTTCGAAAGCCTTGAGATAGCGTCGTGTCCTGACGAGCGCTTCGAGATCCACGAGCGCGAGCCGGAACTGGTGCACCGTGTCGGTCAGCCGCCGACGGCCGTCATAGCGATAGGACCGGAGAAGACCGTCGCCTCGGATGACCCCGCAAAGGTACCCTGTTCGGTACTCCACCGTCTCCGGGGGCGATGAACTGAACTGGCCCGTTCCGAGCAGGTGATGGTTGACTGTGAGGTGTGAGCGGCGCGATCGGCCGCTTTCCGTTCCCGTCACATGTTTCCAGCCGCGTTGTGTCAGGAATCGATGGTCTCCGCTCGCGACGAGCCGCGTCCCATCCTCGAGCTCGACACGATATGCCGGCTTGATGACGCGCCAGTGGTTGAGGACTCTCGTCCTGACGTAGTGACGGTAAGTCCCGCGTCGCACGGTTCCGTAGATTTCATCGTTGACATGGACGCGGTCGAGGGATTTCGTACGGCCGTCAGCCATGAGGATTTGCGTGTCGCCCGACAAACAGTACGCACATGAATGGAAACATCCTCGATACGGATTCACGCTCCAGCGGAACCCGACGTCGGGGCTCTCGTTCTCCGCCAGGATCGAGCGCGCGCGCTCCTCGAACACTTCGAGCTTCGCTTCGGGAGGTTCGCCGAGCCATTCGGCGTGAACGGAATCCCAGGGATTCGGGGGGTTGGAAACCGGGCGCACCATGGAAAGGCGCGAGCGTACCATTCGCGCAGTGTCGATCGATGTCCAACCCGCGGGAGGCGCGCGGCGGGATCCGCTGGCGCTCGCGGCTCTCTTCGTGGCCGCCGGCGCCCTCTTCTGGATCGGCCTGGGGATGCATCGGGGCCTGCTCCTCTCCAACGACGTGAAGTCCATGAGCTGGCCCTGGGCGCCGGGCTACGCCAAACAGGAGATCGTCGCCCCGGCGCTCTCCGACCCGGTCTGGCACTTCGTGCCCTGGCTCGAGTTCGCGCGCAAGGAGCTCGCTGCCGGGCGGTTGCCCCTCTGGAACCCGCACCAGGACGGCGGCGTGCCGCTTCTCGGCAACGCGCAGTCGGGCCTCGGTGCGCCCCTCCTCTGGCCGGTGCTGCTCTTCGGGACGGCGGGCGGCTGGAACCTGTCGCTGCTTCTGCGCCTGCTGCTCGCGTTCGGCGGCATGGTGGTGTGGCAGCGCGACCTCGGCCGATCCCCGGCTGCCGCCACGCTTGCCGGGCTCGTCTTCGCTCTCTCGGGTCCTTTCCTCGGCTGGCTGGAGCATTTGATCAGCGTTGCGGCCGCAGCCGTCCCGCTGCTTCTTTTCTTCATTGGGAGATTGGCGCGGCGAGCTTCGCGGGGATCTGCGGCCGGTTGCGCGCTGGCCACCTACCTGGTCCTCTCGGGCGGGCACCCCGAGACGTCGTTGATGGCCGCCCTGCTCGCCGGCGCGCACCTGCTGTATCTGAAGCCCCCGCTGCGCCGCGCGGGAACCGTCCTTGCGAGCGCCGCGATCGGGGCCGGTCTGGCGGCCCCCTTCCTCGTTCCCTTTTTCGAGTACTTCTTCCAGAGCGAAGCCCGGCTGGGGATCGACCGGGCGGCCTTCGTTCTTCCGGCGGCCGACCTGCTCCGGTTCCTCACGGTCTCCCGACCCGGATCGAACGTCATCGAGGGGGCCGCGACCGTGTCCGTCACCGCGCTGCTCCTGGCCTCGGCGTCCCTGCTCCGCTGGCGCGACGGAGAGACACGCTTCTGGCTGATCGTCGCCGCAGTCTGCCTGCTCGTGACCTACGAGAACCCGATCGCCCGCTTCCTCTCGGCGCAGACGCCGGTCTACTGGACGCGCGCGCTCGTGCTCCTCCCGATCGCGCTCGGCTCACTCGCCGCGGGGTCTTGGGACTGGCTGCTCGCGCGGGTTTCTGGCGCCGTACCGTCGGGTCTCGCGCGGGCCGTCGCGGCGCTGCCGGTCGCGGCGGTGGCCGTCGAGCTCCTCCTCGCGTCGCGCGGCGTGCACGGCTCGACGGACTCGGCGGACCTGTCGCGGACGCCGCCGATCCTGCGGCGCCTCCAGGCGGACCCGGAGATCTTCCACGTCCTCCCGCTGCATACGTTCCTCCCGCCGAACACCGCCACGCAATACGGGCTCGACGACCTGCGCGGCTACGACGCCCTCGCGCCGGCGGGCTGGAGGCGGCGGCGCGAGCGCATCGGAAGGTTCATCAACGTCCCGACGCAGCGCGGCGTCCTCGAGCCGTGGGACATCGCCCCCGGCGGGGAGGCGCTGGACCACTGGAACGTGAAGTACCTGCTGCTCCACCCCGGCTTCGCGTTCGGCGCGGAGACCCTCAACGCACGACGCGGCCTCGATCTGCGCGAGGTGTACTCGGGCCCGGACGGCAAGCTGCTGGAGAATCGCCGCGTCCTGCCGCGCGTTCGCATCACGACGCCCGGCACGGTCCGCCTCCTGGAGCGCCGGCCCGCCCGCTGGCTTCTCGAGACCGACTCTCCGGAGTCCGGCGAAGTCCTCGTCGCGAGTCCGTTCTTTCCGGGCTGGGGCGCCCTCGTGGACGGGGCCCGCGTGACCGTGCGCGCGGCGCCGGGCGATCCGATCCGCTTCTCCGTGCCGGCCGGGAAGCACGAGGTCGAGCTGGTCTACCGGCCGGCGTCTTTTCGGATCGGCGTCGGGACCGCCCTCCTTTCGCTTCTCGCCGCGCTGGTTCTCGTGCGCCGTTTACGGTAGAAGCGGACCCAGGAGGAGGCGTTCATGCAGTTTCCCGCCCGGGTCGCCGCTCTCTGTCTGCTCGCCGCGCCGGCGGTCTTCGCCCAGGAGCACCATGCCCGGCCGCCCGAGCAGGTCTTCCGACGGCAGGCGCTCGCCGGAAACGTCCATGCCCTCTACGGCCGCGGCGGCAACGTCGGGTTCTCCGTGGGCTTCGACGCCGTTCTCGTCGTGGACTCCCAGTTCAAGGACGTCGCGCCTGGAATCGTCGCCGAGATCCAGAAGGTCACCGACCGGCCGATCAAGCACCTCCTCAACACGCACCACCACGGCGACCACGTCGGCGGCAACGAGATCTTCCGGCGATTCGCCGTCATCATCGCGCACGACAACGTCCGCAGGCGGATGCTCGTCTCCCCTCAGGAGATCCTCAGCGAGGTCCCGGCGTATCTCGAGAAGGCGAAGAAGGAAGGCAACGCGGCCATGGTCAAGCGGCTCGAAGAGGAGCTCGCCTGGGCCCGCAACGTCAAGGTGGAAGAGATCCCGGCGCCCCTCCTGACATACGACTCCGAGCTGCGCGTGCATCTCGGAGGCGAGACGATCCAGGTCTGGCACACGCCGCCGGCGCACACCGACGGCGACAGCGTCGTGTATTTCGAGAAAGCTAACGTCCTCCACATGGGGGACAACTTCTTCCACAAGGTCGTGCCGTACATCGACGTCGGTGCCGGCGGCTCGGTCCTGGGATATCTCGCGATGATCGACCGGATCGCGGCGCGCGTTCCGGCCAACGTGACGATCATCCCCGGGCACAGCGAGGTGACCGATCTGGCAGGCCTCAAGGGCTTCCGGCAGGAGCTCGGGGACGTTCTCGAAGCCGCGCGCAAGGCGAAGGCCGCGGGGAGGTCCAGGCAGCAGTTCGTCGAGGAGGCGGACTTCGGGCGATTCAAGAGCTATCGCGGCTACGCCGACCGTTTCCACCTCGTCCTCGAAGCCGCTTACGACGACGCGAAGTAGCGCCGGCCCGCTTTCGGGGAGAGGAGTCGAGGGAGGCGGCGAGCTCGGCGATCCGTTTGCGCAGGTCGTCGCGGGTCTCGAGAAAGCGCCCGTACCGCGTGGACGGGTCATCCGGGCCGTAGGAGGGGTCCTCGATGGACCAGTGGAGGAGGCGGCGCGCGTTCGGCCACACCGGGCAGTCCTGCGCCGCCGAGTCGCAGACCGTCACGACGACGTCGAACGGGGTCTCGAGAAACTCCTCGGCCGATTTGGACCGGGCGCCGTCCATCGAGACACCGAGATCCTCCATGGCCTTGATCGCCAGGGGATGCACCCAGCCCGTCGGCCGGGACCCCGCGGAGACCGGATCGATCGTGTCTCCATGCTCCGAGCGCGCGATCGCTTCCGCCATCTGGCTCCGCGCCGCGTTGCCGGTGCAGAGAAAAAGCACCTTCTTCTTCGCCGGGGCGGGATCGGTCGTCGGGCCGTTCATGCGCGTCCGAGTCTAAAGGCATCGCCGACGTCGGCGGAGGCGATCCGCGTATTCGTCTATTCCGCCGCGCGATTCCGTCCGATAATGGTCGGGAGTTGAACGAAGGGTCTTTCTGGCGCGGCCGGGTAGCTGGAGAAGCGTTCGGGATCCTTCTGATCCTCGGAGGGGTCCTTTCGGCGCTCGCCCTCCTGTCGCATGACCCGCACGATCCCAACCTCTTTTCGCTGACGACGGGCGAGGTCGCGCAACCCAACAACTGGATCGGCGGTTTCGGCGCGTCCCTCTCGACCGGCTTCTACGCCCTGCTGGGCATCGCGGCCCTCACGATCCCGATCCTGCTCCTCTACTGGGGATGGAGGAGGTTCTGGCAGCGGCCGCTGCCCCATCCGGGCTCCAAGGCGGCCGGCTTTGGCCTGCTGCTGATCGCGGCGCCCGCCCTGCTCTCCCTTCTCCTCGGACGGCGCGTCTTGTTCGGCGAAGAGATGGACATGGGAGGCGTCGTGGGGCACGCGGTCGGCGAGGCCGCCCGGTCCCGGCTGGGTTCCACGGGAGCCATCCTGCTGACCGCCACCCTCCTGCTCCTCGCCGTCCCCCTGGCCACGCAGGTCTCACTCGGCGAAGTCTTCCTCGGCCTGCGCATCCGCCTCGCCGCGCTCTTCGGGCGGTTCACCCTCGGCTGGGCGCGCGAGCGCGACCGGCGCCTCAAGGAGCGCCTGAGGAAGACCGTCGTAGCCAAGCACGTCGAGAAATCCCGCCGGGAGATCAGCCTGGCCGAGGTCCCCTTCGCGCGCGAGGACGATTCGCCGGCGCCTGCTCCCGTCCTGCGGGAGGTCCCGGGGCCGGGACGGTTCTCGATCACGAAGACGAGCGCGCCCTCCCGCCGGGAGGCGCCGGTGGCGCCCCCCCGGCGGCCGAAGCCCGAGCCGCAGCAGAAGCTGCCCCTCCAGGTGGAGGGGTACAGCTATCCGCAGCCCGACTGGCTCGAGAAGCGGCAGGAGACCGGAACCGTGGACCGCCGGCAGCTCGCCGAGACCGGGCGTCAGATCACCGAGAAGTGCGCGGAGTTCGGAGTGGAAGGGGAGGTGGCGGAGTACCACCCCGGTCCGGTCGTGACGACCTACGAGTTCCGGCCGGCGGCGGGGATCAAGGTCAACCAGGTCATGGGCCTCTCCGAGGATCTCGCGCTGGCGCTCTCCGCCGAGTCCATCCGGATCGAGCGCATCCCGGGGCGGGCGAGCGTCGGCATCGAGGTGCCCAACCCCGGAGGCGGGGAGATCATCGCGCTGCGCGACGTCATCGAGTCGGAGAGGTTCCAGCGCTCGCCGTCCCTCCTGACCCTCGCGCTGGGAAAGGACATCCACGGGGAGCCGGTCGTGGACGACCTGCGGGGCATGCCCCACCTGCTCATCGCCGGGACCACGGGCTCCGGCAAGAGCGTGGCGATCAACGCTCTGATCACTTCGATCCTCTACAAGGCGCGTCCCGAGGAAGTGAAGCTCATCCTCATCGACCCGAAGATGGTCGAGCTGGAGATCTACGAGGACCTGCCGCACCTCGCAACGAAGATCATCACGGACCCGAAGAAGGCATCCAACGCGCTGAAGTGGGCCGTCGGAGTGATGGACGAGCGCTTCCAGACGCTCTCGGAGGTCGGCCAGGTCCGCAATGCGGAGCAGTACAACGCCGCGATCCGCGATCCCGAGTCCATCGCCCGCTACCGGGCGCAGCACCCCGAGGACCCGGACGTGAAGCTCGAGCCGATGAACCTGATCGTCGTCGTGATCGACGAGCTCGCCGACCTGATGATGACGGCCCCCAAGGAGGTCGAAGAGTCGGTCGTGCGGCTCGCCCAGAAGGCCCGGGCCGTCGGGATCCACCTCGTGGTCGCCACGCAGCGCCCCTCCGTAGACGTGCTGACCGGCGTGATCAAGGCGAACCTCCCGGCGCGCATCGCCTTCAAGGTGTCCTCCAAGACCGATTCGCGCGTCATCCTCGACGGCAACGGCGCGGAGCGCCTGCTCGGGCGCGGCGACATGCTGTACCTGGCCCCGGGGACCTCGCGCCTCCGCCGCGTCCACAGCGCCTACGTCTCGGTGCAGGAGACCGCGCGCCTCGTCAAGAACCTGCGCAAGCAGGGGAAGCCGCAATACGACGAGCGGATCACGAAGGATCGGGAAGAGACCGCGAAGCGCAACGACGCCGCGGACGAGACCGACCCGCTGTACGACGAAGCCGTCCGCCTGGCCGTCAAGGAGCGCACCGTCTCCATCTCCGCGCTCCAGCGGCGGATGGGGGTCGGGTTTTCCCGCGCCGGCAAGCTCATCGACATGATGGACCGCGACGGGATGCTCGGGCCCCAGAAGGGCTCCAAGCCCCGCGAGGTGCTGGTCGCAGAGGACTACTTCGCAGAGGTGGATCGCCAGCCCCGATGAGCCGGCCCATGCGGCTCCTCGTGCTGGTGCTGATCGCGACCCCCGCGATCACCTACCTCATCTACCGCCTCGCGCGGGGCCTGGGGTTCCTGGATCCGCCCGCCACCAAGGAACAGGAGCATCGCCGGACGATCATGGTCGCGCTCTACGCGTTCCTCGTCTTTCTGCCGACTCTCGTCTACGGCTACGAGAAGGGCTGGCCACGGGTCTGGGCGATCTTCGGGGTCGTCAACGCCCTCGCGCTGACCTTCTTCGCCGCCCTGGGGACCCTTTCGGCCGTGAAGCTCTGGAGGCTGCGGCACGGCGAGGGGTCGCGGGAAGCTCCCTCGAGCCCGGCTCGCTCCGATTCGCTCCTTCCGGACGTGGATCTCCAGCCGCGGGGGCGGGAGCGCTCCACCGACGAGTCGCTCCTGTAGATTTCCGGGCAAGCGGGAGGGGGCGCGGAGCGCACCCGCGGGGGAGCAGATTGCGCGTCGTCTTCTTCGGGACACCCGCGTTCGCCGTCCCGTCGCTCGAGGCCCTCCTCGAGGCGGGAGAGTCCGTGGCGCTCGTCGTGACCCGGCCGGACCGACCGGTCGGAAGGCACGCCACTCCGGTCCCCTCGCCTGTCGCGGCGGCGGCGGCCTCACGCGGTCTTCCCGTCGCCCGGCCGGATCGACTCCGGGGTAACCGGGAACTGCTCGACGAGATCGCCCGGATCGGGCCGGACGTCGGAATCGTCGTCGCTTACGGCCGGCTCCTCCCGCGGGAGCTGCTCGACATCCCGCGGCGCGGTTTCGTCAACGTGCATGGCTCGCTGCTTCCACGCTGGCGGGGGGCCTCTCCGGTGTCGGCGGCCATCCTCGCGGGGGATTCCGAGACGGGGGTCGTCACGATGCGCGTCGAACCGGAGCTCGACAGTGGACCCGTGTATCTGCGCCGGCGCGTTGCGATCGGGGCCGCCGAGAATGCGGAGACGCTCGGCCGCCGTCTCGCGGTCGAAGGCGCTTCGCTTCTGGTGGAAACTCTCCGGGGCCTGGATCGCGGGACGCTCCGTCCGACCCCTCAGGCGGGAGACGTCACCTTCACCCGCCCGCTGAAGCGCGAAGACGGTGAAGCCGACTGGGACCTTCCCGCCGGGGAGCTGGAGCGGCGGCTGCGCGCCTACACACCATGGCCGGGGCTTTTCTCTTTTTCCAACGGCATTCGGGTGAAGATCCTCGAGGCGCGTCTCGGTCCGCCTCTCGCCGCGGAGCCGGGCGAGCTGCGGATCGCGGGAGGGCAGGCGCTCGTCGGGGCGGGCCGCGGCACCTCGCTCGAGATCCTCCGGGCGCAGCGGGAAGGGCGACCTCCCGTCACGGGCCTCGAGCTGGCTCGCGCGCTTCCGCCGGGGTCGCGGCTCGGCGTACGGCAGTCCCCGGCGGCCTCCGAGTGACCGGCTCGCCCTCCGTCTCCCCGGCGCGCGCCCGCGCGATCGAAGTCCTCTGGGACGTGCTCCGGCACGGAGCGCGGGCGGCTCCTCTTCTCGTGGCGCGCGGGCACGATCTCTCGCCCGAGGATCAGGGTCTGATGCGTGAGCTCGTGCTCGGGGTGCTCCGCAACAAGGCCCGGCTCGACGCGGAGATCGCATCCGTGTCTCGGCTGCCGCTGGAGCGCCTCTCCCCCCGTGTCCTCCAGATCCTGGAAGTCGGCCTCTATCAGATCCGGAATCTCGACCGTGTTCCCGCGTACGCCGCGGTGGATCAGGCCGTGTGGCAGGCGCGCCGGGCCGCTGGCGAAGGGGCGGCCAGGCTCGTCAATGCGCTCCTCCGCTCCCTGCAGCGTCGGACGCAACCTCCCGGAGCCCTCCCGTCGTCGCCGGAAGGCCTCGCCCGCGAAACGTCCCATCCCGAGTTCCTCGTCCGCCGGTGGCTCGAGCTTTTCGGGCAGACCGCCACGCGCGAAATCCTGGAGGCCGACAACGCCGCGTCCGGGCTCGACCTCATGGCCAACCCGAGCAAGACGACGCGCGAAGAGCTCGCCGCGGCGTTCGAGGCGGAAGGCGTTCACACGGTCCCGTCGTCCGTCGCCCCGAACGCGCTGACCGTCGAGTCGGGCAACCCGATCCGCTCGCCGCTCTTCGCAGCCGGTCACTTCAGCGTCCAGGACGTCGGGTCGCAGGCGCTCTCGCTCCTGTTGCCCGAGGGGGAGCGCCTCGTGGACCTCGCAGCGGCGCCCGGGGGCAAGACCTTTGCCGCGCTCTTTGCGGGACGTGCCCGCCGCGTCGTGTCGCTCGACCGCTCGGCCTCGCGTCTCCGAATGCTCGTCGAGAACGCGCGGCGGCTCGGAGTCGAGGGGGCGTGGCCGGCCGCCGGCGACTTTCTCGCCCCGCCGCTGCCGGCGGCCAGTTTCGATCGTGTCCTGCTCGATGCGCCGTGCAGCGGGACCGGAACCCTGCGGAAGAACCCCGAGATCCGATATCGGGTCACGCCGGAGGCGATCGAGCGGCTTTCGCAGATGCAGGAGCAGGGAGTCGAAGCCGCGGCCCGCCTGCTCGCCCCGGGCGGCTACCTGCTCTATTCGACCTGCAGCCTCGAGCACGAGGAGAACGAACGCGTCATCGAGCGCGTGCTCGGCCGGAACCTCGGCCTGGATCGAGCGAAGATCGATGCTCCAGAGGGGCTGCGCGCTTTCGTCCGGGACGACGTGTTCCGGATGTTCCCGGGGCCGGACAGGGACGGGTTCACCGCGCATCTGCTGCGGCGACGGAGCTGAACGGGCGTCTCACCTAGAATCCGCAGGACGTGGCGCAGCAGCCGGTCCCTCCCCTCGACCTGACCCGCTACGACGCGGCGCTCCAGTCGGATATCGCCCGCGCGGTCTCCGCAGTCTTCGAGACGGGGCGGTTCGTCATGGGGCCGGCCGTGGAGGACTTCGAGAGAGCCTTCGCCGCGGCCCTCGGCGTCCGCCACGCGATCGGCGTCTCCTCCGGAACGGATGCCCTGCTCGTGTCGCTGATGGCGCTGGACCTTCGTCCGGGGGACGAGGTCATCACGACGCCGTTCACCTTCTTCGCGTCGGCCGGCGAGGTGGCGCGCTTGAACGCGCGGCCGGTCTTCGTGGACATCGAGCCGTCCACCTTCAACATGGACCCGGCGAAGCTGGAGGAGGCGGTCACGCCGCGCACGCGCGCGATCCAGCCGGTGCACCTCTACGGCCAGACGGCGGACATGGACCCGATCCTGGCCACCGCCGCCGGCCGCGGCATCCCGGTGCTCGAAGACGCCTGCCAGGCGGTCGGCGCGACCTACCGCGCGCGGCCCGCCGGCGGTCTCGGGACGCTCGCCGCCTTTTCCTTCTACCCGACCAAGAACCTGGCCGCGGCGGGCGATGCCGGCGCCGTCACGACGGGCGACGACACGCTGGCCCGCAAGATCCGGGCGCTGCGGATCCACGGCGGGATGCGGCAATACCACCACGAGCTCGTCGGGGGGAACTTCCGGATCGACGCGCTCCAGGCCGCGGTCCTCCACGCCAAGCTCCCGCGGCTGGCCGGTTGGACCGAGCGCCGCCGCGAGGTCGCGCGGCTCTACGACGGGCTCCTCGGGGATGCCGAGCGGGAAGGACTCCTCACGCTTCCCGCGGAGGCGCCCGGCCGGCGGCACGTGTACCACCAGTACGTCGTGCGGGTTCCCGGCCGGGACCGGGTGCGCGCGCGGCTCGCCGAGGAGGGGATCGCGACGTCGGTGTTCTATCCGATCCCCTTGCACCGCCAGGAGTGCTTTCGAGACCTGGGCCTGGCCGAGGGCGCTTTTCCGGAATCGGAGAGAGCCGCGCGGGAAGTCCTCGCGCTCCCCATTTTCGCGGAGATCCGCGACGACGAGGTCGAGCGGGTCGCGGCGGCGCTGATCCGCGTTTTGGGGGAGCGCTACTCGAAGTAGCCGAACACGTCCAGCAGGACGTGGGCCGTCCCAACGCCCTGGCCGCAGTACGCGGCGACGGAACCCGAGTTGTCCAGCCGGATGACGGCGTTGTTCGAACGGGTCAGGCCCGAGCGGTAGTTCACCGTCGAGGTGGAAAGCGGGCTCTCGTCCGCCGCGTAGAGGCGGAGGAAGCCCGGCTGCGTGGCCCCCGTCACGGTCACGTTGACGGCGATCGCGCGAGCGGAGGCGGGGAGCCCGCACCGTCCTGCCAACGGGAAGACGCGAGTCGCTCCGGCGGAGAGCGGCGGCTCGCCGAACGGCCCGTCCGCAATGCGAGTGTCCACGAGGCGGCACGGGGCCAGGGTATGGAAGTTCAGGAAGACCGCCGGCAGGCGGGTGGGGGTCACCGTCGGCGTCCGCGAGGAAGTGAAGGTCGGTGTCGCCGTCTGTGTCCGTGAGGGTGTGAAGGACGGCGTCCGGGTCGGGGTCGCGGTGAAGGTCGGCGTCAGGGTTCTCGTAGCCGTGGGAGTCGGAGTCGCGGTCCTCGTGAAGGTCCGCGTGGCGGTCGGCGTCGCCGTTTGCGTCCGCGTCGCGGTCGGTGTCGGCGAGGCGGAGGCGCAGGAGACCTCCCCGTCCCCGTAAACCCACCGCGCCGCGTCCGAGTCGTCGGTGCCGAGGCTCGTGCCGCGCGACTGCACGGTGGACCGCATCTGCGCTGCCCCCTCGTCGCCGCGGCAGACGTCGTGCGGCGAGATCCCCTCGTTGGAGTGGCCGAGCCCGAGCGTGTGCCCGAGCTCGTGCGTCACGATCGCGGCGAAGGTCCCCGAGGAAAGGCAGTTCGGTCCGGTCAGCTGCCGGATCGCGATGTGACCCGAGCCGATCGTCCGGTAGGTTTCCCCGCGCCAGGTATGGGTCGCGCCGATCCCTCCCGGACCGCCGCAGCCGGCCACGCCCCCGCCGCAGAACGGGCCGGAGGCGCCGCAGGTGCTCGTGGAGGCGAGGTTGATGAAGTTCGTGCCGGAGCCCCCGACTCCGCCGTCTATGAAACCGATCGTCGAGTAGGGATGCGAGGTCCACTCGGCGATCGCCGCGCGGGCTTCCCCGTATCCGCCGCCGGTGATCGCGTTGGGCGTGGAAGAAAGAGTCCAGGAGGCCGAGGCCCCGTTGTTCCACCGGTAACGCACGCTGCCGCTCCACTCCGCCCATGCGGGGCGCAGCGCATCGACGCCTCCGGCCGTCACCGGCCGGAGGTCTTCGAGGCGAGTCGGCGACGGCGCGACGATGGGCGCCGTCGCCGATCGGGGCGCGGCCAGGAAGCGGAGAAACGCCGCGTAGTTGCGAAGGCGGTCCTCGGCCGGCACGTCGGATCCGACGGCGCGCAGATACCGCAAGCCTTCCGCGGGCCGGGTCACCAGATCGCGCGCGAGGTAGAGACGCCTGGCGTCGTCCTTCCACGCCTCGAACTTCCCGAGCGTCAGCTCCGCGGTCTGGAACTCGCCCTCGGGATGCGGGACGGCGAATACGATGACCCGCCGTCCCACGACATAGTCCGGCCGGCCCCAGATCTTCAGCCAGCGCCCGTCGGCGAGCTGTCCGCCGAGATCCCTCACGCGCAGCCGCGCGCGCCTTCCGCCGCGGAACGTCCGCGTCACGGCGATCGTCGTCTCCGTTTCCGGAAAGCCGCCCGCGTTTTCGCGGGAGGCGACGGCGAGGACGGTGCCTTCCACAATGACCGGCGAGCGGGCGTGGAGGTCCGCGTCGGCGAGAGAGAAGATCGTCGTGCCCCGGGCGTCGGGTGCGCAGAAGAGAAGCAGCAGGAGGGTGACGAGGAAGGGACGCCGCGCGGCAACGGCGTCCGTTGCTCCCCACCCTTTCGGGGAAAGCTCGGTCATTGGTGCCGGTCCCTCCAGAGTAGGGGAACGTTTCCGGAATCACAAGCGGGCGCCTACACGGAGAAGGTCCGCTCTTCGGCGCATCCAGTAAATGTCTCAAATTCAAGGGCTTACTCCCACACGAATAGCTCTTGCGCGGGTTACTAGCACTCGTCACAGAGGAGTGCTAATATCCACCTGGTCCCGCCGTGAAAGCGGTCGGGACTCAAGCAGCACCCAAAACAGGAGGAGTAACCGTCATGAAGATTCGTCCGCTCTACGACCGGATCCTCGTCAAGCGGCTGGAGGAGGGGGAGACCCGCCGCGGCGGGATCATCATCCCCGACACGGCCAAGGAGAAGCCCATGCACGCCGAGGTCGTGGCCGTCGGCAAGGGCAAGGTCAACGAGGAAGGCAAGCAGTTCCCGCTCGACGTGAAGAAGGGGGACCGCATCCTCATCGGCAAGTACGCCGGCACCGAGATCAAGATCGACGATGAGGAGCACCTGATCCTCCGCGAGGATGAAGTGCTCGCCGTCGTCGAAAAGTAAGAACTTTAAGGAGCAAGAGAAATGGCAGCGAAGACGATTTCATACGGCGAGGAGGCGCGGCAGCGCATCCTCCACGGCGTCAACAAGCTGGCGGACGCGGTGAAGGTGACCCTCGGCCCCAAGGGCCGCAACGTGGTCATCGAGAAGAAGTTCGGTTCCCCCACGATCACCAAGGACGGCGTGACCGTCGCCAAGGAGATCGAGCTCCAGGATTCCCTGGAGAACATGGGCGCCCAGATGGTGCGCGAGGTCGCTTCCAAGACCTCCGACGTCGCCGGCGACGGCACGACGACGGCCACGGTGCTCGCGCAGGCGATCTACCGCGAGGGGATCAAGAACGTGACCGCTGGCGCCAACCCCATGGAGTTGAAGCGCGGCATCGACCGGGCGGTGAAGGCTGCCGTCGAGGCCCTGGACAAGATGTCCAAGCCGGTCGAGGGCAAGGACATCGCCCACGTCGGCACGATCTCGGCCAACAACGACGGAGAGATCGGCAAGATCATCGCCGAGGCGATGGACAAGGTCGGCAAGGACGGCGTGATCACGGTCGAGGAGGCGAAGGGTCTCGAGACGACCCTCGAGGTCGTCGAGGGGATGCAGTTCGACCGCGGCTACCTCTCCCCCTACTTCATCACCGACGCGGAGCGCATGGAGTGCGTTCTGGAGAACGCCAAGATCCTCCTGTTCGAGAAGAAGATCTCGAACATGAAGGACCTGCTCCCGATCCTCGAGCAGATCGCCAAGCAGGGCAAGCCGTTCCTCATCATCGCCGAGGACGTCGAGGGCGAGGCGCTCGCGACACTCGTCGTGAACAAGCTCCGCGGCACGCTCCAGGTCTGCGCCGTGAAGGCGCCGGGCTTCGGCGACCGCCGCAAGGCCATGCTCGAGGACATCGCGATCCTCGCGGGCGGGAAGCTGATCTCCGAGGACCTCGGCATCAAGCTCGAGAGCGTCAAGTGGGAGGACCTCGGGGACGCCAAGAAGCTCACCGTGGACAAGGACAACACGACGATCGTCGTGGATGACCGCTCCAAGAAGAAGCAGGAGTCGATCCAGGGCCGGGTCAAGCAGATCCGGACGCAGATCGAGGAAACGACCTCGGACTACGACCGGGAGAAGCTGCAGGAGCGGCTCGCCAAGCTCGTCGGCGGAGTGGCCCTGATCAAGGTCGGGGCCTCCACCGAGACCGAGATGAAGGAGAAGAAGGCCCGCGTCGAGGACGCGATGCACGCGACCAAGGCGGCCGTCGAAGAGGGGATCGTCCCCGGCGGCGGCGTGGCGCTTCTCAAGGCCATCGAAGCCGTGGAGAAGGCCCGCAAGGAACTGTCGGGCGACGAGAAGATCGGCGCCCGGATCGTGGTGCGCGCGCTCGAAGAGCCGACGCGCCAGATCGTGAACAACGCCGGAGCGGAAGGCTCGGTCGTCATCAACGAGCTCAAGTCCCGCGGCGGCAATTTCGGTTACAACGCCAACAGCGAGAAGGTCGAGGACATGCTCCAGGCCGGGATCATCGACCCGACGAAGGTCACCAAGAACGCGCTGCAGAACGCGGCGTCCATCGCCGGCCTGATGCTCACGACCGAGGCCCTCGTCTCCGAGATCAAGGAGAAGGACAAGGCTCCGGCCGGGATGCCGGGCGGCGGCGGCATGGGCGGCATGTACTGATCCGAGACGTTTCGACTTCGAAAGCCCCGGCGCGAGCCGGGGCTTTTCTTTTTCGGTCCTATACTGACCCGACGAGGTGGGGTTCACAGCGCAGGGCGGGCACGGGGAACGCGTGACCGCGGTCATCGTCCACTACCGCACGCCCGAGCAGACGCTCCGCGCCGCGCGGGCCCTCGCCCGCACGGCCCCGGCAGCGGAGATCCTCGTCGTGGACAACGATTCGAAAGACGCCATCGCCGCCCGCCTGGCGGGCGAGAGAATCCCGGCGCGCGTCCTCACCGAACCGCAAAACCGCGGCTACGGGGCCGCGTGCAACCGCGGGGCGGCCGAATCCTCCCGTCCTTATGTCCTCTTCCTCAACTCCGATTCGTACGTCGGCGACGGGGCCGTAGGCGCCCTCATCGAGGCGCTGGAGAAGGAGCCACGAGCCGCCGCGGCCGGCCCGTTGCTGCGCTACCCGGATGGCAGCCTCCAGCCCTCCATCCAGCGGCTCCCGACGCCCTGGAGGATCTTCTGCGAGAGCTCCGGCCTCGCGTTTCTTTCCGGCGGTCGCGGCGCGCTGCGCGGACACACGGCGACTCGGGAAGACCACGCGCGACGGCGGGCCGTGGAAGCCCTGATGGGCGCCGCGCTGCTCGTCCGGCGGTCGGACTTCGAGGAAGCCGGCGGGTTCGACGAGCGGTTCTTTCTGTACGCCGAAGAGACGGACCTCATGGCTCGCTGGCGGGCCCGGGGCCGCGAGGTCCTCTTCGTTCCGGACGCCACCGTGACTCACGAGGGAGGCGCTTCGGCGGGGAGGCTCTCTTCGGCCGGCTCCACGGCTCGCTCGCGAAGTACGTCGAGAAGCACCACGGACGCGCGGCGGCCGCTTTCGCGCGAGCCGCGCTCCGGGCCGGAGCGCTGTGGAGATACGCCGCGGCCCTGATCACTGCGGGAGAGCGGGGACGAGCCCGTCGCGCGCGGTACCGCGCCACGCTGCGCGGCCTTGGCGGGCCGCGGTGACCTCGCCCCTGCTCTACACGGTCCTCCCGCGCCCGACCCACCCGACCCGCGACGGGCTGGCCATCCGCAACTACCATCTCCTCGTCGCTCTGGCTCGCCGGTTCCGCGTGCGGAGCTTCGTCCTCGTCGCGCCGCACCTGAAGGAGGAGCCGGAGGAGTATCCGCCCGGGGTGGAGGTGGAGCGCGTCCCGCAGCCGCCCCGCGGGCTCCGCCGGCTCGCCGCCGTGGCGGCCGCGCTCTCCGGCGGCGCCTACTCGCCGCGGCTGTACGCCTCCCGGGCCCTCGAGCAGAGCCTCTCCCGCGCCGCCGCGCGCGAGAAGCCGTCGTGGGTCGTCGCGCAGTCGTACCACGTGGCGCCGGCGGCCCGCGCGGCCGGAGCCCCGGTGTGGGTCGACTTCCACAACGTGGACTCGCGGATCTGGCGGCGCCTCGGCGAGAACGCCTCTTCGCCCTCGCAGCGACGCTTCGCGAGGAGCCAGGCTCCCCGCGTCGAGCGCTTCGAGAAGCGGATCCTCGAAACCGCCGAAGGGCTCTCCTGCGTCTCGGAGATCGACGCGGCGGTCCTGCGCGCGCTCGAGCCCCGCGCGACGGCGCTCGTCGTGCCCAACGGAGTGGACCTCGCGCGGTATGCGCCGCGGCCCGCTGCGCCCCGCGAGGAGGTCGTCTTTTTCGTGGGGGACCTGACCTGGGCGCCCAACGTCGAGGGGATCCGGTGGCTTCGCCGCGAGGTCTGGCCCCTGGTGACCCGCCTGCGGCCGGCGGCGCGCGCCGAGGTCCTGGGGCGGGGAGGAGAGCGGCTGCGGAAGGAGGGGGACGTCTTGGAGGATTTCGTGTTCCTCGGCGCGGGCGGAGACACGCGACCGGCGTGGCAGCGCGCTGCGGTCGCCGTCGTGCCGCTCTTCTCGGGAGGCGGAACCCGGTTGAAGATCCTCGAGGCGGCGGCTTGCGGCGTCCCCGTGGTCTCGACGAGCGTCGGCGTCGAGGGTCTTTCTTTCGCGCCGGACGAGGTTCTCGTTCGCGACGACGCGGCCGGCTTCGCCGAGGCGGTCGCGCAGCTCCTCTCCGGCCCGGAGACCGCCCGGCGCCAGGCGGCTGCGGCGCGTGCGCGCGTCGAGCGGGAGTACGGCTGGGACGCCATCGGCCAGCGCTTCGCCGAGGAGCTCGCGCGCCGCATCGGGGACTCCCGTTGACGGCCCTGGCGCTCGCGCTCCTCGTGCTGGCCGCGGCCCTTTTCGCGTGGTCGTACCTGGTCTATCCGGCCGTCATCGCGCGCAGGGCGCGCCGCTACGCCGCGAAGCCGGTGACAATCTCCTCCCCGGCGCCGCCGCTTTCGGTCGAGGTGCTCGTTGCGGCCGCCGACGAAGAAGGGGTCATCGGCCGGAGGATCGAGAACCTCCTCGCGCAGAAAAACGGCGGAAACTCCGGCGTCGCGATCGGTTGCGACGGGTGCCGGGACCGAACCGCCGAGGTCGCGCGGGCCACCGGGGGAGAGCGCGTCCGGATCATCGAGCTCGAGGAGCGCCGCGGGAAGGCGGCCGTGCTGAACGCCCTCGTCGCGCGGTCGGCCGCCGATGTCCTCGTCTTCACCGACGCGAACACCGAGTTCGAGGAGGACGCGGTGGCGCGCCTCGTCGCGCCCTTTACGGATGGCCGGGTCGGGGCAGTGTGCGGCCGGCTGGTCCTCGAGAGCCCGGATCGGGGCGCGCGGACCGCCGAGACCCTCTTCTGGGACCGGGAGACGCGTCTGAAGGAAGCGGAGGGGAAACTGGGGGTCTGCCTCGGGGCAAACGGCGCCATCTACGCGGCGCGGCGTGAGCAGGTGGGGCCGCTCCCCGAGGACACTTCGATGGACGACTTCCTCATCCCGGCCCGGATCGCGCGGCAGGGATCGCGCGTGGTCTTCGCCGGTGACGCCGTCGCGCGGGAAACGGCGCCGGCGCTCGTGTCGGCCGAACGGGCGCGCCGGTTCCGCCTGGGGATCGGCGCGGGCCAGGTTCTCCGCCGCGAACGCTGGCTCTTCCAAGCATCGCGACACCCGGCGCTGACGTTCGTGTTCCTTTCCCGAAAAGTCGCTCGCTGGCTGGCGCCGGTGCTCGCGCTGCTCGGCCTCTTCGCGGCGGTCGGGAGCGCGCGGCTCGCCCCCTTCGCCCTCGCCGCGCTCGCGATCGTCGCGCTTCTCCTCGTGCTGCTGGAGCCCCGAAGCCTCACGGGCCCGTGGGGCAAGCTCTATTATTTTTGCGTCATGAACGTCGTGCTCGCGGCCGGGGTCCTCGCGGGGCTCTTCGGGATGAGCCGTCCCGCGTGGAACCGGACGCCGCGTTAGCCGGTGCGGGGCGCGCACTCGTTTTTTCGGGCGGTCGCCGTCGCCGGCGACCTGGCCATCGCGGCGCTCGCGCTCTATCTCGCCTTCCTCCTCCGCACCCGCGTCTCGATCCCCGGGACGCAGACCCTCCTCCCGCTGGAAAACGTCCGGTTCACGCCCATCAACATCCTCCTCGTCACGGCGGCCCAGGCGATCTCCCTGTCGGTTTTCGGGCTCTATGGGACGCGTGAGCGGTTCCGGGACCCCCTCCCGCGCCGGCTGCTCCCCGCCCTTTTCTTCCAGCTCATGGGGCTCGCCGCGATCTACTTCCTCGCCAACCCCTATTCCTTCCCCCGCTCCGTGCTCCTGCTCTACCTGCTCGTGAACGGCGTATTCCTCCTGATCTGGCGGTTCCTGCTCGACCGACTTTTCCCGCAGGCGCGGCGCCGGGCCGTGATCGTCGGGGATGGACCGGCCGTTTCTCTCATCGCGGAAACGATCCGCAAGCATCCGTGGACGGGCGTGGACGTGATCGGAGCGCTCGGCAGCGATCGGAGCCTCGGAGACCTCCCGCGGCTGGGATCGGTCGATGACCTGGCGTCGATCGTGGAGCGCGAGGGAGTCGAAGAAGTGATCCTGACACCCGAGAGCTCTTCCTGGCGCGACCGCCTTTCCGAGCGCATACCCGACGGCTGGAACGCCGACCTCCTCGTCTGGCCCTCGCCCTTCGAGACCATGATCGGCCGGCTACGCTTCCGGATCGTCGGCGACCTGCCGTTGCTCGAAGCCCGAGTGCGCCCGCTCGAAGGCTTCCCGGCCGGATTGAAGAGGGCGTTCGACCTCTTCGCCGCGTCGGTCCTGCTCATCGCGACGCTCCCGCTGCTGGCGCTCGCGATCCTCGCCGTCGCGACGACGTCCGTCGGCGGAGGGTTCTACCGCCAGGCGCGCGTCGGAAAGGACGGGCGCGTCTTCGAGCTCTGGAAGCTGCGGACGATGCGGCGCGGCGCCGAAATCGAGACGGGCGCCGTGCTCGCACACCCCGGCGACCCGCGGATGACGGCGATCGGCCGCGCCCTGCGCGCCGCGCGGATCGACGAGATCCCGCAGCTCTGGAACGTGCTGGTCGGAGACATGAGCATGGTCGGCCCGCGCCCGGAGCGCCCCGAGTTCACCGACCGTTTCACCGAGAGAGTCCCGGGATACTCCCTGCGCCACTCGGTACGTCCCGGGCTCACCGGGCTCGCGCAGGTCTCGGGCGAGTACTCGACCGAGCCGGAGATCAAGCTGCGATACGATCTCGCGTATCTCAACAACTGGTCTTTCGGGCTCGATCTGTCCATCTTGCTGCGCACGCTTCCCGTGATCCTGACACGGAGGGGTGTCTGAAGGTAGAGCGCGAGAGAGCGCTGGAGACCGCGCGGCCGTCGCCGGCAGCGCGTCCCAAAGTCGCCGTCGTCATGCCGGCGTACAACGCCGAGAAGACGCTCGCCCAGACATACGCGGACATCCCGAAGGGATCGGTGGACGACGTGATCCTGGTGGACGACGCCTCCCGGGACGCGACGGTGGACGTTGCGCGCCGGCTCGGGCTGCACGTCGTGGTGCACCCCCGCAACCGCGGATACGGAGCCAACCAGAAAACCTGCTACCGCACGGCGCTGGACCGCGGGGCGGACATCGTCGTGATGGTCCACCCGGACCACCAGTACGACCCCAAGGTCATCCCGGCGCTGGTCGAGCCGCTCCTCGCCGGCGCCTGCGACGCGGTTTTCGGCAGCCGGATGCTCGGGGGGCGTCCGATCCAGGGCGGAATGCCGAAATGGAAATACCTCGGCAACATCCTGCTCACGGCGATCGAGAACGCGACTTTCCTCATCTACCTCACCGAGTACCACAGCGGCTTTCGCGCCTACTCGCGCGGTTACCTCGAGAGCGTCAACCTCGAAGCGAACTCGGACGGGTTCGTTTTCGACACCGAGATCATCGCGCAGGGCATGGCCAGGGGTCTGCGGATCCGCGAGATTCCGATCGCGACGCGCTACTTCGACGAGGCGTCCCAGATCGCGTTCGGACCGTCGGTCCGTTATGGCTTCGCGATCTTGAAGACGATGCTCCTCTACAAGCTCCACGCCTGGGGCATCTGCTCCAGCCGCATCTTCCGGAAGGCGAAGTAACCCGCTTCAGCGCGGCGGGGGGGGCGGCGCCTCGAGCCGGCCCGCCCGGAGCTCCTCCTCCAGACGCGCGATCTCCGCGAGCACCGGTTGCGCGGTCTGCGGCGGCAGAGCCGCGAGCAGCGCGGGACTGATCCACCCGGCCCGCAGGAACGCCACTCGGACCCGCCCGTCCCGGCCGAGCAGCGTCTCGGCTCGCCCGATGTTCAGGTCGACTTCCGCCCGCTCGCCGGCGCGGTCGAACGCGCTCGCATAAGATTCCAGGGCGCGTTCGGGCCGACCCGCGGTCAGGTGCGCCGACCCGGAGAGGATCCAGGGACGGGGATCGCCGGGCAGCGGATCGCTTGCGGTCTCGGCGAGGGTTGCCACCCGGTCGAGCGCAGCGATCGGGTCGTCGGCGGATTGGGGCGATCGGAGCAGGATCCGGAAGGCCTCGCTCGCCACCGCCAGCCGGCGCTCCGCGGCGTACCGGCGAATCTCCGGCGCCACCGCCGCGGCCGCGAGGGCGATCGCGAGCAGCCCGCGGGCCGCTCTCACGGGACCTCCTCGGACGCCAGCCGCCAGCCGCGACCGGCGGCCAGCAAGAGCGGGAGAGCCGTGATCGGCCTCTGCATCGGGAACCAGGTCAGGGCCGCGGTGGCGCCCGCGATCAGGATCGCCGCGAGGATGACGGCCTCAGTCCGCCGCGGGCCGGCCGTCCGGCGCACCACGCCGAGGAGCGAAACGAGCAGCAGCCCGGCGCTCGCGGCGGCCGCCGCGCCGCCGAGGACGCCGATCTCGGCGAACGGCTCGAGGTAATCGGAGTGCGCCTCGGCGTAGGAGCTCGTCACGAGGGGATTCACGAAACGGCGGCGCGCGCGGATCTCGGCTTCGAGCCGGTGCGGAACGAACTCGTGGCCGAAGGCGCCGGTACCCACGCCCGTGAGAGGCCTTTCGCGGACCATCTCGACGGCGGCCAGCCAGGGGCCTGCGCGATACGTCACGACCCGGTCCCAGTCACCGGCCCGCACGGCGGAGACGAGCTGCGCCGCACGCGTGCGCAACGGCCCGTAGAGGGCGACCGCGGCGGCCAGGCAAGCGAGCAGCGCGAGGAGGGGGAGCCAGGAGCGCCGGCCCAGGCGGACCGCGGCGAGGAACACGCTGCCGGCGACGAGCGCGGTCAGGGCCGTGAGGTTCTGGTTGGCGACCACTGCGGCGAGGAACAGCGCCGCGAGGAGGGCGCAGAGCGCGCGCACGGCGCGGCGCTCGCCGTGGAGGGCGTATCCGAGCGCCGCCAGGGCCGCGAGGGCGAGCGCGATGGCGAGGTACCCGACGTTCCCGGCGAACGCCCCCGTGGATCCCCGGCCGCCCCAGGCGCGGATCGCAAACGGGGTGTACGCCCCGGAGACCTGGAGCAGCGAAACGACCGCGTTGACGGCCGCCGCGGCCAGGAATGCGGCGAGCAGCGGTTGCGGGCGGTCGAGCGCCCGCGAAGCCCCGAGCGGCAGGAGGAGCGCGTATACGAGGACCGCGCGAAGTGTGTCGAGCGCGAGAGCGCGGTGGGGCGAGACGAGCGCCGACACGAACGCGGCGCCGAGTGCGAAGAGGAGGAGGTAAATCGCGAGGACGGGCCGCCTCGGTTTTCCCTTCCACGGGGCGGGCACGGCACCGGTTTCGGATCGCCAGCCGAAGACCAGAGCCGCCGCGACGGCGATCGCCACGACCGCGAGGAAACGCTTGGGCGCGTCGAAGGCGGCCTCCGCGCGCGTGTCCACGACGAGGGCCGTCCCGATGAGAGCGATCGCGAGCACTCCGCGGGCCATGCGGCCGGGCAAGTCGCGTGGGGCCGGGGAGCGCTTCTTCGCCTCCGGCGCCCGACCTCGCCCGCGTCCCATCGCGGGCGATTATGACAACGACGGGGTCCGCGGACTCCGGCGGAAGAGGAATGCGCGGTCCCGTCCGGAAGTTATGCTCTCCCCGTGCCCTGGCGACCCGACCCTCCCGATACGGATGCCGGCCGCACGCACCCTCGGCGCGTTTCCCTGCACCTCTGGATTTATCGGCATCGCAAGCCGGTGCTCCTCGCGCTCGCGGCGTGCTTTCTGGTCGGCCTCGTCGCCGTCGCCTATCTGACGTCGGTGATCGCTTCGCGTTTCGAGGGACGGCGGTGGAGCCTGCCTTCCCGAATCTACTCGGACATCCAGGTCCTGCGGCCCGGCGAACCGGGAAGCCCCGAGCGCGTCGCCGCGAAGCTCGAGCGGCTGCTCTACCAGCGCTCGAAGGAGCGTCCGGCCCGCGCGGGACATTTCCGCGTCACGGGAAACGTCCTGGAGATCTCCACGCGGGATTTCTTCTATCCCGGCCGACGTTTTCGGGGATTTCCGGCGAGGATCGAGTACCAGGGAGGCGCCGTCCGGTCCGTCCAGGACGCGTCCGGAGCGGCCGCCGCGGCGGTCGTCGTCGAGCCGGAGCTGCTCGGCTCCGTGTTCGGCGAGGAGTTCGAAGACCGCACGCCGGTCCGGCTCTCCGAGGTTCCGCAGACCCTCCAGGACGCGATCCTCGTCATCGAGGACCGCGACTTCTATCGCCACCCCGGCATCTCGCTGAGACGGATCTTCGGCGCCCTCTACGCGTCGCTGCGGGGCGGCGCGATGCAGGGAGGCTCGACGCTGACGCAGCAGCTGGTCAAGAACCTCTATCTCTCTCCTGAGCGGACGCTGCGGCGCAAGACGGTCGAGGCGGTCATGGCCCTCATCCTCGACGCGCGATACGGGAAGGACGAGATCTTCGAGGCGTACTTGAACGAGATCTATCTGGGTCAGCGCGGCTCGATCGCGGTGACGGGAATCGGAGAGGCGGCCCGATACTACTTTGGCAAGCAGGTCTCGGACCTGGACCTCGCCGAGTCGGCCACGATCGCCGGAATGATCCGCGCTCCGAATCCCTACTCCCCTTTCCGCAACCCGGCGCGGTCCAAGGACCGGCGCGACTTCGTGCTGCGCCTCATGCGGAAGGAAGGGGTGATCGAGGAGCCGGCTCTGCGCCGGGCGCTCGCCTCGCGCCTGCTGCCCCGCACGCGGCGGCGTCAACGCACGATCGCGCCTCACTTCGTCGACTTCGTCAAGGCGCAGCTCGCGGAGGAGTACGGCCAGAAGCTCCGGACCGAAGGTCTCCAGATCTTCACGACGCTCGACGTGGATCTGCAGCAGGCGGGTCAGCGCGCCGTGACGGAGGGTCTCGGCGCGCTGGAGAAGAAGTACCGCCGCCTGGCGGCGGCCGCGAAAGAGGCGCCTCTCCAGGGGGCGCTCATCTTCCTCGAGCCGCAGACCGGCGGCGTCAAGGTCCTCGTCGGCGGCCGCGACTACACCCGTTCGCAGTTCAACCGGGTGACGCAGGCCCGCCGCCAGCCCGGATCCCTCTTCAAACCGTTCGTCTTCCTGGCCGCATTCGCGCGGCGGGACCTTCCAAGCCCCGTCACGCCGGCGACCATCCTCTCCGACTCACCCGTCAGCGTCGAATGGGACAAGCGTGAACCGGACCAGATCTGGACCCCGCGCAACTACGACGGCAGCTACCGGGGGCCGATGTCGGCGCGCCGGGCCCTCGAGCTCTCGATCAACGTGCCGACCGTGCGGGCCGCGCTCGAAGCCGGTCTTCCCAGCGTCCTCGCCGCCGCCCGGGCGGCCGGGATCGGCTCGCGCCTGCGCGCCTATCCCTCGATCGCGCTCGGCGCCTTCGAGATCTCGCCGATGGAGATCGCCGCCGCATACGCCGTTTTCGCCAACGGCGGCGTGCGGGTCGAGCCGAACGCCATCGTGGGCGTCCTCGGTGGGGACGGGAGCGTCCTGACCCGCAAGGAGACTCCGCTCGCTCCCTCGCTCCCGGCCGACGCCGTGTTCCTCGTCAACTCGCTCCTGCGCGGCGCCGTGCAGCGCGGCACGGCCTCCGGGGCGCGCGCGGGCGGGCTCCGCGGCGTCCTCGCCGGCAAGACCGGGACGACCAACGACGGCCGCGACGCCTGGTTCGTCGGCTTCTCCCCCAAATTCCTCACGGCCATCTGGGTCGGTTACGACGACAACCGCGGCCTGCACCTCTCCGGGTCCGAGGCCGCCGTCCCGATCTTCGCGGATTTCACGCGCTCGGTGCCGCCCGCCTATTTCACCGAAAACTTCCCCGTCCCCTCCAACGTCGTGACCGCCGAGATCGATCCGGACTCGGGCCTGCTCGCGGGGTCCTCCTGCCCGCGCCGGATGACCGAAGTCTTCATCGAAGGGACCGCGCCGGCGATGGTCTGCCGCCTCCACGATTTCTACTTCGAAGAGCTCTCTCCCGAGGAGGCTCCGGCCGCCAACCCGCTCTGGTAGATGGTAGCCTCGACCGTTTGAGCTCCCGTCGCCCCCGCAGCGCTTCCTCGGACATCCGGATCACCGGCGCGCGTACGCACAACCTCAAGAACGTCTCCGTGACGATCCCCGCGGGCTGCCTCACGGTCGTCACCGGGGTCTCGGGATCGGGCAAGTCCTCCCTCGCCTTCGACACCCTCTACGCGGAGGGCCAGCGGCGCTATACCGAGTCGCTGTCCACGTACGCCCGGCAGTTCCTCGAGCGGATGGATCGCCCGGACGTGGACTCCGTCGAGCCCGTGCCGCCCGCGATCGCGCTCGAGCAGAAGAACGGCGTGCGCAATGCGCGTTCCACCGTCGGCACCCAGACGGAGATCTACGACTCGCTGCGACTACTCTTCGCCCACGGCGGAACGACGTTCTGCCCCGATTGCGACGTCGAGGCCGTCCCGGGGGGCGTCGAGCGGGCGGTCGAGGAGCTCTGCGCGGCTTACGCCGGCGCGCGGATGACCTTGACCGCGCCTCTCCCGTGGCGCAACGGAGGCGGGCAGCGCCGGAAGCGGCGCTCGGCCGCGCGAGAGGAGGCGCTGCGACTTTCCGAGCTGAAGCGGGCCGGCTTCTTTCGCGCGGTCTCGCCGTCGGGGGAGACCGTCGAGATCGAAGACGACGTCGCTCCGCTCCTCGACACGGGAGGGAACCTCCCACTCGTCGTCGGGCGCTTCGTCGTCCGCGACGAGTCGCGTCCGGAGATCGCCGCGTCCGTCGAGAGCGCTTTCATGCTCGCCGGCTGCCTCGTGGCTCGCTTCGAGGGGGGCAGGCGCACCTTTCGCCGGGGCCTTCACTGCCCCCGCTGCGGCCGGGACTTCCGGGACCCCTGGCCGGCCTTGTTCGCCTTCAACTCCCCGCTCGGGGCGTGCACGGCGTGCCAGGGCTTCGGCCGGGTGATCTCCGTCGACCTGGACAAGGTGATCCCCGACCCGAGCCTCGCGCTCGAGGACCGGCCGGTCGCTCCCTGGAACACGCCGGCGTACGAGTCCGCGTACCGCGACCTGTTCCGCGCCTGCCGGCGCTACTCGGTCCGGACGGACATCCCGGTCGAGCGGCTGAGCGCACACGAGCGGGAGGTCCTCGTCAAGGGGCGCGGAGAGTTCTACGGCATCTCGGGGTTCTTCGACTGGCTGGAGACCAAGCGGTATAAGATCCACGTCCGCGTCCTTCTCGCGCGCTACCGCGCGTATACGCTCTGCCCGGACTGTCGGGGCGCGCGGCTGGGTCCGGGCGCCCGGGCGGTCCGGTTCCGCGGCCGCACGCTCCCGCAGCTCGCCGAGCTGCCGCTGGGGGAGCTGCAGGGCTGGTTCGCGGCGCTGCGGCTCTCGGAGCGCGAAGAGGAGCGTCTTGGCTCGATCCTCGCCGAGCTCCGCGCCCGCGTGCGCTACATGAACGACGTCGGCTTGGAGTACCTCACCCTGGCGCGCGCGGCGCGGACCCTCTCGGGCGGGGAGGCGCAGCGGATCGGCCTGGCCTCGGCGCTCGGCGGATCGCTGACGGGCACGCTCTACGTGCTCGACGAGCCGACGATCGGGCTCCACGCCGCGGACACGCGGCGCCTCATCGGCATCCTGCGGCGGCTCTCCGACCGCGGCAACACGGTCGTCGTCGTCGAGCACGATCCCGAAGTCATGGAGGCCGCGGATCACGTCATCGACCTCGGCCCCGGCGCCGGCAGTCAGGGCGGCCATCTTTTGTTCCAGGGCTCGCCCCGGTCGCTCGCGCGCCAGAAGCACTCCGCGACGGGCGCGCTCCTCCGGCGGCGCGGCGCGCGGACCGGCGGCGGCGCCTCCGGCGCCGGAGAGGCCGCCCCCGGCGGACGCGTGGTCGCTTTTCGCCGCGGAGAAGGGGGCGCGATCGTGATCCGGGGCGCGCGGGAGCACAATCTCAAGAACCTGACCGTGCGCATTCCGCTGGGCCGCCTCGTCTGCGTCTCGGGCGTTTCGGGGTCGGGGAAGTCCACGCTCGTCCGGGACATCCTCCACAACTCGTACGCGCGAAGGATCAAGGGCGCCGTGCAGCTCGACGTCGGCGCACACGACTCGATCGGAGGGCTCGAAGGGGTCGCCGACCTGCTCTTCGTGGACCAGGCGCCGCTCGGGCGCTCGGCGCGTTCGAACCCGGTCACGTACACGAAGGCCTGGGACGAGATCCGGCAGATCTTCGCCCGCACGCCGCGCGCCGTCGCCCGCGGGATCACGCCGCGCGACTTCTCCTTCAATTCCGTCGGGGGGCGCTGCGAGGCCTGCAAGGGCACCGGCTGGCAGACGATCGACATGCAGTTCCTCGCCGACGTGACCGTCCGGTGCGAGGCGTGCGACGGCCGGCGCTTCGGCGGAAAGGTCCTGGCGATCCGCTACCGCAGCAAGAACATCGACGACGTCCTCGCGATGACGGTCGAGGACGCCGTGGTGTTCTTCGCGGAGAGCGAGCGCGTCGTCCGCCGGCTCCAGCCGTTGCGCGACGTGGGACTGGGCTACATGACGCTCGGGCAGCCGACGGCCACCCTCTCGGGCGGAGAGGCACAGCGGCTGAAGCTCGCTTCGTTCCTGGAGCTGCGGCCCGCGGTCACCCGGGGCGCGCTGTTCCTCTTCGACGAGCCGACGACCGGCCTCCATGCGCAGGACGTCCAGCGGCTCCTGGCGACGTTCCGCCGGCTGCTCACCCGCGGCCATTCCATCCTGGCAGTCGAGCACCACCTCGAGTTCCTGGCGTCCGCGGACTGGATCATCGACCTGGGGCCGGGCGGGGGCGACCGGGGAGGGGAGATCGTGGCGGAAGGGCCGCCGGAGGAGATCCGGCGCCACCCGGGCAGCGTGACGGGACGGTTCCTCGAAGGGATCGCTCCACCTCCCCCGGAAGACGCGGACCGGCGGCGCCGGCCGCAGGCGCGCCGACGGGAGAGCTAGCGCCGGGCCGAGGCCGCGGCCGATTCCTGCAGGAACTTCACGAGCGCGGCCCGTCCGCGGTAACCCGCGAACTTGGCGACCTCGCCGCCGTCGGGGCCGACGACGACGAGCGTCGGAAAGACCTGGACTCCGTGCCGTCGCTGCAAGGCCGAGACCTCCGGACTGTTCTTTCCCTCTTCTCGCTGGCGGTCCACGATGCGCGAGGGGAGGTACGTCGCGTTGACGAAGGCGGCGACTTCCGGGTCGTTCCACCCCTCGCGGTCCAGGATCTTGCATGGCGGACACCAGGCCGCGGTGAAGTCGTAGAGGATCGGCTGCTTTCCGGTGCGGGAAAGGGATTGGGCTGCCGGGGCCGCCATCCAGCGGACGAGCGTCGCGTCCGTCTTCCCGCGATCGGTGACGTAGGTGACCACCCGAAAGAGCACCGCCGCCGCCAGGATCCAGAGCAGGATCGGCGAAACGCGCGACTGCGAGCCGCGCGGGCCCTCGGGTCCGGGGGCGGGCGACGGCGCGGCGGCGGTCGGGTCAGTCGTGGCCATACGAGAACTCCCTTCGGCTGAAGATGACGATCGCGCCGAGCAGGAACACGGTCAGAGCGAGGACGAAACGGCCGACGTCGGCGCCGAGAATCCCTTCCCCTCGGAGGACGTCCTCCCAGGCCACGTGGGGGAAGAGGTTCTCGCGGACGAGCGCCGCCCCCCGGGCGACCGGCGGGAACCGCGCGCCGAGGCTGCCCGCGACCCCGAGACCGATCTGCAGCACGAAGTACGCGAGCGGGTCGCCCACGCCCGGCAGGAAGGTCGAGAAGAAGAGCAGGGTCGCGGCGAGCAGGGTGCCGTCGAGCCACTCGCCGGCGGCGATCCGCAGAAGCGCGGCGATCGGGATCGGGTCCCGCACTCCGAAGAGGGTTCCGAGCAGGGACTGAAGAGAGACGGAAAGCAGGACCGCGAAGGTCAGAAAGGCCGCGAGGAGAACGAGGACGCCGATGTAGCGGCCCATCAGATAGTCGGAGCGCCGGATCGGTCGGGCGAGGATCATCTGAGCGGTTCCGCTCGAGATGTCCCGGGAGATGGCCCCCGTCGCGATGAGGAGGAGAGCGAGGCTCGGGGGGCCCCCCCGCCCCGAGCTGAAGCTGAGGACCGTCAAAAAGGCGACGGCGAGCAGCACGAAGACGATCCCGAGGTTCCCGAGCTTCTGGCGAAGGACCCTCTGGACCATCTCCTTCATACGTTCCCCCGCTCGTGGAAGAGGGACTCCAGATCGGCCGAAGCCCGCGCTTCGAGCACGGCGACGTCGGCCACGGCGAGGACCCTGACAGCGCGGGAAAGGTCCTCTTCCCCCCCGCCGGCCAGGCGGAGCGTCCCGTCGGGTCCCGTCACGGCCTCGAGTCCCGCGCGGCGGAGGATCTCCGCGGCCGCGGCCGCCTGGCCCGGCGGAACCCTCAGGAAGGCACGCCGGCGCGTCGCCGCAGCGCCGCGAAGGACTTCTTCGCGGGTCAGCCGCCCCCCTTCGATGAAGAGGACGCGATCGCAGACCTTTTCGACTTCGGCGAGCTGATGCGAGTTGAGGACGATCGTCGCGCCGCGCTGCTTGGCCTCGACGATGCGGTCCCGCACGACGGCGACGCCGAGCGGATCGGTCCCCGAGGCGGGCTCGTCGAGGAAGAGCAGATCGGGCGCGCCGAGCGTCGCCTGGGCGACTCCGATCCTCTGGAGCATCCCGCGCGAGTATCCGCGCAGCTTGCGGCGGAGCGCTTCCTCCGGCAACCCGACGCGCTGCGCCGCCTGCTCGACCTCTTCGCGCGTGCGACGGGGGTCTCCCCCCGCGAGCCGCCAGTGGTGGCCGAGGAACGCGGCGCCGGAAAGGTCGCGGTCGAACCCGAGGCGCTCGGGCATGTAGCCGGTCCGGCGGCGTACCGCGAGGTCGTCGGGCGCCATCCCGTCCACCCGGATCGTTCCGGCGTCGGGGCGAAGAAATCCGAGAAGGCAGGAGAGCAGCGTCGTCTTGCCGGCGCCGTTCGGTCCGATGAGCCCGAGCGTTTCTCCCCGGGGCACTTCGAGCGAAACGCCGACGAGCGCGCGCGTCGGGCGGCCGAATCGGCCGTACGACTTCGACACCGACTCCACGCGGATCATGTCCTCTGTCATGGTAATCCTGGATTCTCCCGGCGGCGGCGGCGCGTGCTAGACTCCCGCGTTTTTCGAGAACCCGATGATCGAAGTCGAAGGCCTCACGAAGCGCTACGCGACCCAGACCGCGGTCGAGGACGTCACGTTCTCCGTGCGGGAAGGGGAGATCGTCGGCTTCCTCGGGCCCAACGGCGCGGGCAAGACGACGACGATGCGCGTACTGACCGGGTTCCTCCCGCCCACGGAAGGCACGGCGAAGATCGCCGGAAACGACATCGTGGCGCGGTCGCGAGAGGCACGCGCCTCACTCGGATATCTGCCGGAGTCCGCGGCGCTCTACCCGGAGATGCGGGTCCGCGAGTTCCTGGCCTTCCGCGCGCGCCTCGAAGGGATCCATCGAGGCCAAGTCCGGAGCCGCGTGGGCGAAGTGATCGACCGGTGCCTGCTGTCCCAGGTCGCCGACCGAAAGATCGACAACCTCTCGAAGGGATACCGGCAGCGCACGGCCTTGGCCGGCGCGCTCGTGCACGAGCCGCCGGTCCTCATTCTCGACGAACCGACGGTGGGCCTCGATCCCGCGCAGATCATCAAGATCCGCGAAATGATCAAGGAGCTCGGCCGGAATCGCGCGGTGCTCCTTTCGACCCACATCCTCCCGGAGGTGGACGCCGTGTGCGACCGCGTTCTCATCATCGACCGCGCGCGGATCGTCGCCGAAGGCACCCCGCAGGAGCTGCGGGCGAAGCTCGCCGGAAGCCCCATCGTGCGCGTCGCGATCAAGGGGAGCGTCGCCGCGCGGGGCCACGTCGAGGATCTCCCCGGGGTCGTGCGCGTCGAGGAAGACGGAGCCGCCGGAGAGACCCGGTTGCGCATCGAAGGCTCGCCGGGGACCGATCTCTCCGAGGAGATCTTCCGGCTGGCCGTCGCAGAGGGCTGGGTCCTGCGGGAGCTGACTCGTGACACGGTCTCGCTCGAGGACGTCTTCGTCCGGTTGACGCGCCAGGAGGAGACCCGCGTCGTCACCGAGCCCCGTGAGGAGGCATCCGCGCCGGCCGAAGGCGAGGCCGCGTCGTGAGGAGGCTCTGGGCGATCATCTCGCGGGAGTGGCGCGCCTACTTCTTCTCGCCGCTCGCCTACGTGATCCTCGCCGCCTTCCTGCTGATGAACGGGGTGATCTTCGGAGCGATCGTCGCTTATCTGAACGACCCGAACGCCCCGAAGGGGCAGGCCCTCACGCTGCTCTTCACGAACACGTACTTCTGGCTCTTCCTGCTCTTCGTGGTGCCCATCATCGCCATGCGTCTCTTTCCGGAGGAGCGCAAGAGCGGGACGATCGAGGTCCTGCTGACCTCTCCCGTCTCGGAGGGGACCGTCGTGGTCGGCAAGTTCATCGGGGCCCTCGGGTTTTTCCTGACTCTCTGGCTTCCGACGCTCGCCTACATCTTCATCCTTCGGGCGCAGACCCCGATCGACGTCGGCCCGGTCGTCGCGGGCTATCTCGCGATCACGCTCATCGGGGCGTACTTCCTTTCGGTCGGGACGTTCGCTTCGGTCCTGACGAAGAACCAGATCGTCGCGGCGATCCTCGCTTTCGCGATGCTGATCCCGATCTTTTCGGCCGGCCTCCTCGAGGGAATGGTCACGGACCCCAAGCTCCGGAACCTCACCGGATACTTCAACCTCTGGGAGCACATGGAGGAGTTCTCCCGCGGCGTCGTGGATACGCGGCGGATCGTGTACTACCTCTCGGCGACGCTCTTCTTCCTCTTCCTGACGACCGTGACCCTCTCCGCCAAGAAGGAGACGCCGTGAAGCCGCGCGCCGCCCGCGCCGGCGTCTCGACCGCCGCGATCCTCCTCGGTGCCGCCTTGCTCTTCGGCGTCAACTACCTCGGGAATCGCCACTGGGGCCGCCTCGACTGGACGAAGACGCGCCTCTACTCGCTCTCGGAAACGACGACGAAGATCGTCCGCGGGCTGACCAGGCCCGTGCGCATCACGGTCTTCATGACGGAGCGCTCCCGGCTCTATTCGCCCGTGCGGGAGCTCCTGAACCGGTACCGCGTCCTCTCGCCGCGGGTCGAGGTCGAGTACCTGGATCCGCAGAAGAACCCGGCGCGGGCGCAGGCGCTCGTCCAGGAGTTCGGCATCCGCCAGAACACCATCGTCTTCCGGTCGGGAGACCGCAAGAAGTACGTCGAAGAGGACAAGCTGGCCGACTACGACTACGCCGGGATGGGGATGCCCAACGCGGCCCCCGAGATCAAGGCGTTCAAAGGGGAGGAAGCGTTCACCTCGGCGATCCTGGCGGTCACCGAGGACCGTTCGCCGCGGATCTACTTCTCCGCCGGGCACGGCGAGCCGTCGCTGGACTCCTTCGAGCGAGGACGCGGCTTCGCCGAGCTCAAGCAGACGCTCGAGCGCGACAACATCACCGTCGCGGCGTGGGACTCGATCGGCAAGGGGAGCGTGCCGGCCGACGCGGACGTCGTCGTCGTGGCCGGACCCCGCACCGGATTCCTGGAGCCCGAGACGGCCGCGCTGGAGAAGTACCTCGCCGGCGGCGGCAGCGTGCTGTTCCTGCTCGATCCCGTGCTGCCTGCCCCCGGGTCGCCCCCCGCCGACTATGGCCTCGGACGGATACTCGCCGCGTACGGCGTGCGGCTGGGCCAGGACATCGTCGTGGACCCGGCGAACGCGGTCCCCCTCGTCGGCGCGGAGACGCTGATCGCCAACCGCTACGGCACCCACCCCATCGCGCGCCCGCTCGCCGACCAGCAGCTGCCGATCATCTTCACTCTGGCCCGATCGGTGTCCCGCGTGGAGCCCCTCCCTCCGGGAATCAGCGCCACGATGCTGGTGGAGACGACCCCGGACGGCTGGGGGGAAACGGGTCTCGATCGGCTCGACGAGCAGATCGCGAAGGACCCCTCGGACAATCAGGGCCCGGTCGCGCTGGCCTTCGCATCCGCGCCCCCGGACAGCCCCCCGCCGGTGCCCACGCCGACAACGGCCGGGGCCGCGAAAGCCGCCGCCGTTTCGCCTCCGGCCTCTCTGAAAACGCGCAAGGTCATCGTCGTCGGCAACTCGCGCTTCGCCGCGAACGGAAGCCTGACCACCGCCGGCAACGCCAACTTCTTCGTCAACGCCGTGCACTGGCTTTCCGGATCGGAGCGGCGCATGGGGATCGCCCCGAAGACGCCGGAGCAGGCCTCCCTGTCCCTGACTCAGTCGCAGGTCCGCAGGATCGCCCTCTTCACGACTCTCGGAATGCCGGCCCTGGCGGTCGTCCTCGGCGTCTGGGTCTGGTACCGGCGCCGCGACTGAGGCGGGCCTGCCCGTGACCGCGCGCCGCCTGGTCGTCCTCTCGGTCGTCGTCCTCCTCCTCTTCGGTTTCATCCTGCTCTTCGAACGGAAGATGCCGTCCACCGAGGACCGGCAGCGCCAGGGTGAGCTGCACTGGAACCTGCCCGAAGAGCGAATCGACGAGATCCTCCTGGAGCAGTCGGGCGCGACGATCCGGCTCAAAAAGGAAGGCGAGGACTGGCGGATCGTGCAGCCGGAGTCCTACCCGGCCGATTCCGCGGCGGTCTCGGATCTGACGGCGCAGCTCGGGGACCTCAAGCGCTCCGAGGGGGAGGGCGAGGGGGCGCGGGCGGAGGACTACGGCCTGCAGCCGCCGTCGGCGAAGGCCACGGTCTTCTGGACGGATGAGAAGAGCAAGGCGCGCCAGCACAAGACGGTCGAGCTCGGGGTCGAAATCCCCGGCACCGATTTCATGGCGGCGCGGGTCGAGAGCGCCGGGCCCGTCCTCTTCGTCCCGAGCTCCGTCGCGACCGCCGTGCGGAAGAACGTGGCCGACCTCAGGAGCAAGGACCTCTTCGGAGGCAGCGCCTTCGACACCGCCCGCTTGGACATCGCGCGCGGAAACGGACGCCTCGTTCTGGTCCGTAAGGGCGGAGCGTGGTGGCTCGAACAGCCGCTCTCGGATCTGGCGAGCACGGAATCCGCGGAGGAGCTGGCGGGGGACCTCGCCGCACTGCGGGTCCAGGAGTTCGTCACGGGTCCGGAGCGCGAAAACCTGGCGGCCCTCGGTCTCGCGCCGCCGCTCTACCGCGTGACCGTCACGGACACGAAAGGCAAGGCGGTGACGGTCGAGCTCGGCTCGACCCGCTCGGAGGGAAACGCGGTGTACGGCCGCCGCGAGGGGCAGGTCTTCACCGTCGAGGACTCCATCGTCGAGGACGTCAGCCGCGAAGGCGTGGCCTTCCGGAGCACACAGCTAGTGCGGTTCGACCGGGCCGACGTGACTGGCGTCGAAGGCACGTTCGGACCTTCGAAGTACGCGTTGTCGCAGAAAGACGGCGGCTGGACGATGGCGGGCAAGTCCGTCCTCGCTTCGGCGGCCGACGACATCCTGACCGCCATCCTGGATCTGAAGAGCCGGGCGTTCCTCGAGGCCTCCGCCGCTCGCGCCGCGCAGGCACAGCCGCCCGCCGGAGAGGTGCGCGTCGCCCTCTCCAACGGCGAGCGGTGGCAGATCAAGCTGTTTCCGAGGACGGGCGGAGTGTCCGCGATCGTCGGCCGGCGGCCGGGGGCATTCGATCTCCCCGGGGAGGCCGTCTCGGGGCTGGATTCGGTCTTCCGGAAGACCGCGCAGGCTCCCGCGCCGACTCGGACGGCGCAGGCCCGGAAGCCCTAGACGGGTCGAGGCGTCGTTCGATCGCGCGGGCTCCGCGCTACCTCTTTCCGGTCAGGTGCGGCGGCCGCTTGTCCGCCTCCGCCTCGAGCTCGGCGATCTTCTTCTGGCGTGCGCGCTCTTTCTGGTTCGAGACCTTCTCTTTCTTCTGCTTCGCCTTGGAGAACATCGTCGAGAGCGACAGGGTCAAGCCGGCCCCCTTCGGCGGCTTGACCCGCCGCGCCGTGGCGCCCCAGGTCTTCGTCTTTTTGAAGATCGCTTCGGAGAAATCGGCGTTCGCGAGGTCGGCGCCCGAAAGGTCGGCTCCGGTGAAGTCGGCTCCGATGGCGCGCGCGAACCGCAGATCCGCCTCCTGAAGACTCGCGTCTTTGAAGTTCGCGCCGATCAGCATCGTGCCCGAGAGGTCGGCATCGAAGGCCCGGCATTCGCTCAGGTTGGCGCGCTTCAGGTTGGCCTGCCGGAAGCTGCCGGAGGAGAGGTCCGCGCGGGAGAAGTTCACCCCTTCGCCCTGGGCTTCGGCGAGGTCCGCGTCGGCGAAGCGCGCACCGACGAACGTGTAGGGCTTGAGGTTCGCGCGCCGCAGGACCGACTTGGAGAGGTCGGCCCCCTGGAAGTTGGCGCGCTCGAACCGGGCCGTCCGCAGGTCCACTTCCGTGACTTTCGCCGACGCGAAGCTGACGTCTTCGCCGGCGGCCTCCAGGAAGCTCGCCCGTTTCAGGTCCGCCTTGTGGAAGCGCGCGCGATCGAAGCGGGCCCCGGTGAAGTTCGTCTCGACCGCGGAGACCAGCTCCAGGTCCGCCTCCGTGAAATCGGCCCGCTCGCAGTCGGCCGCGTTGAGCGCGGCCTGCCGGAGGATGGCCCCGTGAAACTTCGCGCGGCGCAGGTCGGAGCCGGAGAGATCCGCTCCCTTCATGTTCGCCTTGGTGAAGTTCGCGTTGGGAAAGGACGTCCGCACCGCCGAGACCCCCTCGAAGAAGACGCGGGTGAGGTCGGCGCCGTCGAACTGGGCGCCCTCCGTCTTGACGCCGCGGAAGTTCACGTCCGAGAGGTTGGCGCCCGCCAGGTTCGCGCGCGACAGGTCCGAGCCCTCCAGGCGCGTCATCGAAAGGTCGGCCCCGGCGAAGTTCGTTTCGACGAACGTGCATCCCTGGAGGGATGCGCTGCGGAGGCGGGCGCCCGTCAGGAAGATGCGGGAGAGGTCGAGGAAGTCGAGGTCACAGTGCTCGAAGATCGCCCCCGGCGCCGACGCGCCGGCGAGCTTGGCCGAGCGCAGAACGGCCCGCGTCAGGTCGGTGCCGGCCAGGTTCGCGCGGGAAAGGTCGGCCCGGGAGAGATCGGCGCGCTTCAAGTCTTGCCCCGAGAGATCCCGGCCGACCAGGTCTGCGTCGGTGAGATCGGGCGTCACGTTGGCGTTCTTGCGCCGCCACTCGTTCCAGTCCGGCGAGAGGAGGAGCTTCCAGTGTTCCGGGTTCACTCCCCGGCATTGTAGAGGATGCCGCGGGAGCCTCCGGTTCGGGGGCGTTACAATCATGAGCAAAATGAGCGTGACAGTTCCCCCCGCTTCGGCGCCGCCGAAAGCGATGGACCGCATCCGCAAGGCGCTCGCCGGCGGACATCCTCTGATCTACGTCGTGTCGTGGGAGGAGGCGCGCGTCGAGCGAGTCGTCCAGCATCTGGCCAAGACCTTCTACGGTGCGGCCGCGCCCTTCGGGTTGTGGACGGTCGTGGACGGCCTCGTCGTGGACGGCGTCCCGGTGCCCGACACGCGCGATCCGCTCCGCGTGCTCGAGGCGATCCTCGCGGCCTCCGGGCGCGGCTTCTATCTCCTCAAGGACTTTCCGATGACGGACAGCCGCCCCGAGATCGTGCGGCGGCTGCGCGACCTCTACCGCAGCCTGAAAGATCGCGGCCGCCACGTGCTCCTCCTTTCGCCGCGGCTCGTCCTGCCGGAAGAAGCGAAAAAGGAGGTTTACGTCGTCGAGTACGAACTGCCCGACGAAGGAGAAATCTCTCGGATCATCGACGCGAACGCACGCCGCCGCATCGGCGGGGAGGGGCTCGACGAGCCCTCCGTGCGCCGTCTCGCGCTCGCGATGCGCGGCCTCACGGCCGACGAGATCGGGCATCTCGTCTCGAAGGTCTTCGCCCAGCGCAAGGTCTTCGACGAGGAGGCATTCCTCGAGGTGCTCGCCGAGAAAGAGCAGATGTCCAAGAA
>JBHENW010000040.1:0-9666 GCA_046261875.1 Thermoanaerobaculia bacterium | reverse complement strand
GCCCGGGAAGTCCGCCGTGTGGACGTTCACGTAGAAGCCGGTCGGGTTGGCCCGAATCTCGTTCAGCAGGGCCTCGTCCGTCACGTTGACCGTCCCGCTCGAGGCCGCGCCGGTCGAAGGCGTGTTGAAGCCGACGACGATCGGGCCGGCGACGCCGGGCCCCCCCCGGTGGATGTGCGCGGCGGCCGCCTGGTTGATGTTCGTCGTCGAGAAGAAGTACTGGACCGTGCTGCCGCTGACGGCGACGATCGAATAGCCGAGGCCGTCCGGGTCGCCGGGAGGCACCTCGACCGGCCCGCCGAGGAGCTCGCTGCTGAACGCGCTCGCCGTGGCGAGCTGCCCTCGGACCGCTCCGCCCGGGAACTCGCCGTTGTGGATGTTCACGTAGAAGCCGCCCGGGTTGGCGCGGATCTCGTCGAGCAGCGCCTGGTCCGTGACGGTGGCCGACCCGCTGGCGACGCCGTTTCGGAAGATCAACGGGTCGAAGCCGATGACGACCGGTCCGGCCACGCCCGGGCCGCCGCGATGGATGTGTCCGACGGTCGGGGCAGCGATGTTGGCGACCCCGACCTCCCATTGAACGATGTTCCCGTTGATGCGGACCACGGCGACGCCGGTGCCGTCCGGGTCTCCCGGTGGCACCTCGATGGGTCCGCCAGCCATTCCTGCGCTGTAGGTCTGCGCCGCGGCCGCTGGCGCGAGAAGAACCAGGGCGACCAGGAGCAAGAGCGCCTTCTTCACGGAAACCTCCTCACTCTCGAGTGAACGAACGGATCCCCGGATAGATCGTCTTCCGGCATCAGGCGAAGCGATGTTTAGTAATTTCTGAGGTTGCGCGGGTTGCGGGCTGCCGGCCGGAAGAATCGGGCGCATGCGACGGAGGCTCCCACTGGCGGCCGCCGGTATTCTTGCCGTCCTTCTGGCCGCCGGCTGCGACGAGGACGACCGGATGCCGACCGAGGTCGCGCCGCCGGGCAGCTCGAATGCGACCTTCGGCCGTGTGCAGCAGGAGGTCTTCACGCCGCAGTGCGCGATCCCGGGCTGCCACGGAGGCGCGGCGGCCGACGCGCAGGAGAACATGCCGCTGGGGCAGGGGCTTTCTTACGACGCGATCGTGCGGGTCCCCTCGCGCCAGATTCCTTCGCTGCTGCGCGTCGCGCTCCGGCGACCCCGCCAACTCGTATCTCGTGCGCAAGATCACTCCCGGCTCCGCGATCGCCCGGCGCTCCGATGCCCTTCGGCGCGACGATCAGCGAAGAGGACCGGCAGCTCGTCCGCGAATGGGTCGCGCGCGGCGCGCCTCGCGACTGACCGCTTCCGGGCGAAAGGACCCGACCGCCGTTAGAATCCGAACCCGGTGAAAGTCGCATTCATCGGGACCCACGGCGTCGGCAAGACGACGCTCTGCTTCGAGCTCGCCGCGCTGCTGAAGAAGCGGGACCGGGCCGTCGAGATGGTGCGCGAAGTCGCGCGCTTCTGCCCGCTGCCCATCAACCGCGAGACGACCGTCCCTGCGCAATCCTGGATCCTGCACACCGAGATCGCCGAGGAGATCGTCGCCCAGCACAAGGCCGAGATTGTCATCTGCGACCGCAGCGTGCTCGACAACTTCTGCTACCTGCTCTACGCCGGCAAGGCGCCCGCGCTCGAGCCGCTCGTACGCTGGTGGACCTCGACCTACAAGATGCTCATCAAGGTCCCCATCGTCGCGGATCCGGCCTTCGACGGCCTGCGCGACACCGACGTCGCCTTCCAGCAGGCCATCGACCGGAAGATCGACGAGGTCCTCGTCGAGTGGGGCGTCCCCGTCGTGCGGCTGGAGACCGAGCGCCGGCCATTCTGGGCGGCGGATTCATTGAAGGAGATCCTGCCGTTCCTCGGCCCCACGCAGCAGGCCCTGTTCAGCGCGGAGACTTCACACTAGGGCGGGACGACGCCGGCAACACCCCTACCTACCGATCTTCCAGGAACGCCCGATTCGCGCCGCCGCGTAGCGGCTTCGCTTCTCTCGAACCTCCGAGGTGTGTACGACGGGCTGGTATTCGCCCGGCTTGACCTCCCGTGGGGGCTCGATCCGCTTTTCGATCTCGCGGCCGACTTCCTTTCGGGCGGTCCTCAGATCGAACTCGGCCTGAAGTCCGAGCCACAGCTCGGGGGTCGTTCCGAAAAATCGAGCCAGCCGCAACGCCGTGCTGGCGGTGACCCCCCGCCGGCCGCGAAGAATTTCCCAGATGCGTGTGACGGGAACGCCGATTTCGGACGCCAGAGCGTTCGCCGAGAGACCGAGGGGCACCAGGAACTCTGCCTGGAGGATCTCCCCCGGGTGAATCGGCTCTAGTTTCTTCTTGGTCATTCTCGGCTCAGTGGTAATCGCAGATCTCGACGCCGAAGGCGTCAGCATCCCGCCACACGAAGCAGATCCTCCATTGATCGTTGACTCGGATGCTGTGCTGTCCTTTCCTGGTGCCCTTCAACGCCTCCAGCCGATTGCCGGGTGGTGCTCGGAGGTCCCGAATATCCTTCGCGTGATGAAGCATCAAAAGTTTTCGGCGAGCGGAACGCTCGATCGCACGAAATTTCAGGAACGTCGGTGTCTTCGAACAGATCCTTTGTGTCCCGCGATCGAAACGATCGGGTCACCCGGCCCAGAATATACCGTTTAACGGAAAACGGAAAGAATATCGCCCAGGCCCCGTCAATCCGGCGGCGGGATCGGCATCGGACCGCGCCCGGCCGCCAGGGTCCGCCACGCGATCGCGGCGAGCACGACCGCGCCGCCGAGGACGGCGTATACGGACGGCCGTTCCCCCAGGAACAGGAGCACCCACAGCGGATTGGCGATCGGCTCGAGCATCCCGACGATGGAGGCCTCGGTCGCCGTGACGTGCTTGATCCCCGCGACGAAGAGCGCGTACGCGCCGGCGAGCTGGAAGACTCCCAGGAACGTCAGGACCGCGGCAGACTTCGGCGTCAGGGATAGGTCGTTCCAGACGAACGGCAGGAGCCCGATCGCCGCAACGACGTTGCCGTACGTCACGGCGGCCTCGGCTCCCGTTCCCCTCACCCTCCGCAGCGCCAGGATCAGTCCGGCGAAGAAGAACGAGGACAGCAGACCCATCAAGTCGCCGGCGCGGCCCCGGGTGTCGAGCTCGCCCAGGAAAAACAGCGTCAGGCCGCCGAGCGCGACGGCCACCACGATACCGTCGCGCTTGACGAGCGGCTCTTTGAGAAGAACCGGTGAGAGGAGCAGCACCCAGACGACCCCGCCGTACTGCAGGAAGATCGCATTCGCCGCGGTCGTCCACTTCGTCGCCACGACGAACGTGATGAGGCAGGCCGCGTAGCAGACGAGCGCCAGGATGAACGCGGGCGTCCGCGGCAGGCGTCGCGGGCGGAAGAAGAGCCCGAGCGCCACGGCCGCGACGGCCGAGCGGAAGAACGCCACCTTGAGCGGCCCATCCGGGATCCCCTTGATGCCGATCCCGCCGGTCGACCAGAGAAGCGCCGCTCCCGCGACGAGGAGCAGCCCCCGGCGCCGCAGGGCGGCGTCCGTCACGAGGTGACCGCGGAGACGATCGCTCGGGCCGCGACCTCCGCGGCCGCGGCTCCGACCCGCAGGCGCGTGAGCAGCGGGGGAGTCCCGCCCCCCGGCGCCAGGGCGAAGACGACGTCGCCGTCCACGACCGTGTGCGCCGGGCGGACCGCCCGCGCCAGGCCGTCGTGCGCCTCGATCGCGACCCGCCGCAGAGCCCCGGGCTCGAAGG
The DNA here is from genome assembly GCA_046261875.1 of Thermoanaerobaculia bacterium. Lineage (GTDB taxonomy): Bacteria > Acidobacteriota > Thermoanaerobaculia > UBA5066 > Gp7-AA6 > JBHENW01. The sequence continues at coordinate 5,902 of JBHENW010000040.1, read as the reverse complement.
GGACCGTCGTCGCGACGCAGATGAGCGTCGTATGGGACGCCGCCGCGGGCGTCGCGCCCAGATCGCTCTCGATGAGCGCCCGGGCCGCCCCGCCGCCGCCCTCGGCGCTGGACCCGGCGAGCCGCTCGCCGGTCACGGGATCCACGACGTCGCCGAAGGCGTTCACCGCGGCGAGGGCCGCGACGACCTCGCGGTCGGGGAGCGTCACGGCCGCCGCGCCGAGCCCTCCCCGCGCCGCGCTCGGCACGCCGAAGAGCTTGCCGACGGTCGCGCCCGTTCCGGCGCCCACGGCGCCGACCGGGATCCGGCCTTCGCGCGCCGCGTCGCAGGCCGCGCGGCCCGACGCCTCGTCCGGGAACGCGGCGGAATCGCCGACGGCGAGATCGAAGAGCACCGCCCCCGCCACGATCGGCACGCGCGCCGGCCCGACCGCGTACCCGACTCCGCGGTCGCGCAGCCACGCGACGACGCCGGTCGCCGCGGCGAGCCCGAACGCGCTCCCGCCGGCGAAGAGGACGCCGTGGATCTCCGAGACGAGGTTGCCGGGCGTGAAGACTCCCGTCTCCCGCGTGCCAGGCGCGCCGCCGCGCACGTCCACCGCGGCGATCGTCCCGGGCGGCGTCAGGACGACCGTGCACCCGGTGCGCCGCTCCGCGTCCGTCGCATGGCCGATCCGGTAGCCCGCCGGGAAAGCCGCCCCGCTTGCCGCGGTCACGTCTGCCGGGGCGGAAGCGGAGCGCGGAGTCGGCGCAGCCTCGCGGGCCGCCCCGCGCGGTCGCAGGCGATGCAGAACCGCGCGCCGCGGAACGGACGGAAGCGCGGGAAGAGCCGCGCGCACCCCTCGCAGCGGTAGATGACCTCGCGCTTCTTCCGGAATTCCTCGAGCGCCTTCGTGTCGGGGGCCTTCGCGAAGGACGCGCCGAGGTTCCGCGCCAGCCTCCGGAAGAGGGCGCCGTGGCCGCAGTTCTTCCCGAGAAGATACGCCCAGGCGTGCGCGGCCTCGTGCCGCAGCGTGTTGTCCCGTTCCGCCGCCGACAGGTGCGCGGAGACCGTGATCCGGTGCGGCGAGCCGTAGAAGATGTGGCCGCCCGTCAGCTTGCGCCGCGAGAGCCGGACGACTGCCGCGCCGAAGCCGAACCGCGCCGCGAGCCGGTCGTACAGCATCTGGAGCTCCTCCTTCGCGCCGAGCGGCTCGAGCGGGAAGAGGGAGCTCACCGGATAAGATTAGCCCGACTCGAGAGGAGTACCGATGCTCAAGCGAATCGCCCTCGCGCTCGCCGCCACGCTCGCCGCCGCGACGCTCTCCGCGCAGGTTTCCGGCGCGATGATGACGCTCATGAGCGGCGAGGAGAAAGTCCCCGCCTTCATCGCGGCGCCCAGCGACGTCGTCAAGAAAGGCGGCGTCGTGGTCATCCAGGAGTGGTGGGGCCTGAACGACTTCGTCAAGACAAAGGCCGAGCACTTCGCGCGGCAGGGTTACGTCGTCATCGCCCCGGACCTCTACCGCGGACAGCTCGCCACGACCTCCGACCAGGCCCACCAGCTCATGCGGGGCCTCCCTGAAGACCGCGCGATGCGCGACCTCCAGGCCGCCGTCGCGTTCCTGAAAGGCCGCGCCGACGTGGACCCGACGAAGGTCGGCGTCGTCGGCTGGTGCATGGGTGGAGGCTATTCGCTATCGGTCGCCCTGGCCGAGCCCGCGCTCGCGGGCGCCGTCATCTATTACGGTCGGCTGTTGACCGACGACGCGACGATCCGGAGCCTGAAGCCGCCCCTGATGGGCCACTTCGGCGGGAAGGACGAAGGGATCCCCGTCGAGAGCGTGAAGGAGTTCGAGCGGAAGGCGAAGGCCGCGGGCAAGAGCATCGACTTCAAGATCTACCGGGAGGCCGGGCACGGCTTCGCGTCCGCGCTGACCGACCCGGCGACGTTCCGGCCCGAAGACGCGAAGGACGCCGACGCACGCACCGACGCGTTCTTCAAGCGCGTGCTCTCGGTCAAGAAGGTGACCGCGAAGAAGACGAGGACGACGAAAAAGAAGACGGCGGCGACGAAGCCCGCCCCGAAACCGACGCCAAAGAAACCCTAGCTTCGACTCCCGACTCCCGACTCCCGACTCCCGACTCCCGACTTACGCCTGCTTCTTGTACCAGTCCGCGTTGATCTGCTGGTAGTGCTTCCATTTGTCCGGGATCGTCTCTTCCGTGAAGATCGCCGTCACCGGGCAGGCGGGCTCGCAATTGCCGCACTGGATGCACACGTCGGGGTCGATGTAGAGCATCTCCGCCGTCTCGAAGCCGGCCTCATCCTTCCGGGGGTGGATGCAGTCGACCGGGCACACGTCCACGCACGCGGTGTCCTTCGTCCCGATGCAGGGCTCCGCGATGATGTACATCCCCATGGGCCAAATCCTCCTCCGCGAGCTTCCCCGCGGGAACGCGGGATTCTAGCAAGGAAAGGAAAAGGCGGCACGCAGGCCGCCTCGATTGCCGAGAGCTGATGGCTGAAAGGGGAGAGCTAGTTCTTCGACACCGTGATCTGGTGCGCGAGGTTCTGGCCGTCCGGCAGCATCGTGTACCGGATCGTCACCTTCGCGCCGGGCGCCAGGGTGCCGTTGATCTTCGTGTCGGCCGTCCAGACGAACCGGGTCTCGCTCCCCGTGACGCTGACGAAGACGGTCCGTTCCGCGGCGTCGAGCTTGGAGACCGCGCCGCTGGCGGTGAGCGTCTTTTCCGTGGTCGCGGCGTTGGCGGCCGCGACGGAGAGTGCGACGGCGATCAACAGGGCCGCTGTCCAGGTCTTCTTGAGCATTCGTATCCTCCACCGCCTCAAAACAGGTTCCCCCGACCCCCCATTCCGAGATGTCCGCACATTTGACAGGACCGTAGCCGGTCCCTACAATACGCCGTTTTTTCGGCACGCCGCCGGGAGGTCTCGAGATGGCGAAACGCTGGTCCGAAGCCGAGCTCCGTTTCCTGAGGGACAACGCCCAGAAGATGAGCCTGCAGGCCATCGCCGAGGCCCTGAGCGTTCGCATGGACGACCTCGAGAAGAAGATGGAGAAGCTCGGTTTCAACGGCCGCCACGACACGGCCCCGGCTCCCAAGAAGGCGCAGACCGTCAAGGAGCTTTCCCGCCACACCGAGGCCGCCCGAAAGGACTACGACCGCGGCGTCACCGCCCTCCAGAAGAAGAAGCTGGAAGAGGCCGAGCGCCACTTCCTCGATCTCGTCCAGAAGTACCCCGACGAGAAGGAGCTCGGGGACCGCGCCCGCGTTTACCTCGCCGTCTGCGAGCGGCAGAAGCGCGCCGCGCAGCCCTCCCTGACCGAGCCCGAGGACTTCTACTACGCTGCGGTATACGAGAAAAACCGCGGGAACGTGGACGAGGCGATCGAGCACTTGAAGCGCGCCGCGAAGAAGAACGGCGGCGGGAAGGTGGACTTCCTCCTGGCCTGCTGCTACGCGCAGCAGGGGGCTCTCGACTCCGCCGTCGAGCACCTGCGCAAGGCGATCGAGGAGGACCAGCGCAACCGCGTCCTGGCCCGCAACGATCGGGACTTCGACGGGGTGCGCGCGACGCCCCAGTTCCAGGAGCTCCTGGCCTCGTAAGCTGGCCGGCCGGGCTCCAGGCACGTTCGGGCTACGGCGACCGACGTCGGCCCCGCATATACTTGGACCGATTCCTGCAGCAGGTTTCCCCTTTTGAGCGGGGAGCGGGGCCGCGAAATTGCCTAAGAAGAAAGCGGAAGCACGATCGGGCCGCCGCCCGCCCGGGGACGTTCCACCGCGCGTGGTCATCCTCGCCGCCGGTCTCGGCTCCCGGATGCGCTCGTCGATCCCCAAGGTCCTCCACCGCGTCGCCGGCCGGACCATGATCGAAGCGGTCGTCGAGACCGCGCAGAGCGTCGCGCCCTCCGCGATCGTCGCCGTGCTGGGCGCCGGCCGCGAGCAGGTCGCCGCGGTCCTCGAGGGGCACGCCGTTTCCGTCGTCGTCCAGGACCCCCCGCGAGGCACCGGCGACGCGGTCCGGGCCGCCCTTTCCTCTCTCGACAACGGGAACGGTCCCGTGATCGTCCTTTCCGGGGACGCGCCGCTCCTCACGACGGCGACCCTGAACTCCCTCTTGAACCTCCAGCGCAAGCAATCGCTCGACCTCGCGTTCCTTTCGTTTCGCCCGCCGGATCCCGCCGACTTCGGACGCGTCGTGCGCGACCGTTCGGGGCGCGTGAAGCGCGTCGTCGAGTACAGGAACGCGAGCGACCGCGAGAAGCAGGTCGGCGAGGTCAACGCCGGCGTGTACTGCTTCGCCGGGCCGGCGCTCGCGCCGGCGATCCAGAAGCTCCGCCCGAACAAGGTCAACGGCGAGTACTACCTGACCGACACGATCGAGACGCTCGCCTCGAAGGCCGGCAAGGTGGACGCGGTCGAGGCCTCCGACTGGCGCGAGGCGTGGGGGATCAACACGCGGCGAGACCTCGCGGCCGCCGAAGAGATCGAGCGGCGCCGGATCCTCGAGCGGGCGCTCGACGGCGGCGCGACGATCCAGGACCCCACGACGACTCGGATCGGCCCGCACGTCAGGCTCGAGCCGGACGTCGTGATCCATCCTTTCGTTTCCTTAGAAGGAAAAACGGCGCTCGGCGAAGGCTGCGAGGTCCTGCCCTACACGCGCATCTCCGATACGACCATCGCCGCCCGGTCGGTCATCGGCCCGCATTGCGACGTCGAAGGGGCCCGGATCGGCCAGCGGGTCCGCGTGGGCCCCTTCGCCCGCCTGCGCCCCGAGACGGTCCTGGAGGACGATGTCCGGGTCGGCAACTTCGTCGAGACGAAGAAAGCACGGCTCGGCAAAGGAACCAAGGCGCTCCACCTGTCGTATTTGGGGGACGCCGACATCGGGGAGGGCGCGAACATCGGCGCCGGGACGATTACCTGCAACTACGACGGCGAGAAGAAGCACGGGACGGTCATCGGGGACGGGTCGTTCATCGGCAGCGACTCTCAGCTCGTCGCGCCCGTGAAGGTCGGCAAGGGCGCGTACGTGGGCGCGGGAACGACGGTGACGCACGACGTGCCGGACGGGGCGCTGGCGGTCTCGCGCACCCCGCAGAAGAACATCGACGGTTGGGCGGACAAGCGCGCGGCGCGCAAGCAGAAGACGCGCGCGCAGGCGAAGGAGTAACGCGATGTGCGGGATTGTCGGATACGTCGGTGAGAAGCAGGCCGCTCCGCTGCTGCTCGATGGCCTGAAGCGCCTCGAGTACCGCGGCTACGACTCGGCCGGCATCGCGACCCTCTCCAACGGCGACTTCGAGATCCATCGGAGCCCGGGAAAGCTTTCCGCGCTGATCGAAAAGCTCTCCGGGGAGCCGATCAAGGGCGCCGTCGGGATCGGCCACACGCGCTGGGCTACCCACGGCCGCCCCACGGAAGCCAACGCCCACCCTCAAACCGACTGCACCGGCAAGATCGTCGCCGTCCACAACGGCATCTTCGAGAACTTCGCCGCGCGCAAGTCGGCGCTGGCGGCCAAGGGGCACAGGTTCACGAGCGAGACCGACACCGAGGTCTTCGCGCACGAGGTCGAGGCCGCGTTCACGGGGGACCTCTTCGCGGCCGTCCAGAGCGCCACGCAGAGGCTGCGCGGCGCCTACGCCGTCGTGATCTCCTCTTCCGCCGAGCCGGGCGTGATTGTCGCGGCGCGCTCGGGGCCGCCCATCGTGCTCGGCCTGGGCGAAGGGGAGAACTTCGTGTCATCCGACCCCATCGCCCTCGTTCCCTGGACACGCGACGTCATCTTCTTAGAAGACGGCGACATCGCGCGCGTGGACGTGCACAGCGTCCAGATCGCCAACTCGGCCGGCGCGAAGCTCGAGCGTCCCGTCCACCGGATCCTCTGG
>JBHENW010000039.1:0-3517 GCA_046261875.1 Thermoanaerobaculia bacterium | reverse complement strand
GCGGCGCACCTCGCCGCGGCGGGCGTGGAGCCGGCCGCCCGGCCTGTCATCCTCGCGCCCGGCGCCGCCTGGTCCTGGACGAAGAGGTGGCCGCCCGAGACGTTCGGGGGGCTGGCGCGCGGTCTCCTTTCCGAAGGATCGGCCGTCGTGATCGTGATCGGGCCCGGAGAAGAAGAGCTCGCGCGCCGGGTGAACGAGGCCGCCGGGGTCCCGCTCCCCGTTCTCGGCGCGGCGCTCGACCCGCTCGAGCTGGCCGCCCTCCTCTCGCTGGGGAGCGTGGTCGTCGGCAACGACTCGGGCCCGCTGCACCTGGCCGCGGCCGCCGGCGCTCCGGTCGTCGCGCTCTTCGGTCCCACGGATCCCGGGCGCACCGCGCCGCTCGGCTCGACCGGAAGGGTCCTGGACCGTTACGTCTTCTGCTCTCCCTGCTTCCTCAAGGAGTGTCCCTACGGGCACGAGTGCCTGCGGGGAATCTCGGCGGAGGACGCGTTGCGGGCGCTCCGCGAGCTGGCGGATCGGGTGCCGGATCCTTCGCTTCGCTCAGGATGAAACGAGCGGCCGGCTCCGCCGACCGCTCATTTCAGCTCGACGTTCCAGTAGACGACGTCGAGGAAATTGCGCCAGGCGGGATGGAACTTGCTGGAGCCGAAGTGGCCGACCGGGTGCCAGCGCGGCTTCTTGGGCTGAGCGATGAGCCGCATCGAGGACTCGTGCGGCGTGCGGTTTCCTTTTCTCACGTTGCACGCGAGGCACGCGCAAACCACGTTCTCCCAGGAGGAGTTGCCCCCGCGGGAGAGAGGGATGACGTGATCGAGGGAAAGCTCGGAGGAAGAAAACTTGTGGCCGCAGTACTGGCAGCGGTTGCCGTCGCGCACGTAGATGTTGTGGCGGGAGAACTTGACCTCCTGCCGCGGCAGACGGTCGAAGTCTTTGAGCGCGACGACGCGGGGCACCCGGATCGCCATCGACGGCGTCAGCACCACTTCATCCTGGGGCTGCACGGGGATGTCGCACCAGTGTTCGAACTCCCAGGTCGAGTAGTCCGGGAGGACGGCCCGGACGTGCCCCTTGTAAAAGAGGGTGAACGCCTTCCGAAGCGAGGTGACCTGGATCGCCTGGAAGACGCGATTCAGCACGAGGACGGGTGAGTCGAGCATGAGCTATGTCGTCGGGCCGCTCATTATAATCCGAACGTTTTCATGGACTTCCAGCCTGAGACCCTTCGTACGCGCGAGTGCCGCCGGCCGTCCCGGCCCGGCCGGACATGAGTTTCCCGGTCACCAGGGATCGACTCCTCGCCCTCGTCAACTCCTTCGCGGGCCGCCCGGTCGTGGTCGCCGGCGACTATGTCCTCGACCGGTTCATCTACGGCTATCCCAAGAGGATCAGCCGCGAAGCGCCCGTGCTCATCCTGCGGTACTGGAAGGAGGAAAGTCTCCCGGGAAGCGCGGGGAACACGGCCGCCAACATCCGCTCTCTCGGCGGCGACCCCCGACCCGTCGGAGTGATCGGCGACGACACCGGGGCCGCGTTGCGGGACATCCTCCGTTCCCGGGGTATCGACACGTCGGGCCTCCTCGACGTCCGCGACTATCGGACCCCGACGAAGACCAGAATCCTCGGCGGGGGGCCGAGCTCGATCAAGCAGCAGATCGTCCGGTTCGATCGAGAGCAGACGCTCGAGGCGGACACTCGAACCTTGAAATCGCTCCTGCAGAAGCTCCACCGCTCGGCCGACGGAGCCAGCGGCGCCGTGCTCTCGGATTACGGCTACGGGTCCGTCTCGCCGGCGGCCGTGGGTCCGCTCCGCGAGGAGCTTTCCCGCGGCGCGCCGATCCTCGTGGACTCGCGCCATCGCCTCCCGGAGTACCGCGGCGTCGACGCCGCGACGCCCAACGAGGAGGAACTCGAGGAAGCCGTGGGGGAGAGGCTCGGCGACTCCGGCGCGCGACTCGAGGCGGCGGGCTCCCGACTCCGGACGCAGATCGGCTGCCGAACGCTTCTCGTCACGCGGGGCTCGCGCGGCATGGTCCTGTTCGCCGACGAGGGCCCGCCGACTCAGATCCCGGTGCACGGCACGGACCAGGTGGCCGACGTCACGGGGGCCGGCGACACGGTGATCGCGGCCTTCGGCCTCTCTCTCGCGGCCGGGGCGAGCCCGCTCGAGGCGGCCCTCCTTGCGAACTTCGCAGGGGGCGTCGTGGTGATGAAGATGGGGACAGCGACGCTGACTGCGAACGAGCTGCGCGAGGCGATTCATTCCGACCATGCGCTGCTGTCGTGACCGCCTCCAAGATCTTGACGCGCGCCGAGCTCCTCGAGCGCGCCGCGCAACGCCGAGCGGCCGACCAGCGTCTCGTCCTCGCCAACGGCGCCTTCGATCTCCTGCACGTCGGCCACGTGCGGTACCTGGAGGCCGCCCGGGACGAAGGGGACTGGCTCGCCGTCGCGGTCAACTCCGACGCCTCGGTGCGGCGCGCGAAGGGGCCGGGGCGCCCGATCATCCCGGAGGGGGAGCGGGCGGAGATCGTCGCCGCGCTGGAATGCGTGGACGCGGTCGTGCTCTTCGAAGAGGACTCCCCCGCCGCCCTGATCGAAGAGCTCGAGCCGGATGTCCATGCCAAGGGGAGCGACTATTCTGCTGAGGGCGTTCCCGAGCGCGCTGTCGTCGCGCGCTACGGCGGCCGCACCGCGATCGTGGGGGATCCGAAGGACCATGCGACGACGGATTTGATCGATAGGATCTCCAAGGCATTCCCCGAACGAAGATCGTGAGCGCGTTCACGTTTCACCTTTCACCTTTCACCTTTGACCTTTCCCCGTCATGAGGCTCCTCATCGTCCGGCTCTCCGCCATGGGAGACGTCATCCATGGCCTCCCGCTCGCCGCCAACGCCGCGGCGGCCGGGCACGAGGTGGGCTGGTTGACCGGGTCCCGCTATGCCGGCCTCCTGGAGGACGCGCCCTTCATCCGCCGGCTCTTCCTCGTCGACACGCGGCGCGGCGTCCCCTCGCGGGGCGGCGGAATCCTCGCGGTCCGGCGGGAGCTCCGCGCATGGGCGCCCGAGCTGACGATCGACGCGCAGGGGCTCTGGAAGTCGGCCCTCGCCGCGCGCCTGGCGCCCGCCCCGGTGATCGGGTTCTCGCGGGCGGAGCGGCGCGAACCGGGCTCGGCGCTGCTCTGCCATCGCATCGTCGCGCCGGCGAGGCAAGGAAGACACGTCGTCGAGCGCAACCTTTCGCTGCTCGAGGCGGCCGGCATCCCGGTGCGGAGCCCCTCTCCGGACGCCGCGTTTCTGCTCGATCGCCGCAGCCCCGAAGCCGACGCATTCCTCGCCCGGATTCCTGCGCCGTTCGCTCTCTACCACCCGGGAACCGCGCGCGCGGAGAAGGCGTGGGGCGAGGAGCGCTTCGCGGAGCTGGCACGCACGCTCGGGACGCGCCGAGGCCTCACGCCGGTGATCTCCTGGGGCCCGGGGGACGCGCTCCGGGTCGAGCGGTTTCGCGAAGTGCTTCCG
>JBHENW010000038.1:0-54450 GCA_046261875.1 Thermoanaerobaculia bacterium | reverse complement strand
ACCCCCCCCCCGCCTCTCGATAGAATCCCGCGGCGATGGCGACGCTCCGCCCTTTCCGCGCCCTCCGCCCCGATCCGGCGAAGGCGCCCGAGGTGGCCGCCGTCCCCTACGACGTCGTGAACACGGCCGAGGCCCGCGCGTTGGCCTCCGGAAAGCCCGCGAGCTTTCTCCACGTCTCCCGCTCCGAGATCGACCTGCCCGATGGGACCGAGCCTTATGCAGACTCGGTCTACAGCAGGGCGGCCGAGAACTTCGCGCGGCTCAAGCGAGAGGCCGGCTTCCTCAAGGAGCAGCAGCCGGCGCTGTACGTCTACCGCCTCCGCATGGGGGACCACGTACAGACCGGCGTCGCCGGCGCGGCCTCCCTCGCCGAGTACGACACGGACATCGTGCGCAAGCACGAACGGACCCGCCGGGACAAGGAGGACGACCGGACCCGGCACATGCTCGCCCTCGGGGCGCAGACCGGGCCGGTCTTCATGACCTACCGGGGACGCTCCGAGATCGACCGCCTCGTGGAGCGCGTCCTCCGCGATGCCCCGCTGTATGACTTCACCGCGCCCGACGGCGTGTCACACGCACTCTGGCGTGCGACCGGCCGGGACGCGGAGGAGCTCGCCCGCCAATTCGAAGCCGTTCCGCTCTTCTACATCGCGGACGGGCACCACCGCGCGGCGAGCGCCGCGCGCGCCCGGGAAGCCCTGCGCGCCCGATCGTCGTCCGCCGGCCACGCCTTCTTCGACGATTTCCTCGCGGTCCTCTTCCCCGCCGACCAGGTCCGCATCCTTCCCTACAACCGGGTCGTGCGGGACCTGGACGGCGACACGCCGCGGGGGTTCCTCGAAGCCCTCCGCGGGAAGTTCGAGGTGAGCGAGGGCGCGCCCGCTTCGCCGGAGCGCAAGGGAGAGATCAGCGTCTACCTCGACGGCGCCTGGCACGGCCTCCGGGTCGCGGACGGAGCCGCCGAAACGGGGGCGGACGGCCCGATCGCGTCGCTCGACGTGAGTCTGCTCCAGGAGAAGGTCCTCGAGCCGATGCTCGGCATCCGGGACGTGCGCACCGACAAGCGCATCGACTTCGTCGGCGGCATCCGGGGGACCGCCGAGCTGGAGCGGCTCGTGAGCTCGGGAAAAGCGGTTGTCGCCTTCTCGATGTTCCCCGTGTCGCTCGAGGAGCTCACGGCCATCTCCGACGCCGGAGAGATCATGCCCCCCAAGTCCACCTGGTTCGAGCCGAAGCTGCGGGACGGCCTGCTCATCCACCAGATCGCCGAGCCGGCATGAAGGTCCTCGTCGCGGACAAGTTCGAAGAGAGCGGCCTGCAGGGCCTCCGCGACGCGGGCTGCGAGGTCCTCTACCAGCCGGACCTCAAGGACGACGCGTTGACCGAAGCGGTCCGCTCCTCGGAAGCCGAGGTCCTCGTCGTCCGCTCGACCAAGGTGAGCAAGCCGGCGCTCGAAGCGGGCAAGCTCTCACTCGTCATCCGCGCGGGCGCCGGGTACAACACGATCGACGTGGAGACCGCGTCCGAGCGGGGCATCTACGTCTCGAACTGCCCGGGGAAGAACTCGATCGCCGTCGCCGAGCTCGCCTTCGGGCTCCTGCTCGCTCTGGACCGCCGCATTCCGGACAACGCGGCCGACCTCAGGCAGGGAGTGTGGAACAAGAAGGAGTACAGCAAGGCCCGCGGGCTCTTCGGCCGCACGCTCGGGCTGATCGGCGTGGGAGGGATCGGCCGCGAGATGATCCCGCGCGCCCGCGCCTTCGGGATGCCCGTCGTCGCGTGGAGCCGCAGCCTGACACCCGCGCGGGCCCGGGAGCTCGGCGTGGAGCGCCAGGAGTCGCCGGAAGAGGTCGCGCGAGAAGCCGACGCGGTGTCGGTGCACGTGGCGCTCAAGCCGGAGACGAAGGCCCTGATCGGCGCGGCCTTCTTCGACGCGATGCGCCCCGGATCGTTCTTCGTCAACACCTCCCGGGCCGAGGTCGTGGACGAGGCGGCTCTGGAAAAGGCGGTCCGGGAGAAGGGCATTCGGGCGGGCCTCGACGTCTTCGCCGCGGAGCCGCCGGGAGGGACCGGTCAAGTGACGGACGGGCTCTTCGGAAACGCTTCGATCATCGGGACCCACCACATCGGCGCTTCGACCGACCAGGCGCAGGAAGCCATCGCGTCCGAGACCGTGCGGATCGTGCGCGAATACGCCGAGAGCGGCCGCGCGCCCAACGTGGTCAACCTCGCCCGCAAGTCGCCGGCCACGCATCTCCTCGTCGTCCGCCACTTCGACCGGGTCGGCGTCCTCGCAGCCGTCTTCGACGAGATCAAGGCCGCGGGCATCAACGTCCAGGAGACCGAGAACATCGTCTTCGACGGCGCCCGGGCGGCGGTCGCTCGCATCCACCTGAACCAGGCGCCCGAGCCCGCGACGCTCGAAGCGATCCGCCGCGGATCGAGCGACATCATCGAGATGGCCGTTCTGCCTCTCCAGGAGGGACCATGACGACGACCACGGAGCGCATCTTCAACCTCAACGCCGGGCCCGCGGTCCTGCCCGTCTCCGTCCTCGAGCAGGCGCAGCGCGACCTGATCGCCCTCCCCGGAGTGGGCATGTCGGTCCTCGAGATCTCGCACCGGTCCAAGACCTTCGAGGCGATCATCGGCGAGGCCGAAGCGGACATCCGCAAGCTGGCCGGAGTTCCCGCGGGCTACCAGGTGCTCTTCCTCGGAGGGGGGGCGTCGCTGCAGTTCTCCATGGTGCCGATGAACTTCCTGCCCTCGGGAGGCAAGGCGGACTACGTCGTCACCGGCTCCTGGTCCAAGAAGGCCGTCAAGGAAGCTCAGAAGGTCGGGACGGTCCAGATCGCCGCGACGACGGAAGGCGAGAGCTTCTCCCGCATCCCGCGGCAGGAGGAGCTCACGCTCGATCCGGGCGCCGCCTACGTCCACATCACGACGAACAACACGATCTTCGGGACCGAGTGGTGGTACGACCCGCAGACCGGCGGCGTCCCGCTCGTGGCGGACGCGTCCTCCGACATCTTCAGCCGCCCCCTGGACGTGTCCCGGTACGCCCTGATCTACGCCGGGGCGCAGAAGAACCTCGGCCCGGCCGGGGTCACCCTCGTGATCGTCCGGGACGACCTGCTGGCCAGGGGAGCCAAAGGGCTGCCGACGATGCTCGACTACCGGACGCACGCCGAGAACAAGTCGCTCTACAACACCCCTCCGGTCTTCCCGATCTATGTCGTCGGCCTGGTCGCGAGGTGGCTGCTCGCCGAAGGCGGCCTGGAAGCGATGGGCCGGCGCAACGAGCAGAAGGCCCGACGGCTGTACGCCGCGATCGACGCCTCAGGCGGTTTCTACCGCCCCCACGCGAAATCGGACAGCCGGTCCCACATGAACGTGACTTTCCGTCTCCCGTCGGAGGAGCTCGAGAAGAGGTTCATCACCGAGGGGACGGAAGCCGGGTTCGCGGGCTTGAAGGGCCACCGCTCGGTCGGCGGCATCCGCGCCTCGATCTACAACGCGTTTCCGGCCGAGGGGATCGACGCCCTCGTCTCCTTCATGCAGGAGTTCCAGCGGAAGAGCGGCTAGGGCGAGGTCGGCGTCAGTACGCGGAGCGGGCTGCCATGGCGTTGACCCGGTCCACGAGAACGGTGAGCTGGCGGATCCCCTCGGAGAGCTCGGCGGCGGAGCGACTCTCCCGGCAGGTGAAGGAGATGGCGGGGCTCGCCAGCTCGAGGCGGAAACGAAAGTACCCGGTCTCCTCGATCTGCACGAGCCGGAAGGCGCGCCGCCAGCGGTCGTCCACCGCTCCGGAGAGCGGAAGCGTGTAGCTCACACGGGGCTCCCCTGCGGGATCGAGTCCCACCTCGCGGCGCCGTGCGCCGCGGAGGTCGATCGCGATCTTGTAAAGGCGATCCTTTCCATTCCCCGGGGCCAGGCGGTCCGATCCGGCGCGGTCGAGGATCTCTCGCGGCTGCATGCCTGACTGGGAGTGCAAACTCCGATCCGGGGATTCGAGGGGCTCGCTCCGGCCCGCGTGCGCCCGCTCTTTGAGTCAGTTGCGGTGGAAGGCGGGGAGCGCGGCAGACATGTCCCCCGGGAAGGGCGGGTCGCCTCGCTACGAAAGGTAACGCGTCCCCGGGATCAGCCGCCGGCGTTCTCGAGGACCATGGCATGTCCCAGGGCGCCGGCCGCGCAGACGGTCAACAGCCCGAACTGTTTCCCGGACCGGACGAGCTCGTTCGCCAGCGTCGTGACGATGCGCGCGCCGGTCGCCGCGAAAGGGTGCCCGAGCGCGATCGATCCACCGTACACGTTGAGGATTTCCGGATCGACCTCGCCGAGCGGCTCGCTGCGTCCGAGCTTCTCCCGCGCGAAGGCGGCGGACGCGAACGCCTGGAGGTTCGAAAGGACTTGCGCGGCGAAGGCTTCGTGCATCTCGATGCGCCCCATGTCGGAGAGCCTGAGACCCGCGCGGCCGAGCGCGACCGGCGCCGCGTATGCGGGGCCCTGTAGGAGCTGGTCACTCGGGTCGAGCGCCGCGTAGGCCCAGGAGCGGACCCAGGCGAGGGGCTTTCTCCCCTCCGCTTTGGCCCGCTTCTCCGACATGAGGAGGACGGCCGAGGCGCCGTCGGTCAGCGGCGAGGAACTGGCCGCCGTCACGGAACCATACTGCCTGTCGAAGACCGGCTTGAGCTTGCCCATCTGCTCCAGCGTCGTGTCCCGGCGGAGGTTGTTGTCGGACGTTGCCATCTCCTCGTAGCGCGGAGGGACCGGCACGGGAAAGACCTCGCGCGGCAGGACCCCTTCGTCCCAGCCGACGGCGGCCCGGCGGTGGCTGCGCAGCGCGAACTCGTCCTGCGCCCTTCGGGAGATCCCGTTCTCCTTCGCCATCTTCTCGGCCGACTCGCCCATCGACAGGCCGGTCGTGTACTCGGCGATCGCGGGCGCATTCGGGCGAAGCTCCGGCAGCCGGAAGCCGCCGAACGCGCGCGCCTTCTCCGGGAAGCTTCTCGCGCGCGACAGCTTGACGAGCCGCCGCGCGAACTTCCTCGAGAAGAGGATCGGCACGTCCGACATGCACTCCGAGCCGCCCGCCAGGATCACCTCGGAGAGACCGAGGGAGATCTTCTCGGAGGCGTCCGTGACCGCCCGGTTCGACGAGGCGCACGCCATGACGACGGAGGAGGCGGCGGTGCGCTTCGAGAGCGCGGCGTCGAAGACGACCTCGCGGGCGATGTTGGGACGGGCGACCGAAGGGATGACCGTCCCGTAGATCACCTCGTCCACTCCGTCGTCGGGGAGCTCCATGCGGGCCACGAGCTCCTTGACCGCCATGCCGCCGAGCTCCGCGGCCGTGAGCTGCTCGAACGACGTGCCGGAGCGCAGGAAGGGGCTGCGGACGCCGCCCACCACCGCAACGCGCCGGGACCCCGAAGGAAACATGCGTCCTCCGATCCCATCTTCTCAGTTTGGGACCCTCCCTGCTCGCCCCGCCGCAGGGAGCGCGAACGGAATCTTCGGAGGCCCGCGGAGCGTTGTTCGAGAAAGAGGGGCAACGTGCGGCGGGCTCTCCTGATCGCATCCTTCGCGGGGCTCTTTCCGGCGGCCGGGCTGATCGCGCAGCAGCTGCCGGTCCAGGGATGCCGCGCCGCGATCTCCTGCGCCGGTCCGCGCGGTTACTACTCGCTGACGAATGCAACCGAAGGGAACACGCTCTTCCAGGTCGGCGTCGGTCTCTACGACGGCCGGCTCCAGGGACGCCTCGTGCGGCCGGTGCGGTCGGACGTGGACTGGAGGGCGGTGGACGCGGCCGTGGAGATCTTCGTGCGCCGCAACACCCTGCGCCGGCCCGATCCCGCGACCTCGCGGAACGACTCGGCGCGGCGACCGCAGGGGTCTCCGCAGAACGAACGCTGACCCGCCCTCGTCTCTCGGGAAACCCGGCGTCGCGCCGCCCGTAACAAGCAAGCGGATTCCACTGGACCCTGGAAGAGAGCCGGGCTGCCTCCGGCTGTCTATTTTTTTGGAGGTCGTATGAAGAGGTCCGCCGTCATCCGGATTTCGTCCCTGGTTTTCGCCGGAACGCTCCTCGCCGCCTTGGGGCTCGCCCAGACCCCCCCGCTGACCCTGCCGGAGCCGAGCTCCGAGGCGAGCGTGAAACAGAGAGTCGGCGTGACCGACATCGAGATCGTCTATCACCGTCCCGCGGTCAACAAGCGAAAAGTCTGGGGCGAGCTGGTTCCCTACGGAGAGGTCTGGCGCGCCGGCGCCAACGAGAACACCACCTTCACCTTCACCTCGCCCGTGACCATCGAGGGGCAGAAGCTTCCCGCCGGCACCTACGGCGTGCACATGATCCCGACCGAGAAGGAGTGGACCGTCATCTTCAGCAACGTGTCCTCGGCATGGGGAAGCTCCAGCTATGACCCGAAGGAGGACGCGGCGCGCTTCACGGTGGCGCCGACGGAGGGGCGCTTCGAGGAGCGCCTCAGCTACAGCTTCGACGATCCGACCGACAAGAGCGTGACGGCGGTCATGCGCTGGGAGAAGGTCGCGGTTCCGATCCGGATCACGGTGGACACCCCGGCGATCGTCATCGAAAGCATCCGCAAGGAGATGCGCGGACTTCCCCGCTTCTTCTGGCAGGGCTGGAACCAGGCAGCCAACTACGCCCTGAACAACGGCGTGAACCTGGACGAGGCGATGCAGTGGGTGGACCGCTCCATCCAGATCAACGAGAATTTCGCCAACCTCCGCACGAAGGCCGCGCTCGTCGAGAAGAAGGGGGACGCGAAGACCGCCGCCGAGCTTCGCGCGAAAGCGATGCGCATCGCGACGGAGGCCGAGGTCAACACCTACGGTTATCAGCTCCTCGGCCAGAACAAAACCGACGAAGCGATCGAGATCTTCCGCAAGAACGTCAAGGACCACCCGGCATCATGGAACGTGTACGACAGCCTCGCCGAGGCGTATGAGCGCAAGGGCGAGAAGAAGCTCGCGATCGAGAACTACCGCAAGGCGCTCTCGATGGTCCAGGTGGAAGAGCAGAAAAAACGGATCACGGCGACGCTCAAGAAGCTCGGAGCCTGAGGCTCAGGTATCGCAGTGTGGAAGGTGGAAGGTGCTTCGCCTTTCACCTTCACCGTTCACCTTTCACCTCTCGGAGTCCGCCCGCTTGCGCGATCCTTCGTTTCGCGGCGGCGGCGTGGCTCCGCGCGTCGGTCTCTCCACCGAGCAGGCTTTCGTCAGGTCGCCCTTCCGGTGGAGGGTGTCGGCCAGATCGAGATAGCGGTCATGGAGTCGCCCAAGCTCGGCTTCGGAGAGATCTTCGATGCCCACGAGCCGGTTGCTCGCCCCCTCCATGGACGCGATGAGCTCGTTCAACTTGAGCTGAACGGCCTTGGACTCCTTGTTCTGGGCGCGCTGGATGAGAAACACCATGAGGAACGTCGCGATCGTCGTTCCGGTGTTGATGATCAGCTGCCAGTCCGCCGAGAAGCCGACGAAAGGGCCGGCCATCGCCCAGACGAGGACCAGCGCCGCCGCGATGACGAAAGCCCAGGTGCTCCCCGTCCACTGCGTGACCTTCTGCGAAAGCCTCTCCAGCCCCTCGGTCGCCTGACCGCTGGGGTGCGCGTCGTGAACCTTCGCGTTCGAGTTCGACATCCGTCGTCCCTCCCGGCCGGATGGACTCCCGGCGGGGCCGGTCAGTGCAAAGGCCCTGCCCCCGGCTGAGGCCGCTTCCAAACCTCCCGCGTCGTGGACTTAGGGGCCGGCGGAGGCCGCCTGGCGCGGAGGGTCGATACCCAGCGCGGCGGAGACGCGCGCGGCGATCTCCCAGGAGCGGATCCGGGGGACACGCCCGGAACGGATGCCGGGACCGGCCGCGAGGAACGTCGCGTCGAGCTGCGGATGGACGTTCAGATAGCCGTGCCCTCCCAGGTCGCCCGGGACGCCCACCGGCCCTCTCTCCGGGCGGACGGTGCGGGAGACGCCGATGCCCGGGTGGGCGAGGAGGATCAGGTCTCCCGATTCCGGCGCGCGCAAACCGACCGGGCCCGCCTCGTCGCGGGTCACGACGAGCTCCCACGGCGATTCCCCATTGACGCGGAAGTCGCGCAGCGCCTTCTCCGCGGCAGGAAGGACGACGCTCGCGTCCGCCGAAGGGTTGACGTAGACGTGCGTGATCCCGCTGCTCGTCACGGCGAAAGCGCGCGACTCCGGCGCGATCTCGTTCTCCGCGTTTACGACGACGAGCCCCGCGGTCCGCAGGACTTCGTTGGGGTAGACCTGGCGCCACAGCGGCGTCATGCCGTGGTCGGACGTGACGAAGAGCGAATCGGCCGGGTCCAGCGCGGCGTCGATCGCCCGCAGACTGCGGTCGGCGAGCTCGTAGCCGCGGTCCACGTAGGACTGGAAGACGCGCGAGCGCTCAGGCGTGTAGTCCCGCTGCCTCGGATCGGCGAGAAGAAACTCGTGGCCCGTTTCGTCGGAGACCGCGTTGTACATCAGCATCAGGTCCCAGTCGGAACGGGCGAGCGCCAGCAACTGGGCGCGGGTGATGAAGTCCGCCAGCCGGTCGGCCTGCTCGAGGAAGACTTCCGGGCGGGCAGAGCGGGCCCCGAAGGCGTCGCTGTCGGGAGGCCCGGGCCAGAAGCCGATCTCTTCGTCGAGCCTCCGCAGGAACTCAGCGGGGTAACCGAGGCTGCGGTGGAGCCCCCCGAGGTAGACCTCGGCGCGCGAGAGGTCCGGGGCGAGAACGAGGAGCTTGCACCACGCCCCGGTGCGCCCCTCCGCGGATGGGAGCTCGGCCCCGAACCAATCCCCGGCACGTACCTGGCGGCTCCTGCCGTCCGGGGCCTCGACCTGCAGCAGGTCGTAATTGATCTGCCGATCATCGGTCGCGTCGAGCGCCGTCAAGGACACGGCGTGCGCCATCGGCGCGAAGCGCAGGGTGACCCGCCGCGCCGGGGAGAAGGTGCCGGCGGGAGCGGCGGCGAGCGGCTGCCAGGACGGCGCCTCGATGACGTGGAGCTTCGGCGGCGCGACGGGGTCCTCCGGCCATGCCATGCCGAAATCCGCGGTGCGCTCGAGCGATGTACCGTCGGCTCCCGGATAGAGCATCACCCCGGTGCGCTTGCCCTGGCGCCGCGCGGCCTCCCAGAGGGTCTCGGCGCGGATCGGAGCGCGAAAACCGGACAGGACCGAGCCGAACGGCCCCGAGGGGTTCCGCAGCGTATTCGAGACGATGCCCGTGTCCTGCGGGAGCGCGCCCGTCACGTGCGTGACGTGCGCGACGGCCGTCAGGGAAGGCGTCGGGGGAACGGAATGGACGGCGAAAAAGCCGCGCGCCGCGACGCCGCGATAGCCCCCCGCGGGCAACGCCCCGGGACGGCCGAGCAGGCTCGCCAGGCGCTCGCCTGCAACGCCGTCGAAGGAGACGAGCACGACCTGCCCGCGCGGCGCGGCGGAAGCCGCGGGATCGCGCGAATCGGGCCGGGGAGCGGCGCAGCGGGAAAGAAGGAGCCCGGCGGCGAGCAGCAGCCCGCCGAGAACGCGCCGGCTCGCCATCGGGGGCAGATTATACGAACGCCGCCGCGACGCGCCGGAGCGCCGCGGCGGCGGGGAAACGAAACGACGGAGCTCTAGCTCTCGGCTTCCGGCCGCTTCTTCCCGCCCTTGCGGAGCATCTGCTTGCGTTCCTGCTTCGCGCGCGCGGCGCCGATCGCCGTCTTGACGTCCTTCTCCTCCTCGGGAGGCGGGAGCACGGCGGGCATGCCGAGCGCTTCGATCCAGAGCTCCCGGGTCCAGCCCATCGTGTGGTACAGGTGCTCGTCCTCTTCGTCTTCGACCTCTTCGCAGGCTTCCTCGAGCGCTTTCTTCTCTTCGCCGGTGAGCTTCTCGGCCGCCTGGCTCATGAGCTCCCAGTTCATGTGGTCCTTCGTCTCCGCCTCGACGACGCATTCCGCCGCCACGATCTGCGCGGCGTCCGGAGCTTCCCGCAGGGCCATCTCCATCGAGCGGACGAGCGTCTCCGCCTTCAAACGCACGATCTTGCGTCCCGGCGTGTCCTTCTTCGGATCGAGCCGGAAGCTCTCGAGGACGGTCCGCATGATCTGCTCGTGCTTCTGGGTCTCCTCGTGATATTTCTCCCACTCCTCCTTGAGCTCCTCGTTCTCGGCGCAGCGGATGGCCGCCTCGTACACCTGGACCCCGCCGATCTCGGTTTCCAGGGCCTGGTAAAGGAGCTCCTCGAGCTGCTTCCTATCCATGAGTTTTCCTCCTTAGCGCCGGATTTCCGGCCGGCGTAGGCAGTCGTGCAACTTCCGTTCCGTGGGGTTCAGCGGGGTCGGAGGAGGATTTGGGCCGCGGCTCTCCGGCCGCTCGCGATCGCGCCGGATACCGTCCCATTCTGCTCGGGGTCCGTCGCCTCCCCGGCGAAGAAGAGCGCTGCGGAGATCGGCCGGGCGAGCTGGCGAGCCGCTTCTGCGCCGCCGACCAGGGCGTAGCTGTATGCCCCGCGGGCGAACGGGTCCCTGCTCCAGTCGCGGAGATGCGCCCGGGCGAGGCGGTTCTCCAGCCAGCCGGCCCCGGAGGCCGAGGGACTTCCCCAGCGACCGGACCGCGACGCGCTCTTCGAGGAATCCCCGCTCGTCCCAGAACGCTTCGCGGAAACGCAGGACGACCCGGAAGACATGGCCCATTTCCAGCCGCTCGAGGACCGGGTTTTTCGCCGCGATCTCCGGATGAACTGGATGGCTCCCGTTCGGCCCTTGCGCGACTTCAGGACGCCCAGCGGCACGTGATGATCGCCGCGCCTCGAGCGCCTGCGCCCGGCTATTCCTTCGCGCGCGCACCGCGACGCGTCCCTTTCTCCAGCGAATCTCGTAGACCGCGCTCCCGAGCCGGAGCCGCGCTCCGGCGCGCCGCGCTTCGCGCCCCAGTTCCTCCACGAGCCCGTCCTGGCCGCTGGCGATCCGGTGCTGTCGCTTGTCTTCCGGCTCCGAGGCGTCTTCCCCTCTGGTCGAGAGCGAGCGCGCGCTGATCCGGGCGGTCTCCGCCGCATGAAAGCCGCTCACGAACTGCAGGACGAGCCGGCGTGCGGGCCGGGGATGCGGCGGCTCTTGCGAAGGAAGTCGCGGAAGGAGAGGTCGCGCCCGTCCCGAGGGATCGCCGCGGTAATCCTCTCCATCTCTCCCCAGAAATCGCGCAGCGGGCGGAGGCCTTCGCGCCCGGTGATCCAGTGCGCGTCGGGGATCTCCTCGACGAGTGCTCCCGATTCCCGCGCGAGCTTCCACGCCTCAGGGGGCTGTCCGTGGATGAACTCGGCGCCCAGCTCGACGGGGAGAGGCCAGCCCGCCGGTCGCACGGTGTGGATCCGGCCCCCGATCCGGGGCCGCGCTTGGAGCATCACGACGTCCCGCCCCGCCCGGGACAGGTCGACGGCCGCCGCGAGTCCCGCGGCGCCAGCGCCGACGACGATGGCGTCCGCGTCGCGCATTGCCGAGAGACGTTACAGGGAAAAACGGGAAGGAGCGTGCCGCCGCCGCGCCTATCGCGCGGCGGTCGGTGCGGGGGATGGAAGGTAGGACCCCCATGACCGGACGCCGCCCACGCTCGGAACCCACCTGTCCGAGCCGGAAGAGAAGATCCTCGCGGAAATAGAATGAGCGCCCCGGTGTCCATTCAACAGGCCCTCCCATTCGGCGCGGAGGAGGCATCCACGTGCCGGCTGATCGAGGAGCTCGGCAAGGTCTGCGGGGAGCTGCCCCTGGAGGAGAAGATCCTCGTCGCGCCGTCGCTCATGATCGGCCATCAGCTCGTCGAGCGGCTCGCGCTGTCCGGCATCCCCTGGATGAACCTGCGCGTCGAGACGGTCTGGAACCTCGCGCACGGCTGGATCGGGCCGGAGCTGGCGCGGGGCGGGTTCCGCCTCCTCTCGCGCGCCCAGGCGCTCGCGCTCGTCGAGCAGGCGTGCGCGGAGGTCCTGCGCGACGGCTCCTACTTCGGGAGCCTCCGCGACCGCCCCGGCCTGCACCGCGCCCTCCAGCGCTCGCTCGACGAGCTGCGCGGCGCCGGGCTGACGCCCGCGACGCTCCCGGACTCCGCCTTCACCGACCGGCGTAAGGCCTCGGAGCTGCGCGAGATCCTGCGGCGGTACGAGACCTCCCTCGCCGAGGGGAGATTCGTGGATCGTCCCGAGCTGCTGCGCCGCGCGACGGAAGCGCTGGCGTCGAAGACCGGGAGCGCGGCGATCTACCTCCTGCCCGACGCCTCGGACCTCTCGGGCCTCGAAAGGCGGTTCCTGGACGGGCTCTCGGCGGGACGGGTCCGGCTGCTCGCGTGCGATCCGACGACGGAATGGACCGGCGTCGCTCGATCGGCGCGTATCTTCCGGGCGCTCGGCGAAGAGAACGAGGTCCGCGAGGTTTTCAGGCGGCTGCTGGCGCAGGGAATTCCTTTCGACCGGGCGGAGCTGCTGCACACGGATTCCTCGGCCTACCCGCCGCTCGTGTACGAGCTGGCCGCCGAGCACGGCATTCCCTGCACGTACGGGGGAGGCATCGCGGCCTCCTTCACGCGCCCCGGACGCTCCGCGCTCGCGTTCCTGGACTGGATCGAGCGGGAGTTCGAGGCCGACATGCTGCGGCAGGCGCTCGCGTCCGGCGTCCTGACCCTGCAGCGCATGGCGCCTTCCGACGCCTCGCGGCTGGCCGTCGCGCGGGCTTTGCGCGACGCGGGCATCGGCTGGGGACGGGAACGGCATCTGGCATGTCTCGACCGCACCATCCGGGAGCTCGCGGCGCCCCACGATCGAAAGGCGGCGGAGGATCCCGTGGACCAGGCCCGGCGCGACGCTTTCCGGGCGCGCCGCGCCGCCGCCGTGCGCGTTGCCCGCCGCTTCATCGCCCGGGCGCTCGAGCTCGCGCCGGCCGAAGAGAACGGCCGCATCGAGATGCAAGCGCTCGCCCGCGGCGTCCGGGAGTTCGTCGAGCAATTCGCCCGCGTCGCCGGCGAGCTCGACGGGACGGCGTCCGCCGCCCTCCAGAAACTGTTCGCCGAGCTCGAGATGCTCCCCTCCGTCCGGCTCTCACCCGAGCGGGCAGCGGGGCGGCTGGCCGAAGCCGTTCGCGCCCTGCACATCGCGGCGGACCGGCCCCGGCCGGGCCGGCTGCACGTCGCGGAGTATCGGTCGGGCGGCTGGAGCGGGCGCGCGCAGACGTTCCTCATCGGGCTGGACGATTCGAAACACCCCGGTGTGGAGCGGCAGGATCCGGTTTTGCTGGACGACGAGCGCCGCGGCATCAACCGCGTCGTGGCTCCGGTCGAGCTCGCCCTCGGACGCGACAAGCCTTCCGAGAAGACCCGCGCGCTCCAGGCGTGTCTCGCGCGTCTGCGCGGCGAGCTGACGGTCGGCTTCTCCTGTTGGAACGTCGCGAACCTGGCCCAGCCGGGCGATCGGTTCCCCTCCCCCTTCCTGCTCGAGCTGTACCGCGTCGCCGCGGGCAAGCCGGCCGCCGATTACTCGCAGCTGGACCGCGAGCTGCCGAGGCCGGCCGGGTTCGTGCCGGGAGAGCGCGTCGCGCTCGACGAGATCGAATGGTGGTTGTCGCGGCTGGAGAGCTCGCGGGCGGGCGGGGACGCGGCGCTGCTCGTGCGGGGGTTCTATCCCTGGCTCGCCGACGGCCATCGCGCCGAGCAGCTGAGGGACTCGCCGCGCTTCACCGAGTGGGACGGGCATGTGGGCGCGGATCCGATGCTCGATCCCCGCATCAGCCGCGAGCCGATGTCCTGCTCGCGGATCCAGGCGATCGGGTCATGCCAGTACATGTACTTCCTCCAGTACGTGCTGCAGGTGCGGCCGCCGGACGAGATCGAGCGCGATCCCACGCGCTGGCTCGATCCCATGGAATCGGGCTCGCTCCTTCACGACGTCTTCCGGCGATTTTTCGAAGAGATGCCCTCGGAGGACAAGCGACCGAACTTCGACCGCGACATGGGGTCGCTCGAAACGGTTGCGCACGAGGAGATCGCCCGCTGGCGCGCGAGGATCCCGCCCCCGAGCGAGCTGGCGTTCGGAACGCAGCGCGATGAGCTGCTCTTCGCCTGCCGGACGTTCCTCAAGATCGAGGAGGCGCACTGCGCGGAGGCCGGCGTCACGCCGCGCTTCTTCGAAGTGCCTTTCGGAATGCGGCCGGAGTCTTCCTCGCCGATCGCGAGCCCCGAAGCAGTCGAGATCCCGCTCGCGCCGCGGGGCTCCTTCCTGTTGCGCGGGTCGATCGATCGGATCGACCAGGCGGCGGACGGCAGCTACCACGTCTGGGACTACAAGACGGGCAACCCTTACCCCTACCGGGAGGAGCTGGGCTTGAACGGAGGCCGACAGGTCCAGTACGCGCTCTACGCGATGGCGCTCGAAGAGCTCCTGCGCCGCTCGGGGCGCCTCGGCGCGGTCAAGCAGTCCGGCTACTTCTTTCCGGGAAGGAAGGGTCAGGGACAGCGTTTCCTGCGCCCCCTCGAGCCGGAGGAGACGCGCACCGTCCTGAACTCCCTCTTCGACACGATCGCCGAAGGGTCCTTCGCGCATACGACGAACCCGGACGACTGCCGCTTCTGCGTGTACGAGGCCGTCTGCGGCGGCGTGGACCGCGCGACGGAGCGCGCGAAGGGGAAGGACCCGGAGCTCGCGCCCCCGGCGCTGCGCGCTTTCTGGCAACGGTATGGACCCAAAGCCGACTCCTGAAAGCCTGGCCCCGCCCGGGCTCGCGGACGCCGCCGACCGTCAGGCGATCGTCGACGAGCTCGACCGCAACCTCCTGGTCGAGGCCGCCGCCGGGACGGGCAAGACGACCTGCCTCATCTCCCGGATGGTCGCGCTCATCGCGGGGGGCCGGACGACCGTGGACCGGCTCTCCGCCGTCACCTTCACGATCAAGGCGGCGGCTCACCTGCGCGAGACCTTCCAGATGGCGCTCGAGCGGGCCGCCGAGCAGGAAGAGGGCGCGCGGCGCGCGAGGCTCCAGGCGGCGCTCGGGGCCTTTTCGAACGGCTTCGTCGGGACGATCCACTCCTTCTGCACGCAGCTCCTGCGGGAACGGCCGGTCGAGGCGAGAGTCGAGCCGGGATTCGAGGAGCTCGACGATGCGGCGAACTTCGCGGCGCGCCGAGCGGCGTGGGACCGCTACAGCGAGCGGCTGTTCGTCACCGAGAGCCCCATCCTGCCGCGGATGACGGAGCTCGGCATCGCGCTCGACGACCTGCGGAGCGCCTACGAGACCGTATCGGACAACGCCGACGTCCTGCCCGTCGCTGCGGCGGATCTCCCCCCTCCCGATTTCACGGCCGCGCGCGCCGCCGTCGAGAGCTTCCTGGAGGCGGCCGAACCGATCATCCCGCGCGCGAGGCCCGAGAAGGGCTGGGACCTGCTCGGCAAGGCGCTGCGCGACGCGCTCCGGCTCCGCTCCCTCCTGGACCTCTCGCGCCCGGCGGAGCTCGCCCGCCTGCTCGACCAGATCCGGCGCGGCGACAATCCGAGCCCGGAATGCTGGCCGGATCCGGCCCGCGCGAAAGCGCTGTATGCCGACTACCTGGCGCTCATGCGGGGCACGGTCCACCCCACCTTGTCCGCCTGGCGCGAGTACCTGCATCCCATCGCGATGGCGGCGATCGTGCCGGCGGCGAAGGAGTTCGCCGACTGGCGGCGCCAGGAAGGCCGGCTGAACTTCCAGGACCAGCTGCTGCTCGCGCGCGACCTCCTGCGCGACCACCCCGACGTGCGCCGCTCCTTCCGCGAGCGCTTCACGCCGATCCTCGTGGACGAGTTCCAGGACACCGATCCGATCCAGGCCGAGGTCCTGATGTACCTGACCGGGGAGGAAGTCCGCGAGAAAGACTGGCGCAAGCTGACGCCCGTCGCCGGATCCCTCTTCGTGGTCGGAGACCCGAAGCAATCCATCTACCGGTTCCGACGAGCGGACATCGAGACGTACGCGAAGGTGCGCGGGCGGATCCGCGACACGGGCGGACGCGTGCTCCACCTGACGACCAACTTCCGCTCCGCGGCGAACCTGTGCCTCTGGGTCAATGGCGTGTTCGGATCGCTCATGCCCGCCGCCGAGACCCCCGAGCAGCCCGCGCATGCGCCGCTCCATCCGGCGCGGCCCGAGGGCGGGGCGGGCTCCGGAGTCTTCCGTCTCGACCTGCCTGCGGAGGGGCGGGTCCCCACGGACTTCGAACAGTCCCGCGCCGACGCGGAGCGCATCGCCGCATGGATCCAGGCGGCCCTCTCGGATTCGGCGCGGCCGCTCGTGCCCGCAGATTTCCTGATCCTGCTGCGCATGCGAAAGCACATGCGGCACTACGCGCAGGCCCTGGAGCGTCGCGGGATCCCCTACGACATCGCGGGCGGCGGCGCGTTCCGGGATTCCGCCGAGATCCAGGCGCTCCTTCCGATCCTTCAGGCCATCGCGGACCCGGACGATCCGGTGCCGTTGCTCGCCGCCCTGCGCGGCCCGCTCTTCGGCGTGGACGACGCGGCGCTCTATCGGTATCACCGGGCGGGGGGAAAGCTCTCCTTCCGCGCCGGCGTGCCGGCGGGCTCGGACGAGCGCATTGCGCGCGCCTACGAGATCTTCCGCCGAGCGGAACGGCTCGTCGAGGAGCTCCCGCCCGGCGCCGCGCTCGCGAGGATCTGCGCGATCCTGGGGTGGACGGTTCACGGCTCCGCGGAGGAGCTCGGCGACACGCGGGCCGGCAACCTCCTGAAGGCGGTCACCGCGGCGCGGCAGCTCTCCGCCCGGGGGGATTCCTTCGGCCCGATCGTCGAGCAGCTCGCGGCGATGGCGACCGAGGGGGAAGCCGAAGAGATGAGCACGGAGCCGGGCCGCCGCAACGCGGTGCAGCTCCTGACGCTCCATCGCGCCAAGGGGCTGGAGGCGAAGGTCGTCTTCCTCGCGGATCCGAAGTCTCCCTGGGAGCCTCCGGCCTCCTTCTGGGTGGACCGGAACGCGGAACCCCCGGAAGGGCACTTCCTCGTCTGTCGTCAGGGAGCCAAGGGTCAGGGCACCGAGATCGCCCGCCCGCTCGGCTGGGACGCCAAGGTGAAGCATGAGAAAGCGTTCCAGGACGCGGAACGGGACCGTCTCCTCTACGTGGCCGCGACGCGTGCGAAAGAGACGCTCGTCATAAGCATAAGGAAGGAGCGCGGCTCCCGCGGCACGGCCGACAAGGGAATGTGGCAGAAGCTGGCCCCCTTCGTTCGCGAGCCGCTTCCGGCGATCGGTCCGGCCGCGGCGCCCAGCCCCCCTCCCCCCCTGCGCGACATCCCGAGGGATCTTGCCGCCTTCGAAGAGCTGCGCCGCAAGCGGCAGCTCTCCGCGAAAGTCCCCACCTACGGGGTCGCCTCGGTCACCCAGGTCGTACATGCGCTCGCCGCGGGCTCTCCCGTTCCCTTCGCGGAAGGGAGCGCCGGCGGAATGTCCTGGGGGCGCGTCCTTCACCGATTACTGGACGCGCTGATGCGCGACGACTCCCTGGACGTGCGCGCCTATGCCGCGAACCTCCTCGCCGAGGAGGAGCGGCCAGCGGCCGACCTCCACGAGGCCGTCCGGGTCGCCGAGGCCGTTGGGTCCTCCGAGCTCTGGCGCCGCGCGCGGGCCGCCAGGCGGCGGCTGGTCGAGGTGCCCTTCGCGTTGACCGTTCCGAGCGCCGACCTCGGGATCGGCGGAGGCCCGCCAGAGACGCTCCTCCAGGGCGCCATCGATCTCCTTTTCGAAGAAGACGACGGCTGGGTGATCGTGGACTACAAATCCGACACCGTCGTGGAGGGGAACCTGGATGGCCTGATCGCTTTCTACCGTCCCCAGATCGCGCACTACAAGCGCTACTGGGAGCGCCTCACGCGCCGTCCCTCGAAAGCGGCCCTCTACTTCATCCAGCCGGACCGGCTGGAGTGGCTCTAGGGGTCAATCGTGCATTCTTGCATTTTTCCCCCGCCCGGCTGCGACTGACGCGATGGCCCGCTACGCGATCGAGGAGTACGTTCGCTGGGAGGACATCGACGCGGCTGGCATCATCAACTACCAGGCGTATCTGCGTTTCTTCGCGCTGGCGGAGGCCGAGATGCTGCGCTCGGCGGGGCTGAACTACCGCTTCCTCTTCGAGGCCCTGGGAATCTGGCTGCCCCGCGTCCGCGTCGAGTGCGAGTTCCACGTCCCCGTGAAGCTCGACGAGCTCCTCGTCGTCGAGGCCTTCTTCAGCCGCATCGGCCGCACCTCGATCCATCTGGACTTCGCCGTGCGGCGCAAGGAAACGCCGGCGACGATCGTCGCGACCGGGCGCTACGTCCTCGTCTGCGTGAGGCAAGGCGACTTCAGCCCGGTCCCCGTCCCCGCCGAGGTCAGAGAGAGGGTCGCCCGATATCTGGAAGAGGGGTCAAAAAATGCAGGAATGCACGATTGACCCCTACCTGCTGATCTCCCGAGGGCCCGGTCGATCGCGGGGCATTCGGGGCAGCGTGCGGAGAGCGTCTTGAGGCTCTCGTACCGGCGCGTCCACTCCTCGAAGATCTGGGACGGGGCCTCGACGAAGTCGCGCTGCACGCTCGTGCCCGAGTGCGCGTTGTACAGAGTCCGGGAGAGGACGCCGTGGAGGCCGTGGCCGAACTCGTGGAAGAGCGTCTCGAGCTCGTCCCGGGTCAGCCCCTTGCGGTCCAGGTTGCAAACGAGGACGCTGATCGGCGTCCGCCCCGCCTTGCGGCTGACGCCGCGCACCGGCCAAGCGGCCGCGTGCTTGAACTTCCCCTCGCGCGGGTAGAGATCCAGGTAGAACCCGCCCAGGCGCTCCCCGCTCTTCGCGTCGGCCACGTCGTAGTACTCGACGTCCTCGTGCCACGTCGGGATCCAGGCCTTCTCGAACTTCACCCCGTAGAGCTTCGCGGCGACGTCGAGGAGCCACTCGACGGACTGCTTCGCCGGGAAATACTTGCGCAGCTCCTCCTCATCGATCTGGAACTTCCGCTCGCGGAGCTTCGGTGTAGTACGCGACGTCCCAGCGGTTGATCCGGGTCTCCTCGAGCCGCCGTTTCGTCGTCTCCGCCTTGGGCTTCCGCAGCTCTTCGAGGTCGCGCTTCTCCGCTTCCGTGACGGCCCGTCGGACGTCCTCCAGAAACTTGTTCACCGTCTCCGGGTTCTCCACCATCCGCCGTTTCGTCACGTAGTGCGCGTAGCTCGGCAGGCCGTAGAGGCCGGCAAGCTCCTTGCGGAGCGCGACCTGTTTGTCGAGGACCTCCAGGTTCCGCTTGCCGCCGCGGGTCTGGTACGCGACGTAGTACCGCTTGCGCGCGGCCTCGTTCTCGGCGTTCGTCATGAAGGGCCCGTAGTCAGGCGAGTCGAACCCGATCGTCCACGTTGCCCGGCGCGCCTCGGACCCGCTTGACGAACTCCTCGGGGAGTCCCTTCGCCTCCTCCGCCGTGAAGGTCAGCTTCGTCGCGTTGTCCCGCACTTTGCGCTCGAACTCCTGTTCCAGGGCGGTGAGCTCGTCGGCGATCTGCTTGGCGCGCTTCCGCTTGACCGGAGGGAGGGCGACGCCGCTGTCCTCGAAGTTCTCCAGGAGGTCCTTCTGGAGCTTCTTCTCGACGTCCGTGGAGGCCTTGACCGCGCGGATGCGCTGGAAGAGCTTCTCGTTCTGATAGACCTCGGTCGAGAAGCTCGAAAGCTCCAGGACGCAGGCATCCGCCGCGTCGCGCACCCTCTTGTCCGGATGGACGTTGTTGAGGATGGCGACCGGTCCGATGATGTCCTCCAGGGCCATCGAGTCGCGGTCCCACCGGTCCAGCACCGTCTCCACGGAGACCTTCGCGAGGGCGAGCTTCTCGATCTCTGCCACGGAAGTCCTGGCCCTCTGCAGCCCCTGGGCGCACGATGCGCTCAGGGTCACGTGGTCGAGGATCGGAAGGGTGACCCGCTCGGCTGGGGCGTCGGCCGCGCCGGCCGGGATCGCCGCGGCCGGCAGCAGGGCTGCGCCGGCGAGCGGACGAGAACTCGAAAACCACGACGGGATTGGACGCTTCTCACGTTTTGCCTCCACTTCGGCGCTTCACGCACGACGACGATTCGACAGTCTTACGGCCCGACGGCTTCCGGGTTTTCGGATAATCCCGAAAACGGTGCTCGCTTCCCTGATCCTCTGGGCCGCCCTGCTGGCTGTATTTCTCGGGCTGGTTTGCCTGATCCGCCCGCTCCGGTTCCTGCGCCTGCGGCCCCGCCGGGCCGGCGCCGTCCTCCTGGTGGTCGGCGTGGCCTGCGCGGCCGCGACCGCTCTGTGGCCGGCGCGGGAAAGGCACTCCGGGGGGTCGCTTCGGATCGACCGCTTCATGCCGGTCTTTCACTTCTACGAGCACCACGAGATCCGGATCCGCGCTGGGCGGGACGAGGTCTTTCGGGCGATCCGCGAGGTGACGCCGCCGGAAGTCCGGTCGCTGGGAAACCTCATGCGCATCCGCACTCTCCCGGCTCGCATTCTCGGGCTGGGCGCGCGACGGCCGCCTCCCAGCCAGCCGATCCTGGACATCGCCACCGGCTCGTCGTTCCTCTACCTGGCGGACGAGCCCCCGGAGGAGATCGTCCTGGGAACGGCGGGTCAATTCTGGAAGGCTTCGGGCACCTCCGTGCGCGTCGCGAGCCCCGAGGAGTTTCTGGCTCTTTCCGATCCGGCGGTCGCGCGGGCCGTCATGAACTTCGCGGTCACGGACGAGGGGGAGGGATGGTCGCGCGTCACGACCGAGACGCGCATCGCGGCGCCCTCGCCGGCCACCCGCCGCCGTTTCGCGGCGTACTGGCGGCTGATCTACCCGGGCAGCTCGATCATCCGCTACGGATGGCTTCGGGCAATCCAACGCCGGGCGGAAGCAGCGCGATCAATGGCCTTCGACCCGTGCGTGCGCCATATAATTGGTCGGTGAATCGCTCCTTTTATCGTTTTCTCCGACGTCGGCTCGGCGAGGAAAGAACCGGTGAGGATGTGAAGCACCTGACCCCGGGGCAACGGGTGGATATGGTGTGGCAGCTCACCCTCCAAGCCTGGATGTTCAAGGAGGGCCGACTGGATGAACCGCGACTTCGTCGAGATGTTGTCCGCACTCTCCGAGGCGTGCGTTGAGTTCCTCGTCGTGGGCGCGCACGCTATGGCGGCGCATGGAGTCCCGCGCGCGACCGGCGACCTGGACCTCTGGGTCCGCGCGAGCGCGGAGAACGCCGGCCGGGTCCTTCGGGCGCTCGAGCGGTTCGGAGCTCCCCTTTTCGACCTGACCGCCGGAGATCTGGCCTCCTCCGGGACCGTCTTTCAGATCGGTCAGCCGCCCAATCGAATCGATATCCTGACTTCCATCTCGGGCGTCGCGTTCGACGACGCCTGGAGAAACCGGATGACGATCGAAGCGGGGGGTCTGCGCATTCCGGTGCTCGGCAAAGAGGACTTCATCCGGAACAAGCGCGCGGTCGGCCGCCCACGGGATCTGAGCGATCTGGAGATGCTCGCCGAGTCCGAGGGGGACTGAGACCCCTCACGGAGTGAAGAAGAACCGCGTCAGGTGAAAGAAGACCGGAGCGGCGAAGCAGAGCGAGTCGATCCGGTCGAGCATCCCGCCGTGCCCCTGGATCAGCGCCCCGTAGTCCTTGGCGCCCCGGTCCCGCTTGATGGCCGACATGACCAGCCCCCCGGCGAAGCCGGCGAGCGTGATCGCGAAGGCCATCGCGGCGGCCTGCGCTGGCGTGAAGGGCGTCACCTGCCAGATCGCCGTTCCGAGCAGGGTCGCCGCGAGGGCTCCGCCGATGAACCCCTCCCAGGTCTTGTTGGGCGAAACCTCCGGCGCGATCCGATGCTTCCCGAAGAGCTTCCCGAAGGCGTACTGGAGCACGTCGGAGATCTGGACGACGAGCACGAGGAAGACGAGGAGCCTGACGCGATTGCCGCGATAGCCCGGGATCTCGAGCGTCAGCAGCGCGGGGGCATGGCTGACGCAATAAACGCAAACCATGAGGCCCCACTGGATGATCGCCGTGCGCTCGAGGAACCGCTCCGTCTTGCGGGCGACCACGTTGCTCAGGGCGATGAAGATGAAGCCGTACACCGGGATCATGATCGAGAAGAGGCCGTACCAGCGGTATGCGATGAGCGCGTATTGGAGCGGCGTGATCAGGAAGAAGCTCCAGAAGAGCGTCCGGTGGTCCTCGCGGCGGGTCGGCGCCAGGGTCACGAACTCGCGCAGCGCCAGAAACGACATGATCGTGAAGAGCGCGACGGACGCGATCGGCCCGGCCCACACGGCGAGGGTGAAGATGCCGACCATCACCCACCAGGCCCGGATCCTCGCGTTGAGGTTGGCCGCGGTCTCGCGCGCCGACTCGCTGCGCGCGCGGCGGCCCAGGATGACACCCACGACCGAAGCGACGACGAGCAGCGCGAGGACGCCCCCGATCAGGAAAACAAGGTCCCGGTCGGCGAAGAGCTTCACAGCTCCCCGAGCGCGACGACCGCGGCGCGCGCCCGCTCCAGAAACGCCGGCTTGGACTCGTCCGGCGCGCACCGGATCGGCCGGCCGAAGATCGCCCGCGAGAGCATCGGGACCGGAAGCGCTTCGCCCTTGGGGAGGATGCGGTTCAGGTTCTCCAGATACACGGGCACCGCGTCGAGGTCGGGACGCGCTCGGCACAGGTGGTAGAGGCCGCTCTTGAAACGGGGCTACCCCGTCGCCCGAGCCGCGCGTCCCCTCCGGAAAAACGATGAGCGAGTACCGGTTTCCCATCTCCTCCAGAAGCCTCTTGGTCGTGCCGCTCGCCGCCGCGACCCGGCCCTCGCCTTCGGCGCCGGGCTCCCGCCCCATGCGGTCCACGAGGACGGCGCGGAAGACTTCCCGGGCGAGGTACCGGCGGACCGCGCCCTTTTCCCAGTAGTCCCGGGCGGCGACCGGGCGGGTCACCGCGCGGATCTCCGGCGGCAGCGAAGACCAGAGGACGACGAAATCGAGGTGGCTCGTGTGGTTGGCGAAGTACACCCGCTGCCCCGGTCCGGGACGGCCATCCTGCCAGAAGACCGACGCCCCGCTGACGAAACGGGCGATGCCGGCGAACAGCGCGCGGATCACCGGCGGCGCAGGTCGCGCACGATCGCGCGCGTGCGGGCGGCCGCCGTGTACGCGGAGCCGGCGACGACGAGGACGAGCGCCGCGTAGAGGGTGCGCGGGGACCGGCTGACCGCCGCTTCGACGGCGGCGGTGACGCAGGCGACGGTCATCACGAACATCCGGTGCTGCTTCGCCATGGGGCCGGCGAAACTCTGCTGCAGGCCGAGGGACCCCCCGAGGACCCGCACGTAGGCGGTCAGGAAGGCGAGCAACGCGGCGAGCCACCCCAGCGTGACGCCCCCGGGGATGCGGCGCAGCGCGATCCCCGCTCCGACGAAGACGAACGCGTCAGCGATCCGGTCGGGCAGGTCGTTGTAGACCTCTCCCGCGGGACTCGCGCGGCCCCCCTCCACGGCGATCAGGCCGTCGACCATGTTGCAGAGCAGTCGGAGCTGGATGCCGGCCGCCGCCGCGAGGAGGCAGAGAACGCACGTCCCGCCGTCGCCCTCGACGGAGAGGGAGAAGGCGAGCCCGGCCAGCGCCGCGAAGAGGACGCTGGCGATCGAGACCGTGTCCGGGGCGACGCCGCGGCGGGCGAGCCTGGCGGCCAGCTCGCGGGCCCAGCGGCGCTGGCGCGTCTTGAGCGGACGCCGGGACGGCTCGACGGGATCCTGCATGGGAAAGCGTCGATAGATTGCCACGGCTCCCGCCCGGACGAAATTCGACGGAATAGCCGGTTGTTTGAGAGATGCGGGCCTCCGAGCGGAATCAACCACCCGACAACCGACCGGCCACTTTCGAGCCGCGGCGGGCGGCGTGAACCGGAGTCCCCGCCAGGATCGTAATTCCCCCGAGGCCCGTCTCGCCCGAGTGGCGCGGCGGCCCGGTTGAAGAGGTGTTTGGATGTCCGAGACCCTGAACCTTCCCGTCATCCCGATGCGCAGCTCGGTGCTGCTGCCCGGCGTGGGGCTGCCGATCGCGGCGGGCCGGATGCCGACCCTGCGCGCCATCGAGGCGGCGTTGAACACGCCGGACCGCAAAGTGTTCGCCGTAGCCCAGCGCCAGGATGGCGACGCCGTCACTCCGGAGACGCTCTACACGATCGGCACGATCGCGACGATCGGCTCCGTCCAGCGGGGGCTGGGGAGCATCCGACTCGTCCTCGAAGGGAAGTCCCGCGGCATCGCCCTGCGCGTAGCCCAGAAGAAAACCTACCTCGAGGCGACCGTCCAGGAGGCCGCCGAGATGCTTCCGCTGAACCCGCGGGATCCGGCGTTCGTGGGGCTCCACCGCGAGGTCCGCGAGCGCGCCGCGGAACTGGGCCGCAAGGCCGGGCTGCCGGAAGAGGCGATCGAGCAGATCCTCGCGGAAGTCGACGAGCCGGGCCGCCTCGCCGATCTCGTGGCCGGCTACGTGGACGTTTCGCCGGTCGAGCGGCAGGCGCTGCTCGAGACGCTTTCGGTCGAAGACCGCCTGCGGCGCGTCCTCGTGCACGTGCAGCGGCAGATCGACGTCCTTTCCGCGCAGGAAGACATCCAGTCGAAGGTCAAGGAAGAGCTGGGCGACCGCCAGCGCGAGTTCTATCTTCGCGAGCAGCTCAAGGCGATCCAGAAGGAGCTCGGCGAAGGCGAGGGCTCCGACGACGAGTCGCTCAAGGAGCTGCGGACGAAGCTCGACGTGCTCGACCTGCCGGAAGAAGCCCGGCGGGAAGTGGACCGCGAGTGGACGCGCCTTTCGCGGACGGGACGGGAGTCCATGGAGTCGCAGGTCATCCGGACCTACCTCGAAACGATCGCGGAGCTCCCTTGGAACGCGCGCAGCGAGGAGCACCTGGACGTCCAGGAAGCGGCGCGGATTCTCGAGGAGGACCACTATGGCCTCTCCGACGTGAAGGACCGCATCCTGGAGTTCCTGGCCGTCCGTCAGCTCTCGCACGGAAAAGACGAGGCGCCCGCGAGCTCCGAGCCGGCGGGGGAAGGCCGGCTGCAGCCGGAAGGACCGGGAGTCGCGAAGGACGCGGCGCGCAAATCCGCGCGGGCCCGCGGCCGGATCCTCCTCTTCGCGGGGCCTCCGGGCGTCGGGAAGACCTCCATCGCAAAGTCGATCGCGCGCGCCATGGGCCGCAAGTACGTTCGCGTCTCGCTCGGCGGCGCGCGGGACGAAGCGGACATCCGCGGCCACCGCCGCACCTACATCGGCGCGCTCCCCGGCCGGATCCTCCAGGGGATGAAGCAGGCCGGCACGAAGAACCCCGTCTTCCTCCTCGACGAGGTGGACAAGCTCGGCGTGTCCTTCCAGGGCGACCCCGCGAGCGCGCTGCTCGAGGTCCTCGATCCCGCACAGAACGACAGCTTCACGGACCATTACCTCGCGGTCCCCTTCGACCTGTCCGAGGTCCTGTTCATCGCGACCGCGAACTTCATCCAGAACATCCCGGGGCCGCTGCTCGACCGCATGGAGACCGTCTCCTTCGCCGGCTACACGGAGGAGGAGAAGCTCAACATCGCGAGGAGCTACCTCGTGCCGCGCCAGGTCGAGGAGAACGGGCTGGCGGCCGAGCAGATCACGCTGACCGATCCGGCGGTCCGCGAGGTCATCTCCAGCTACACGCGAGAGTCCGGCGTGCGCCAGCTCGAGCGGGAGCTCGGCCGGCTCGCGCGCAAGGTCGCGCGGCGGATCGCGGCAAAAGAGATCGAGAGCCTGACGGTCGAGCGCGACGCGGTGCGGGGCCTGCTCGGACGGCCGAAGGTGCATCCCGAGAAGATGGCCGGGGAAGATCAGGTCGGCATCGCGACGGGCATGTACTACACGCCCGCAGGCGGCGACATCATGTTCGTCGAGGCTTCGCTCATGCGCGGCAAGGGCGAGCTGATCCTGACCGGCCAGCTCGGCGACGTCATGAAGGAGTCGGCACGGGCCGCCTGGACCTTCGCGCGGTCCCACGCCGCGTGGCTCGGGATAGAAGACAAGGACTTCGAGCGCGACATCCACATCCACGTGCCGGCGGGAGCGATCCCGAAGGACGGGCCTTCCGCGGGCATCGCGATGGCCTCCGCGGTCGTCTCCGCGCTCTCGAAGCGTCCCGTGCGGAACGACGTCGCCATGACCGGCGAGATCACGATCTCGGGCCGGATCCTTCCGATCGGTGGCCTCAAGGAGAAGATCCTGGGCGCCGTCCGGGCGGGAATCACGACCATCGTCCTGCCGAAAGACAACGAGGCCGACCTGGAGGACCTGCCGGCGGAAGTCCGCGAGCAGATCGACGTCCACCCCGTCGCGACGCTCGGCGAGGCGCTCGCCGTGACGATCCGCGACACGGCGCTCGAGGAAGGCCGCATCCTCTTCGGGGTCTCGCAGCTGCGCGAGGGGGGCGACCGCCCGCACTGAGGCTCCCGCGTCCTCTCTAAACCTCGCCTCGAAATCTCCGTTTAAACCTCCAGTCGCTGACTGGAGGTCTGCCATGCCGAACGCCGCTTTCGTGCTCCTGGCCGCTCTCGCTTCGGCTCCGTCTCAGAGCCCCGTTCCGACTCCCGTCCCGCCCCCGCGCTCGGATCCCGCCACGGCGACCGCTGTCCTCAAGGTCCCGGGGATGGATCGGGTGCGCATCGTCGCCGACGCCGTCTACTCCAGGCCGGACGGAACGCCCCTCGCCGCGGACGTGTACCTTCCCGCCGCGGGACGAACGGGCGCCCGGGCGCCGGTCGTCATCCTCGTCGCCGGGGGCGCGGAGAATCCGAAAGCCTGGGGCATTTACACGTCGCTCGGCCGGCTGCTCGCCGCCTCGGGCCTCGCCGCCGTCCCTTTCAACCACCGCCTCCGTTATCCGAAGCGGCAGTACGAGGAAGGCGCCGCCGACCTGCTCGCGGTGATCGGCTATCTCCGGTCGAACGCCGCCCGCCTCGGAATCGACGCGGACCGGATCGCCGTGACGGCGTTCTCCGGAGGCGGCCCGATGTTGAGCGTCGCAATGCGGCAGCGTCCGGCGGGCGTCCGCGCCCTGGCCGGGATCTACGCGTTCCTCGACACCGGGCACGTCAACGCGCAGGAAGCCGGGACGACTCCGGAGGTCATCCGCCGGTTTTCACCGCTCGAGCAGCTCACCGCGGGCCCGGGCCTGACCCATCCCCTCTTCGTGGCCCGAGCCGGCCGCGACGAGATCCCCGGCGTCAACGAGTCGATCGACGGGTTCGCCGCCGCGGCGCTCGAGCGCAACGCTCCGCTCACGCTCGTGAATCACCCGACGGGTTTCCACGGTTTCGAGCACCGCAACGACGACGAGCGCTCGCGCGAGATCCTGCGGATGTGGATCGAGTTCCTCCGCATGCACCTGCGGTAGTGTGACCGGCGGCGTTTTTCGAGGAGACGTTGCCGGAAGGAAACTCGATCCACAGGTTCGCACGGGAGCACACCCGCGATTTCGGCGGACGGAGCGTGCGCGTCTCCTCTCCCCAGGGCCGCTTCGTCCGGGAAGCGCGCCGGCTCGACGGCCGGATCTTTCAGCGGGCCGAGGCGCGCGGCAAGCACCTCTTCCATCACTGGGAAGGCGGGCTCATCGTGCACCTGCACCTCGGGATGTTCGGCTGGTTCTACCGCCGCGGGGTCGCCGATCGGGATCCGCGGCCGACCGTGCGGATGCGCCTTTCCACCCGCGAAGTCACCTGGGACCTCATCGGTCCTCCGACCTCGGAGCTCGTGACGGCCGAGGAGCGCGGCCGCATCCTCGCCCGGCTGGGACCGGACCCTCTCGGTCCGGCCTCCGGTGCTGGCGCGTTCGCTCGCGCCCTGGTCAGTAACCGCAAATCGATCGGCGACGCCCTCCTCGACCAGCGCGTCGCGGCCGGCGTCGGCAACATCTACCGGGCCGAGGCGCTCTTTCTCGCCGGGATCCATCCTCTGCGCCCGGCCGCGAGGCTCGATCGGCAGGACGCCGAGCGCCTCTGGAAGATCCTGCGGGACCTCATGCGGCGCGGCGCGCGGGAGGGCCGCACCGCGACCGTCGCGCCGGAGGAGCTCGATGCAGCCGAGAAGCGGTCCGGGGTGGAGGCCTTCTACGTCTATCAGCAGAAGCGTTGCCGCCGCTGCGGCAGCCGCATCCGGCGGTTCGCGCTCACCGGGCGCGTCATGTACGTCTGCCCGCGATGCCAGCCGCGGCGTCCGGCGGCAGGCGGCGGGTCGCAAGGTACGCGCTCGCCGTCAGCAGCAGGGTCGCGAGCAGCACGTGCGCGCCGTGGAGCGCCGGAAAGAAAGGAGGCGTCGGGCCCTCCGTCAGGGGCTCCGGCGCCACGATGAAGAGGGGAACGGCCACGGCGAGCTGCAGGAGAAAGAGATGAGGACCTGGCCCTCCACGCCCCGATGCTAGCAGGCGCGGCGTTCTAGAAGGCGCTCGTGTCGGCGACGCTCGCCAGGCGGCCCTGCGGGTTGTCGTACCTCTTCACGGCCCCCGTCACGAGGTCTGTCACCGTCACGGTGTACTCGATGTCCGAAAGCGCCCCGAAGAAGACCCAGAAACGGCCGTTGATCGGGCGGGCATCGAGGACCTTGATCATCAGCTCCAGGTTCGCGGAATCGAAAAACCAGAAAGCTCCCGTGTCGTCGGCGATGGGCACGGCCGTTCCGACGCCGGTTCGCCCCTGCGAAGCCACCCGCCACGCGACCTCGACCCGGAACCGCGCCGCCGTCAGGCACAGCGCGGAGGGGGACCCGCACTGCGCGAGGTCGAGCACGAAGACGCCGTCGGCCGTCGCGGCGTAGAGTCGGCCGCCGGAAGAATCGAACGCGAGGGCGGCGACGTCCGTATTGGAGAGCCCCGTGGAGACCCGCGTCCAGGACCGGCCGCCATCGGAGCTCCGGAAGACCCCGCCACCGCTCCCGCCGGCGAAGATCGTCTGCTGGTCGCCGGGACGGACCGCGAGGACGGCGATGCGCAACGACGTGAGGCCGGCGGCGCGCACCCAGTCGGGCGACGGAGTGGAGACCGTCCGATAGATCCCGCGCTGCGATAAGCCGACGACGACGTCGGTCTCCCCGGACGGCGCCGCGATCGCCGCGATGGATCCGGTCAGGACGTCGGGAAACGGGATCGTCCAGCTCGACCCGGCGTTCTGGCTGCGGAAGAGGACGTTGGCCCAGCCGGCGTAGACGTCGCCCCCGCGCACGGCGAGCGCCGCGGCCGCTCCGGAGGGGACCGGCAGCGCGCGCGGGGTCCAGACCTCCGCTCCGTTGGCCGACCGGTGGATTCCCCCGTTGGGTCCCAGCACGGAGACGTACAGGACGTTGGGGCTGGAGGGGTCCAGGGCCAGGGCCTGCACGCGGTTGTCCGACAGCCCCGCCACCTTGAGGTTCCAGGTCGCGCCCGCGTTGATGCTCTTGAAGACGCCGACGTTCGATCCGACGTAGAGGACGTTCGGGCTCGACGGATCGATCAGCAAGGCGGTGACGATGTCCCCGGTATATCCGGAGCCGGAGGCAGACCACGTGGCGCCGCCGTTGACGGACTTCCAGAGGCCCGCCTGGGACGTTCCGGCGTAGATCGTCGAGGCATTGGAGGGATCGACCGCGAGCGCCGTCACGATGGTCCCGTCCAGGCCGGCGCGGCGCCACTGGCCCTCCGCGACGCCCCCCAGAAAAGACAGCGCCAAAGAAACGACGATCGTTCGAGGCCGACGGAACATGGGGACCTCCACGAGAAGCCTTCCACCCCCAACCGCACGGATCAAGTGTTCTTCTTCGCTGCCCTCCGGTTGATCTCGGCGTATGCGTACATGAGCGCCAGGCCGCGGTAGGGGCGCCAGCGCTCGGCGAACTCCCGCATTTCGCGCTCGGTCACGCGGGCGGAGTGGCCGAGCAGGCCCACCGCCAGGTACTTCACGACGCCGAGGTCACCTCCCGGAAAGACGTCCGCGCGACCCTGTCCCCGCAGCAGCGCGATCTCCGCCGTCCAGCGCCCGACCCCTTTGAGCTCGACGAGCTTTTCGATCGCCTCTTCGTCCGGGAGGCGCTCAATGGCCTCCTCCGAGAGCTCGCCCGACGCGAACTCCTCCCCCAGCCTCCTCAGGGCGGCGGCCTTGGCGCCCGAGAGGCGAAAGCGCCGCAGGCCGCGCAGGGTCTGACGGGCGATCGCATCGGGCGTCGGAAATGCGACGAACAGCTCTCCGCCGAGGCGGCGGCGCGCGCCGAAGGCGAGCGCGAGCTCCCTCCGGACGTTGTAGGCGAAGATGAGGCTCACCTGCTGTGAGAGGACCGCCGTGACGATCGCCTCCCAGAGCGACGGAGCTCCGGCGATGCGGAGTCCGCGGAAGCGGGCGAGCAGCGGCCCGAGCAGCGCGTCGTCGCGAAAGGCGTGCAGAAACGGCCGGGCGTCCAGCCCGGCGCCCAGACCGATCCGAACGACCCGCTCGGCGGCGCGCCGAGCGGCAGGCGTCGCGGCCTGCGCGCCACGGAGCCGGACGGAGAGCGCGGGCTGCCGCGCGGAGCCGACCTGGCTCACCTCGACGAGGAGGCCCGAGCGGCCCAGAGGAAGCAGTCGCCGGTACGTCCTGCCGTCGAACCGATCGACCGCTTCGGGCCACCGCGTGAACCGCGCCGCGGTCCGCGCGAGCGAATAGGGAGGGGACGGGCGGAAGACGAACCGCGCGGAGTCCCGGGGGCGGCGCGGGCTCTCCGCTAGCGGCTTTCCCACCAGTAACCGGGCCGCTTCCCGGATGAGCCGGGCTCGTTCAGGGTCGCCGCGTCGTACACCTTCCCGTTGATCACCGTGTAGAGCACTTTCTCGCTCTGGCGGATGTCCGCCAGAGGATCACCGTCGATCACGGCGAAGTCCGCCAGCTTGCCCGGCTCGATCGAGCCGAGATCCCGGTCCATGCCGAGGTACTTCGCTCCCGAGAGCGTCGCGCTGCGCAGCGCCTGGTGCGGGGTCATGCCGCCCTGCACGAGCATCCAGATCTCCCAGTGCGCTCCGAGCCCCTCCCGCTGGCCGTGCGCGCCGACCTGCACGGAAACGCCCGCGTCGGCGAGCTGCCGCGCGATGCGCGCGTTGTTGACGTGGTTGAAGTCGTCCTCCGCCGCCATCGGCCGGCGCCGGGCGCGCGGCGCGAGCACGAAGGAGGGCACGAAGCGGGCGAGGCGCTCGTTCTTCCAGACCTCCGTGTGCTGATACCAGTAGTTCTCCCCCCACAGGCCGCCGTATCCCACGACGAGAGTCGGCGTGTAGCCGACCCCGTTGCGGGGCCAGAGCTGGAACACGTCCTTGTACACGCCGGGGACGGGGATCGAGTGCTCGATTCCGGTATGCCCGTCCACGACCATCGTCATGTTGTGCTGAAAGAGCGATCCGCCCTCCGGCACGACCATCATCGAGAGCTCCTTCGCTGCCGCGAGGATCTGCTGACGCTGTTCCCGGCGCGGCTGGTTGTAGCTCTTCACGCTGAACGCGCCGGCGGCTTTCATCCGCCGCAGATGGGAGCGCGCGTCGTCCAGGCTGTCCACTTCGACTCGGACGCCGCCCGCGGCCCCGTACAGGATCGTCCCGGTCGAGAAGATCCTCGGCCCGCGCACGAGGCCCGCCCGCGCCATCTCGCTCGCGGCGAAGATCTGCGCGGTGTCGTGGGAAGGGTCGTGAACCGTGGTCACCCCGAAGGCGAGCGCGGCATCCGTCACCCAGTTCTGCTGCGGGATCACCCCGTCTCTTCCCATCGCGCCGTGCCAGTGCACGTCGATGAAGCCGGGCAACACGGTCTTCCCCGCGACGTCGATGACGCGCGCGCCCGCGGGGACGCGCACCTGGTCTTTCGGGCCGACCGCCGTGACGCGGTTCCCCTCGACGAGGACCGTCCCGTTCTCGAGGATCTCGTCGCCGCGCATCGTGACAACCTTGCCGCCGACGAGGGCCACGCCGCCCCGCGGCGCGTCGGCCGCCGCCTCGAACCCGATCGGCGTTCCGGAAGCGGGCGCCTCCGGCAACTTCTCCGGCGCTCCCGGCAAGAACGCGAACGCCTCCTGCAGCGCGCGGGCGAAGAGCTCCGTCCCGAGCGACCAGTGGAGCGAGCGGCTGTCGCCGGACCAGTGGAGGTAGTCTCCGGCGTCCCGGGAAACCCGCGTGACGGGCAGCGCCTTCGCCTTCGGTCCGATCTCGACCCTCCGGCCGGTGCGCACGAACGGCGCGACGAAAACGTTGTACCGCTCGCGGAAGGCCAGCCACTTCTCGTCCGGAGAAATCCGGAACTCCGTCGCGTTGTCACTGACGTAGTGCTCGCGCTCTTCCGCGCCGTCGAGTGAGACGCTCGCGAGCACCCGCTTCTCCTCTTCGCGCGCTTCCCGGCTCCCTTCCGTCTCTTCGAGCTTCGTGAAGTAGACGCGGTCGTTGTCGGCGCCGAACTGCGGCTGAAATCCCTCCCGCGTCACCCGGCGGGAGGTTCCGCCGGCGGCGGGGACGGCATAGATGCCCGGTTCCATCGACCAGTCCGTCGTGACGAGGAACCCGCCGGTCCCTTTGCGGTACGCGATGCGCGAACTGTCCGGGGAGAAAACGGGCTCGCGGTAGTGCCCCGGCTGCGCCGTGACCGCGCGCCCTTCGCCGCCCCGCGCCGGCGCGACCCGCACCGAGCCGGCATCGTCGTCGTCCCAGGTCGTGTACACGATGAATCGCCCGTCCCGGGAGTAGGACGGCTCGAGCTCGAAGTGGTCGGTCTGCCGGGTCAGGCGACGCGGAGCCCCGCCGGGAAGGTCCTTGACCCAGAGGCGTCCGAGCGCCTGATAGACGACCTGCTTGCCCGAAGGCGAGACCTGAACCCATCGCAGCATCCGCACCGGGAAGCGCGGCGGGGCGACCTCGACGGGGAAGCGGGCGGCCGGCGCCATCTTGCGGCTGTCCCGGACGCGGAAGGGGATGGTCGCGACGCTGCCGGTCTCGCGGTCCACGCGGCGGATCTTGCCCCCCGACCAGAGCACGATCGACCGGCCGTCGGGAGTCCAGGCCATCGCCGGGTAGACGCCGTGGACCGCCCAGGTTTCCTGCATGTCCCGTTCGAGCCCGTCCCAGACCAGTCGCTCGCGGCCGGACTGCAGGTCCTTGGCGAAGAGCGCGGTCTTCGGTCCCACCCGCCGCACGAACGCGAGCCACTTGCCGTCGCGCGACGGCGTCGGGCGCACCGCGCCTCCCGGCCCCGTCACGAACCGTTCCGTGCGGCCGGTGACGCGGTCGAGCCTCTGGATCGCGTAGATCTCGCCGTGCGGGTCCTTGTTGTACTGGAAGGTGCGGCC
Source organism: Thermoanaerobaculia bacterium (assembly GCA_046261875.1). Taxonomy (GTDB): domain Bacteria; phylum Acidobacteriota; class Thermoanaerobaculia; order UBA5066; family Gp7-AA6; genus JBHENW01. Next base: position 21,070 of record JBHENW010000038.1, on the reverse strand, counting down.
GGGCGTGATGTCCTCGCTGTAGTAGAGGTAGCGCCCGTCCGGAGAGAATGCCGGCTCTCCGAGGTCCTTCTGCTCGTTGGATCGCTTGGTCATCTGGAGGCCCTCGCCGCCGGATCGGTGGTAGAGCCAGATCTCCCCCGCGCCGAGCGACCGCGTGCCCGTGAAGTGCTTGCGCACGGCGAGAAAGTCGCCGTCGGGAGCCCACACCGCGCTGTTGGGGAGCCGGAAGGTCTCCTTGGTGACCTGGACGGGCTTGCCGCCGTCGCGCTCCATGATCCAGACGTTGTCGCCGCCCGAGCGGTCGGAGGTGAAGGCGATGCGCTTTCCGTCGGGAGAGAAACGAGGCTGCATGTCCCACGACACGCCCGACGTCATTGCTTCCGCCTCGCCCCCTCCGATGGGCACCCTGTAGAGATCGCCGAGGAGGTCGAAGACGATTTCCTTCCCGTCGGGAGAGACGTCCACGCTCATCCACGTCCCCTCGTCGGTGTCGATCGCGGCTTGGAGCGACATCGGGTAGGGAGGCGTCTCGACGTCCCACTTTTTCTCATCCGCCGCTTTCTCTTTATCGTCCTTCGCCGCTTGCGGAGCCGGAGTCGGGGACGGAGTGGGCGGCGTCGCGGGAGTCGGAGTGGGCTGCGCGACGGGATGCGGGTCCTGGCCGGACGAGGGGCCGGCGACCCCGGCCAGGATTCCGAGAGCGAGCGCCGGGAGCGCCAGGACGCGTCTCCAGTTCATCGTGCCTTCCTTTCGGACCGCCCTTATATCAGCGGTTTGCGCGCCCGCGGTCGGCGAAAGAAGTGTGATAGAGTGCCCCCTGTTCTCGCTTCGCTCGCCTTTCCGTCAGAGCTCCTCTGGCGATTTCCGAACGAAATCACAACGAGAATCCGGATCGCTGCGCCGGCGGCAATTCGGCCCTGATCCATCCGGCGGCAAGAAGGGTGAGTCATGAAACTCTACGTAGGCAATCTTCCTTACAACATCTCGGACGACCAGCTGCGCGACATGTTCGCGCGGTACGGGACGCCGGACTCGGCGCGGGTCATCACCGACCGCGACACGGGTCAGTCCAAGGGCTTCGGTTTCGTCGAGTTTGGCGACGACGCGATCGCCAAAGCGGCCATGGGGCTGAACGGAACGGAGTTCGGCGGACGCAACCTGACCGTCAACGAAGCGCGCCCGCGCAACGAGGGCGGCGGCAACGGCGGCGGCGGCGGTCGCGGGGGACGCTCCCGCTACTGATCTCGCGCTCCCGGTTTAGCGAGTTTTATTCACGCGCGGACTTCGGTCCGCGCGTTTTCTTTTTTGCGCGCCACCTTCCGGCGCGCGCCGTAGCACCAAGGCGCCCGCTCCCGGCGTTCCTTCCGCCCCTTGCGGTGCGCCGCCGCTCCCGCCGTTGCGGCAAGCTTGTTGAATACGAGCCGGGCCGGCTCGGGGATCGAACGGACGGGTTATTCTGGGGGCTCCCATGCTTCATGACCGGAGGCGAGGAGATCGCAGGAGACGACTGCTCTGGGTCTTCTCTTTTCTGCTGACTTTTTATTTCTCCGTGTTCGTCTGGCCGACCGCGTGGCGGTATCACCAGGTCGGTAACACGCCCATGCGGACGAATCGCGTCACGGGCCAGGTCGAGTTCCTGAACCTCCAGGGGTGGCAGCCCGTTCTGGATGCTTTCGATACGGGAAGCCCCCGCCCCCGGCCCACGCGGACTCCTCCTGCGCCGGACGTTCAGGCCGTGGACAAGGCGCTCATTCCCGCGCAGTAGTCGTACAACTCCCGCAGCGCCGTCCGAACGTTTCCGCCGTGCCGGGCGAAGAGCTCGCCGGGCGGCGGGAGGCGAGCGGCCACTTCGGGCCCCGCCAGCTGTTCCACGATGTCCGAAAGGAGCGCGGGCGTCGTCTCGGGCTCCGCGAGCACCGGGAGCCGCGCCGGAGGGTGTGTCGCGATGACGAAGCCGGCGGCGGCGCGGGTCGCCGTGAGCACCCGACGCCACGCGCCGGAGGAGAGCGCCTCGGCGGAATCGAGCGTCACGAGCTCTCCGGAGGAGAGACTCGCAAGGAGAGCTTCCTGCTCCGCGGCCAGGCCGCGCCGTCCGTCCGGCCTGCCGAGCGCTCGCACCCGTAACCCCCGGGCCGTCCACCTCGCGGAGAGCGCTTCGAGCAGCGTGGTCTTGCCGCGCCCGGGCGGACCGACGATAGCGCCGCGCGAGCCGAGAGCAGCGAGCCGCGCGTCGAGCGCGGCCCAGTGTTCTTCCGGCATCCGGTATCGGATCCCCAGGACGCGGTGCACGGCGAACGGGTTCTCGCGGGCGAGCACGTCAGCCCTCCGCCGGCCGCCCGACGACGATCTCGCGGCCGGTCGGCGACAGCACGATGTCGGCGCGGCCCGCCAGGTCGCCCGGCAGCGCCACGACCTCGATCGACCAGACTAGCGAGATCAGCTTGCCAGAAAAGCTGTAGGGTCCGTCCGGAAGCCGGAAATGGAACTCCCGCCGGTCGGTCTGCCCGGCTCCCGGCAAGACGGTCTTCTCGACGACGTCCACGTCCTGATCCCCCTTCCCCTGCGTGTGCCAGAAGAGGCGGACCTCCACGGTTTCGGGTGGGGCTTCGAGCGACCACGACGCGGCGCCGCGGACTTCCTCGCCCGGACGGAACGTCGTCCGCCCGTCCTCGAGCGCCACCTGCAGCGTATTCACGCGCCCTGCGCCCCCGACTCCGCCGCCGGCCGAATGGAGAGGTCGAACTCCTCGGCGATGTCCGGCCATGAAGGGATCTCCCCGCGGAGCTTGAGCGTCCAGACGACCTTGTTGTTCGAAGCCGTCCAGGAATGCATCGTGTCCGCGGGGATCCGGAGCGCGGCATGGCCGGGCGCGCCGGCGGCGGGCCCCGAAACCTCCACGATCTCGATCGTGGCGAAGGTCTCCCTGTCGGTGTGCACGTCGGTCCCGCGGCGGTAACGGCACTCTTCCCGGCCTTCCACGAGGATCCGCAGCTTCGCGATGCGGCTCGCCGCTCCGGAAAAGCTCCAGTCCACCGCCGCCGAGCCGCCGAGCGGAATCGACCGGGTCGAGAGCGTGACCCTCGGTCGCGGATTGAAGAGGGCGAGGTACTGGTGGAAGAGACTCCAGGTCATCAACAGGCCCACGACGACGAAGGGAACGAGGAACACGGTGAGGCAGCCGTCCGGGTTGCCCGACCGCCACCCTTTCGCCGCCTGCCACACGAAAACGCTCACGATGCCGTTCCAGAACAGCGTGATCAGAAGAATGATCAGGAACTTCCGGACCGGCCCGGCCGAGGGCTCGAGCGTGGCGGGCCCGCTTCCGGTTTCTCGATCCGCGAAGCGCCATCCCCCGCCGGCCGGCCGAGAGGCGTCTCGGCCCCAGCCGGCCTCTGCCGCCGACGCGGCCCGGAGGGTCCGGGCCTTCGAACCGACCCACAGCAAGCCGCCGCCGCCTGCGAGCATGAAGAGAAGGGGAACGAGCCCGGCCCAGTAGTCCTTCGTGAGGGACCGGACGAGGACGGCCTCCTGAGGATCCGCCGGATCGACCCAGCAGACGGTGCGCCTGCCCGGAGGATGCCGCGCGACGACCGCCTCCTTCGCGGCGGAGCCGCCGGAAGATCCGCCGAGAAACTGGAACCGATTGGACCGGTACGTACGCCCGCCGAACTCGTACTCGTACAGGATGTCCACGCTGTACGTGCCGCCGTCGTCGCCTTCGTGGGTGCGGACGCGGCTGGACAGCACGACGCAGGGCATCTCCCGCCAGGAACGCGCCGCCGCGACACGCATGGCCGGCTTTGCGAAGAAGAAATAGAAGGTCGCGAGGCCGACCGCGAAAAAAAGCCCGAAGAATGCCGCGAGGCAGCCCTGTGCCTTACCCGCGGAGACCGCTTTGCGGGAGATCGCCTGCTCCACTCCCGACTCCTCCGTCGTCCGCTCGCGTTTGGGCCACCACAGGGCGGCCAGTCCGCCCGCGCCGACGAGAACGAAGACGAGAGGAAAGAGGATGACGGCCGCCGCCCACAGGCTCGGACGCTCCAGAGCGGCGTTGCGCGGATTGCCCGGGTCCACGCGGCAGGTCGCGCTGGCGCCCGCCGGGTATCGCGCGGCGAGCCGGGCCGCCTCCGCGACCTGGTTCGAACCGTTGTAGCCCGGCCGGAACTGCCGGCTGGAGTACGAGCGGCCGCTGCGCTCGTAGCGGTACTCCACGTCGAACACGAACTTCTCGTCCGGGTCGGCCGAAGCCGGGTTGCGGGCGACGCGGCTCGAGACGATCTCGCAGGGCGTCTGGACCCACGAGTATGTGCGGGCGCCGGATACGACGCTGCGCGCCACCAGGTATGTGAAGAAGCTCCCGATGCCCAGGAAGAAGAGGAGGACGACGCTCGCGAAGACTTTCGAGAACACGCCGCCGGCCGGTCCGGCGCCGCGCAGCGGCCCGACCCTCACGCTGACCAGGTCGTGCTCCGAATGCTCAATTAAGACGGGTTTTGGCTGACAGTGTACGCGCACGGACGGCGGAGAGACCCGGGGGAATCCGGGAGGATGCCGGAATCCGTGGCACGTGAGATGCTTCGGAGGGCCCGCCGACCCATGGATACCGGATGACCAGTTCCCGCTCGATCCGTCACGCCGCCGCCTCTCTTCTTCTCCTGCTCGGAGGCGCGGCGGCCGTCCGAGCCCAGGGCTCCGACAACGTCGTGCTGCGATGGGACGAGGAGGTCCTGCACGGGATCCGGACGAATCCCCCGGGGCCGACGATCGCGGCCCGCGCCATCGCCATGGCGCACACCGCGATGTTCGACGCCTGGACCGCCTACGACCCGATCGCCGTGCCGACGCGCCCGCAGGGGGCATGGCGCCGGCCCGCGTCGGAGGCGACCGAGGACAACAAGGCCATGGCCGTCAGCTTCGCGGGATACCGCGCGGTCGTGGACCTCTTCCCGAGCCAGCGGGAGCGCTACGACGCCCTCATGCGGACCCTGGGATACGAGCCGTCGGACGCATCGACGGACACGCGCACCGCCGCCGGCGTGGGCAATGCCGCGGCCGCCGCGGTCCTGGAGTATTTCCATTGCGACGGCTCCAACCAGCTCGGCGATCTCGCGCCGGGCGCTTACGCCGACTACACCGGCTACGTCTCGATCAACACCCCCTCGACCGTCAACGATCCCAACCGGTGGCAGCCGCTCGCGGTCGTCAGCGGGAACCGCGTGGTGATTCAGAGCTTCACGACTCCGCACTGGGGTCGCGTCGCGCCTTTCGCCCTCACGTCCGGATCGCAGCTGCGTCCCGCCGTCGGGCCGCCGCTCCACCCCGATCCGCAGTACAAGGCGGAGGCGGACGAGATCTTGGCGTACAGCGCGGGCCTGACGGACCTGCACAAGGTCCTCGCCGAGTACTTCGCCGACGGGCCGTCCTCAGAGTTCCCTCCCGGCCACTGGGCGAAGTTCGGGCAGTTCGTTTCGCGGCGCGACGCCCACACACTCGACGAAGACGTCAAGCTCTTCTTCGCGCTGGGCAACGCGTTGCTCGACGCAAGCATCGCCTGCTGGGACGCCAAGCGCCACTTCGACCATGCGCGGCCGGTGACCGCCATCCGGTATCTGTACGCCGGTCAGCCGATCCAGGCCTGGGGCGGACCCAACCAGGGAACGGTCACGATGAACGGCGAGCTCTGGCGCCCCTATCAGGTCCCCAACGTCGTGACGCCGCCGTTTCCGGAGTACTCCTCCGGGCACAGCACGTTCAGCGCCGCCTCCGCCGAGATCCTGAAGATCTTCACGGGAAGCGACGCGTTCGGATACTGGGTCGTCATTCCGGCGGGGAGCTCTCCCGGGGAACCGGGGACTGTGCCCGCCGCCGACATCACGCTTTCCTGGCCCACTTTCTCCGATGCGGTGGATGCCGCCGGGATGTCCCGGCGGTACGGGGGCATCCACTTTCGGAGCGGCGACCTCACCGGCCGCCAGGTCGGCCGCGTCGTGGGCGGGATGGTCTGGGCGAAAGCGCAGACCTATTTCGACGGATCCGCCCGACGAGCGGAGGCCCTGCCTCCTCCGGACCGGGCTCGGGGAACCCGCATCCTCAACCGCTAGAAGCGTTTCCTCCCGCGGCGGCGCCCCCCCCACGCCGCAACCTTCCGCGGCCGACCCGTGTTCTAGGATCAGGAGAGTGTGTCGATGGAATGCCCACGGACCCAGGAATCCCCCCCGAAAGGCGCACGGCAGGCCCCCGGCGGCCGGGAGCTGAAGCTGGTCCACGGAGGAGCCGACCGCGTCCCGCCGGGGGAAGACGATGCTTCGCTGCGGCGCGCGCTCGCCGCCGACGTGGACGGCTCTTTCGAGCGCCTCGTCCGGGCCTATCAGGACCGGCTCTATTCCTTCGCGCACCGTCTCTGCGGCAACGCGGCCGACGCGGAAGAGGTCGCGCAGGACGCCTTCGTCCGGGCCTACCGGGCGCTGAAGACCTACGCCGCCGAAAAGATCGAGGGGCTCGCCCTGCGGCCGTGGCTCTATCGGATCGCCTTGAACGTCGCCCGCAACCGGTTCCGGCGCAAACGGCATCCGACCGTGCCGCTGGGAGACGGCGACGGGCGGCTCCTGCACGACCCTCAGGATGATCCAGCATCCCGGCCCGACTCGCGCTTCGAGCAGGCGCGTCAGAGAGAGGACCTGGCGACGCTCGTGGCCGGCCTCCCGGACCGCTACCGTTCGGCCCTCATCCTGCGTTACGTCGAGGGCCTGAAGCTCGAGGAAGTCGCTGCCGTTTTGAAGCAGCCGGTGGGCACCACGAAGTCGAACGTACACCGCGCGGTCAACGCGCTGCGCGTGGCGATCACGCAATCGCGGCGCCGCGCCGAGGTGAGAGCATGACGAAAGCAACGACGATCCCTCGCACGATCGGCCTGGAGCGCTCGCTGCGCTCGCTCCGCGAGCGGGCGCCCGACACCCTCCTCCCCGCCGTGCTGGCGCGGGTGGGTCTGGGCGATTCTTACTGGATGCTCGACTCCCCGATCGGTGCGGTTTACGTCGCGCACAGCCAGGCCGGGATCTCTATGGTCACCCGAGCGCCGTCGAACGAAGCCTTCGAGCGCGAGTTCCGGCGGCGTCACGGTCGCCCGACGCATGCCGCGAAGGCTCCCGCCCCGGCCGGCCTGCGCGCGATGGTCGAGCGGCCGCGGCGGGGAAGCCGAAGGGATCTGCGCTTCGATCTGCGCGGCCTCTCCGAGTTCGAGCAGGCGGTCCTGCGGAAGGCGCTCGAGATCCCGGCGGGCGAGGTCCGTCCCTACAGCTGGATCGCCCGGGAAATCGGAGTCCCCGGCGCCGTGCGGGCGGCAGGGTCGGCTCTCGCGAAGAACCCGATCCCGCTGCTCATCCCCTGCCATCGCGTCGTCCGCAGCGACGGCCGCATCGGCAATTACGCGCTCGGCGGTCCCCGCAACAAGCGGACGCTGCTCGAGGCGGAGGGGGCCCATCCCGACCTGCTCGAGGAGCTCGCTTCGGAGGGAGTCCGCTACCTCGGGAACGAGGGGCGCCGCTTCTTCTGCTATCCGACCTGCGGGGGCGTCGAGACGCTCGTCCAGTCCAATACGGTGCGATTTGCCTCGGCGCGCGAAGCCGTGGCCGCTGGCTACTCCCCCTGCGAGGAGTGCCGGCCCGCAGCCGCCGCCTGATCCGCCGCCCCGCGCGGGCGCGCCTTCCGCGGTAACGTAGAGCGGGGGTGCGCCCCGCCGCATGTACAACGACTTCTACGGATTCGCCGAAGCCCCTTTCCACATCACCCCGGATCCCCGCTTCCTCTTCTTCAGCGACAAGCACCGGGAGGCCTACAACCACATCCTCTTCGGCATCCGGGAGCGCAAGGGCTTCATCCAGATCACCGGAGAGGTCGGGGCGGGCAAGACCACGGTGTGCCGCGCCATCCTTCGCGCGCTCGGGCCGGCCTACCGGACGGCGCTCATCCTGAATCCCTCCATGACGACCACGCAGCTCTTCCGGGCCGTGCTGACGGAGCTCGGCCTGGACGCGCGGAGGAAGGACCGCGCCGCCTGCGTCGAGACTCTGAACCGGTTCCTCCTGGAGGAGGCCGAGCGGGGCCACGACGTCGTCCTGCTCATCGACGAGGCCCAGGACCTCGAGACGGAGGTGCTGGAACAGATCCGGCTCCTCTCCAACCTGGAGACCGACCGGCGCAAGCTGCTCCAGATCGTGTTGATCGGCCAGCCGGAGCTGCGGGAGCGCCTGGACAGCCGGGGGCTGACGCCGCTGCGCCAGAGGATCACGGTGCGCTACCATCTTCCACCCCTATCGCGGGAAGAGACGGAGCGCTACATCGTGCATCGGCTGCGCACAGCGGGCTCGAACGGACGTCCCACGTTTACGCCGTGGGCGCTACGGACGATCTACCGCTATTCCGGCGGAGTCCCGCGCCTGATCAATGCCGTCTGCGACAAGGCGCTGCTCTACGGATTCGTCAACGAGACCGACCGGCTCGACGCGCGTTCGATCCGGCAGGCCATCCGGGAGCTGGAGGGTCACGCGGCCTAGCCGCGCGCCGTGAGCCTCATCGACGACGCGTTGAAGCGAGCGCAGTCGGCCCAGGGCGGGTTGCCCCGGGAGCCGACGCGGGCCGGCCACACGCCCCTGCCGCTGCCCGATCCGCGCCGCGGGCGGCCGCGCCGCATCGGACGCCATGCCCTGCTCGCTCTGATCCCCGTCGCCGCCGCGGCCGCCGCGGTGCTCATCCTCTGGCCGCGTCCGGAGGAGGAGACGCGTCGGAGCGAGCCGTCGGCCCTCGCCCTTCCGGCGCCGGCGGCGACGGTGAAAGAGGACGTGTTGCAGCAGCGCGAGATCACGCCGCGCCTTCCGCCGCCGGACATCTCCCTGGAAGTCTTCGTCCCCCCACCGGCGGCCGAGCCCCGGGAGACGCTCTCGAAAATCCCGCCGGTCGAGGAGCCGGCGGCGCCGCCCCCCGCGCCGGCGCCGGCCCCGAGCGAGGCGGGCGATCCCGGCCCGCGCGAGATGCGGGACTCCGTTCCTCGCGAGGTGAGCGACCCCGCTCCGCGCGAGTACGGCGTCTCCGTGACGCGGATCGAGTCGCCCGGGCCGCCGATGGTCGCTTCCGGCAGCCCGATGATCGTGCGGTCGGAGGAGGCGCCGCCTTCCCCGCCGCCCCGCGCGCGGTCCGAAGAGTCTCAGCCGTCTGCGCCGGCGACCGCTCGGACGGAGGAAGCGCAGCCCTCGGCGCCGGCGCGCGCGCGTTCCTTCGTGCGCGAGGCCACCGCCCCGTCCGGCGCGCGGCTGACCCTCGACGGAATCGTCTACTCCGACGAGAACCCCGCCGCGGTCGTCAGCGGACGGGTCGTCTCGGTGGGAAGCTTCGTCAATGGATACGAGGTCATCCGTATCCGGCCGGATCGGGTCGAGCTCCGCGACGAGGATTCGACCATCGTTCTTCTCATGAAGTAGCGTCCCTCCTGCTGAGGTCGCGTCGCCACGCACCGCGGGGCGCGCGGCGCGTCGAAACAGCGTGGCACGTCCGGTGCATCTCTGTCCGGCTTAACCCGGGCACTCGCTGCGGCCCCCGCCGCAAATCTCTGGTGCTCATTCAGGAGGTCCCATGGAGTCGATGAGAGTTTCCAAAGAAGCCATCGAGCAGACGGAAGGTCCGGTCGCGCGCGCGATCGAGAAAGAGACTTCGAAGATTCCGTCCGACGTCTGGCTGTGGCTGGCCGGCGGATCGATCGTTGCGTCGCTGGTGCTCCAGTTCCTGCCCGGCAAGAAGACCCGGCAGCACAGCCTGTTCGTCGGACAGTGGGCGCCGACGCTCCTGATCCTCGGGCTCTACAACAAGGTCGTCAAGGTCGCGGGGTCCGATCGGCTGACCCGCTGAGTCTCGCAACCGGCTCGCGCGCCAGGTAGAGGCCCGCCCAGATCTTGGGGTCCACGAGCGCCCCGCGCGCTTCCTGCTCCCGCGTCCACTCGGACAATCGCTCCAGCGCGACGAGGTGGACGCGGAGCAGGCCGCGGTCGCCAGGCGCCTGCTCCCCGACGAGACGGGCGTCCGGGGCGAAGAAGAAAGTCACCATTTCCGAGCTCGCCCCGGCCGAGCCGGGCCCGCGCGCGACGGGCTCGAGGCTCCGGCCTGCGTAGCCCGTCTCCTCCCGCAGCTCACGCTCGGCGGCTTGCGCAGTGTCTTCCTGAGAATCGTCTCCGGACAGCCCCGCCGGGAGCGAGATGACCGGGGCATTTACCGAAGGGCGGAACTCCTCGACGAGGACGATCTCCCCCCCCGCGGTGATCGCGACGATCATGACCGCTTCGGTCGCGGCCCGGTGCTCCGCGTACTCCCACCCTCTGCGGCGCATGAGGTTCAAGTGTTCGCCGCGAAAGAGCAGCTCCGCGGACGACTCGATTCTCTCGTCGGCCATCGCCGAAGCGTAAACCACCAGGAGCGTCGCAACGCCGCGCGTTTCCCCGGGGAATGGAAGTTGCAGCGGCACTCCGCCTCGGCCGCGAGACGACCGCTGAGCTGACCCCCCCGGCGGCCCTTCGAAACATCCCGATCCGGTTCCAAGGAGAACCCGTGGCTGAATCCGTCGAAGTCCGCGAATCATTCACGATCCTCCGTCCGCAGGAGGAGCTCTACAGTTTCTGGAAACGGCTTGAGAACCTCCCCCGTTTCATGCGGCACGTCGAGTCCGTCGAGAGCAACGGCGGGAACGTCACGCACTGGCGGGTGCGGGCCGCCGGCGACCGCGAGGTGGAGTGGGACGCCGAGATCGTCGAAGACGACGGGCAAACCCTCGCCTGGCGCACGCTCCCCGATTCCGAGGTCGAGCACGGAGGCTCGGTCACGTTTCGTCCCGCGACCGGACGCCGGGGGACCGTCGTCACAGTCTCCATGGCCTACCGCCCGCCGGCCGGGAAACCCGGACTCGGCGCCGCGAAGCTGCTCGGAAAGGATCCGGAGAACCAGGTCCGCGGGGACCTGCGGCGCTTCAAACAGCTCGTCGAGGCCGGCGAGATTCCGACGACTGAAGGCCAGACTTCCGGGCGTAACGGCGACGAAGAAGGGGAGGAATGATGCGCGCAGTCTGCTGGGAAGGCAAAGAGGACGTCGCCGTGCGCGACGTGCCCGATCCGAAGATCCTGAACCCGCGCGACGCGATCGTCCGCGTGACGTCCACCGCGATCTGCGGCTCGGACCTGCACCTGTACGGGGGATTCATCCCCACGATGAAGAAAGGGGACATCCTCGGCCACGAGTTCATGGGGGAGGTCGTCGAGACGGGCCCCGGCAACAAGACCCTGGAGCCCGGCGACCGTGTCGCCGTCGCGTTCGCGATCGGCTGCGGAGAATGCTATTTCTGCAAGCAGGAGCTCTGGTCGCTCTGCGACAACTCCAATCCGAAGGCGGACCTCAACGAAAAGATGAATCAGTATTCCGGCGCCGGCATTTTCGGTTACTCACACCTCTACGGCGGCTACGCCGGCGGGCAGGCGGAGTACGTTCGGGTGCCCTTTGCCGACTCCACGGCCGCGAAGATCCCGGAGGAGATCCCGGACGAGCAGGCGCTCTTCCTGACCGACATCTTCCCTACCGGCTACATGGCGGCGGAGAATTGCGACATCGAGCCGGGCGATACGATCGCGGTCTTCGGCTGCGGGCCGGTCGGCCAGTTCGCCATCCGCAGCGCCTTCCTCCTCGGCGCCGAGCGCGTGATCGCAGTGGACCGCGTCGCCGCCCGGCTGCGCATGGCCGAAGAGGGCGGAGCGGAAACGCTCGACGAGAGCGAAGGGGACGTGCTCGAGCGCCTGCGCGAAATGACGGGCGGCCTCGGCCCGGATGCCTGCATCGACGCCGTCGGATTGGAGCGGAAGGCCACGGCCTCATCGACCTGTACGACAAGATCAAGCAGGCGGTCCGCCTCGAGACGGACCGCCCGATCGTCCTGCGCACGGCGATCGCCGCCTGCCGAAAGGGCGGGACGCTGTCGATCCCCGGCGTTTACGGGGGTTTCATCGACAAGGTGCCGATGGGAACCGCGTTCGCCAAGGGGCTCACGTTCAAGATGGGGCAGACGCACGTCCAGCGGTACTTCAACGTCCTGCTGGAGCGGATCGAGCGGGGCGAGATCGATCCCTCTTTCGTCATCACCCACCGGATGAGCCTGGAAGAGGCCCCGGCGGGCTACGAGATGTTCCAAAAGAAGGAGGAGGGCTGCATCAAGATCGTCCTGCAGCCGTGATGGGGGAACTGGTCCCGGTCCGGGGCGGCTCGAGGCCGTCCCGGACCGGACCGTGAGACGATTTTCCGAGCTTACTTCCTGAACCGCAGAGCCAGCCCGAGCACCAGAAGGGCGGCGCCCATCGCGGCAGCCATCGGATAGGGGCTTGCCGTTGCGGGCATCGTGGATTCCGTCGTCTCCGGGGCCGTCGTCTCTCTGGCGGTGGTCGTGGTGGGTTCGTCCATCGTGCTCGCGGTCGTGCCCGCCGTCGTGTCGGCCGGGGTTCCCGCCGTCGTACCCGTCATCGAGGTCTCCGGAGTCGCGCCGGCTGTCGTCAAACGCCCCTGGAGATCCTGCGCCATCCTGAGGTGCTCACGCAGAGTGGGCAGCGTGGCGGTCGCGAACTCGCGGAGCGCCCCCGAGCCACTCTGAGATTCCCGCTCGAATAGCGCGACGGACTTCTGGTGGCTCTCGACCATGTGATCGACGTAGCCGCGATCGAGTCCGGCCCCGGACATGGCCGTCAGCCGCTCCGCCTGCGCGCGGTGCTCGGCGTCCAGGTCCGCCGGCAACTGCACGTTCATGGTCCCGGCGGCCGCCTTGAGTTTTGCGTTCGCGTCGGTGTGATGCCGCACGAGCTGGTTGGCGAACTCCTTGACCTCTCCGTTTGCCGCGCTGGAGGCGGCGTGCTGGCTCAGGCGAACTTTCTTCATTCCGGACAGCGCCGCCTTTTGGGCGAATTCGCTGTCGGTCGCGTTCTGCGCGGCGGCGGCGGCGGCGAATGCGCCGAGAACCACCACCGCCAGGAAAGCGTTGCGTCTCATACGTCCTCCTTCGTCTTGAAATTGATGTGGCCGCGAGAGTGCTCGGAAGTCGCTGGATCGGCCAACCGATTGGGCTGCAAGGCAGGTGCCACCGGGTAGGCAATCTTTCGGCGGCTCGGTGGGTTGCCCCCGCTGGCACAACCATTGCCGCGCTCTCGCGGCGAGGAGAAGTTGAGCGCACGCCGGCAGCCAAAAGTCGCCGGGATCGTCCAGGAGTCGGTCGCTTCGACGACCCGGGCGGCCCGCCGCGTGCCGCGGTGGGTCCTCTGGGGGGGCGGCGTCCTCCTGCTCCTCGTCCTCCTGACGATCCTGACCTCTCTCTTCATCGACGAGCCCATGCGGCGGTCGATGGAGCGGCGCATGAACGAGAAGCTCACGGGGTACACCGTCCGCATCCCGGAACTGGACTTCCGCCTCCTCGGGCTTTCGATCACGCTGGAGAACCTGACCGTGCGGCAGGACGCGCATCCGGAGCCCGCGGTCGCCTCCATCAAGGAATGGAAAGCGAGCGTCCATTGGAAGGAACTGCTGAGCCTGCATCTCGTGGCGGACATGGTCTTCGACGAGCCCAGCGTCCACATCAACCTCGTCCAGCTGCGGTCGGAGGACCGGGACCCGGTTCCGGTGGACCGGAAAGGATGGCAGCAGGCGTTCGCGGAGATGTATCCGCTCAAGATCAACCTCCTGCGGGTGCGGAACGGCGAAGTGACTTACATCGACGAAGACCCCAGGCGGCCGATCCGCGCCAGCCGCATCGATTTCACCGCCAGCAACATCCGCAACATCCACGCGCGGGAACGGCATTACCCCTCCCCGGTCCGCCTCGAAGGGGTCCTGTTCGACAAGGGCTACGGCCTGTTCGAAGGCCACGCGGACTTTCTCGCCGAACCGCATCCGGGGTTTCACACCGTCTTCAGCCTGCGCGACGTCCCCCTCGATCCCCTCCGGCTCCCCCTCTCCCGGGCGAACCTGATCGTGCGGGGGGGCGTTCTCTCGACGTCCGGCCGGATCGAGTACGCCTCGACGATCAAGGTCGCCGACGTGCGCGACCTGACGATCCGCGGGCTCCGCATCGATTACGTCCACACCGCTCGGACTGCCGCCGCCGAGAAGCGGCGGGGAGACAAGGTCGAGAAGGCTGCTGAAGAGGCGACGAACAAGCCGGGCCTGCTGCTGAAGCTCCGGCAAATGCGCCTCGTGAACTCCGAGGTCGGGATGGTCAACCGGGCGAAGGACCCTCCCTACCGGGTCTTCGTTTCCAACCTGGACCTGCAGGTCACCAACCTCTCCAATCAGTTCCGGGAGGGCCCGGCGAAGGCGCGCCTGACCGGCAGGTTCATGGGGAGCGGGAAGACCCGCGCGGCCGCGACCTTCCGGCCGGAGGAGAAGGGGCCCGACTTCAACCTCGACCTCGCGATCGAAAAGACACAGATGACCGCCATGAACGACTTCCTGCGCGCTTACGCCAAGGTGGACGTCGTCGCGGGCGTCTTCTCCCTCTTCACCGAGCTGCACGTGAAGAACCGCGCCATCGGCGGTTACATCAAGCCGGTCTTCGAGGACTTGGACGTTTACGACAAGCGGCAGGACAAAGAGAAGAGCATCTTCAAGAAGATCTACGAGGGGGTCGTGGGCGGCCTCTCGAAGCTCCTCGAGAGCCCGGAGCGCGATGAGGTCGTCACGGTCGCGAAGATCGAGGGACCGGTTTCCAACCCGGACTCGAGCACCATGGAGATCATCGCGCGCCTCATCCAGAACGCGTTTTTCGAAGCGATCCTCCCCGGGTTCGAGGCGGAGGTAGGCAGGAAGCGCAAATGAACGCGGCGATCCGCCGTTAGGATCCTGTCGTCATGCGCGAGGTCGTCCATCCGCCCGGCTTCGAAGGATGGCGGGACGCGGCGCGCCGGCTGCTCGAGGAGGGCGTGCCCCCCGCCGACACGGTCTGGCGGGAACGGGCGGACGGCGGATCGGAGCCGCCGGAGTCCGGGCCGCCTTCGGGCAGCGCGTTTCGCGTACCTCGGGAATTCGTCCAGCTCGCACGCGCCGTGGCGGGCCATCCCGATCCCGCGCGATGGCGCCTGCTCTACTCGACGCTCTGGCGTCTGCTCCATGGCGAGCGCGACTTGTTGGGCCGCCCTTCCGACCCGGAGGTGCAGCGGCTTCTCCGCATGCGAGAAGCCTCCGCTGCGTCCCCGGCGGGCGGCGGGAGCCCTGCGCCTCTCTTCGCGGAGCTCGGTAGGGTTCCGCCGGCTCCCCGGGAGATCGCCGGGGCCCCCAGCGCCCGGCCCTTCGTTCCCGACACCCGCGAGCTCGCGGCGCTGCGCGAAGCGGCGATGGGCTGCCGGGGCTGCGACCTCTACAAGGATGCGACCCAGACGGTCTTCGGCGATGGGCCGCCCGATGCACGCCTCGTCTTCGTCGGCGAGCAGCCGGGCGACTCCGAGGACCGCCGCGGTCTTCCGTTCGTGGGGCCGGCGGGGGAAGTCTTCGACCGCGCGCTCGCGCAGGCCGGCCTCGAGCGGAGCTCGGTCTACGTGACCAACGCGGTCAAGCACTTCAAGTTCATCGTCCAGAGAGGCGGCCGCCGGATCCACCAGACCCCGCGCGCGGTCGAGATCGGCGCCTGCCGCCCCTGGCTGGAGGCGGAGCTCGCCGCCATCCGGCCGCAGCTTCTGGTCTGTCTCGGCGCAACGGCTTCCAAGGCGCTGCTCGGCCCCGAGTTTCGATTGATGAAGGAGCGCGGGCGCTTCATGGCGCAGACCGGCTGGGCCCCGAAGGTGATGGCGACCCTGCATCCCTCAGCGGTCCTGCGCGGGGAGACCACCTCAGCCCAGGAAGCGTTGTACGGGCTCCTCCTCGGCGACCTGCGTATGGTCGCCGGCGCTCTCGCCGCGAGCGCGCCCGGGTGACCCGGGAGGACTAAGGTCCCGGGGGCGTCGGAAGAGGCGTCGGGGGCATCGGCGTGGCTCCCATCGCCGGGGTCCCCATCGTGGCCGGCGTCACGACCGCCGTGGCGACCACCTGCAGGTTGTTCGACACGCTGACGACGCCTTCGACGGAGCGCGCCACCTCTTCGATCCGCGTCCGGTCCGTCTCGCTGCCGACGGGACCGGCCAGGGTGACGGCGCCGTTGGTTACGTTGATCTCGACGGCGGTGATCGTCGAGACACCGACCTCCGCGGCCAGCCGCGTCTTGATCGCGGCTTCGATCCCGGCATCCTTGGTCTGGCTTTCCATGGTCTGGCTGGGACGGCAGGCGGCGGCCGCGAGAACGACCGAGGCCGCGATGGAAAGAGCCGAGAGCAATGGCTTTTTCATGATTCTCCCGCGCAGCGGAGTGCAGCAATCGGTATGCCACGGGTGCGCGCGCGATGTGTTGCATGCCGCCACGACTCTTCGCGCACGACGGGGTGACAGGCGCGGCGTTCGCGCATAGGCTAGCTGCGCAAGACGCGGGGTGGTGCATGGCGGAAGCTCCTATCGCGGCGGCCCGTGGCGGGTTCGGCGCCACCCAGCGCCGAGACCGGTGGTGGCTCGAGATCGCTCCGGTCGTCCTGGTCCTGGGCCTCTTCGGAATCTACGCCACCTGGCGCGCGTTCGAAGGCGCCGCTTACGAATGGGGCCCATACCTCTCCCCGTTCTACTCCCCCCTGATCGACCCGGAGCATCGCTGGTGGCCCTTCTCGCCCGCGCTCCTGATCCTCGGAGGCCCTCTGGGATTCCGCCTCACGTGCTACTACTACCGAAAGGCCTACTACCGGGCCTTCTTCCTGGACCCCCCGGCTTGTGCCGTCGGGGAGAGGCGGCGGCCGTATCGCGGTGAGACCCGGTTCCCGTTCGTGCTCCAGAATCTGCACCGCTACTTCCTCTACGTGGCGATCCTCTTCCTGCTCGTGCTCGCCTACGACGCCGTGCGCGCCTATCGCTTCGACGGGCGGTTCGGGGTCGGCGTCGGCTCGCTCGTGCTGACCGCGAACGTGATCCTCCTCGGCCTGTACACCTTTTCCTGTCACTCGTGGAGGCACCTGATCGGGGGGCGGCTCGACTGTTTCTCCTGCGACCCGGCCGCGCGCGCCCAGGGGGCGTTCTGGCGGGGGGCGAGCTGGCTGAACGGCCGTCACATGCTATTCGCCTGGCTGTCGCTCTTCTCGGTCGGACTCGCCGACTTGTATGTCCGCGCCCTCGCGCGGGGTCTCATCCGCGACCTGCGCCTGTTGTGACCGACCGGTACGAGACGCACGAGCACGACGTACTCGTCATCGGGGCCGGCGGGGCGGGCCTGCGCGCGGCCATCGCGGCGCTGGCCCAGGGCGCCCGGGTCGGCGTCGTCTGCAAGTCGCTGCTGGGAAAAGCGCACACGGTGATGGCCGAAGGCGGGATCGCGGCGGCGCTGGCGAACGTGGACACGAAGGACGACTGGCGCACCCACTTCCGCGACACGATGCGCGGAGGCAAGCTCCTCAACAACTGGCGCATGGCCCAGATCCATGCCCAGGAGGCGGGCGAGGGGGTGAAGGAGCTCGAGCAGTGGGGCGCGCTCTTCGACCGCACGGCGGACGGCCGCATCTTGCAGCGCGCGTTCGGCGGGCACACCTTCAAGCGGCTCTGCCACGTCGGCGACCGGACCGGTCTCGAGATGATCCGGACGCTCCAGGACCGCGGCGTGGCGATGGGGTTCGACGTGTACATGGAGTGCGCGGTCACGCGGCTCCTCAAGGACGGCGACCGCGTGTCCGGCGCGTTCGGCTACTGGCGCGAGAACGGGCGGTTCATCGTGCTCAAAGCGAAGGCCGTCGTGATCGCGACGGGCGGGATCGGCAAGGCCTGGCGGATCACGTCGAACTCCTGGGAGTACACCGGGGATGGGATGGCGCTCGCTTACGACGCCGGCGCCGAGCTGATGGACATGGAGTTCGTCCAGTTCCACCCGACGGGCATGGTCTGGCCGCCCGGGGTCCAGGGCATCCTCGTGACGGAAGCGGTGCGCGGAGAGGGCGGCATCCTGACCAACAAGCTCGGCGAGCGGTTCATGCAGCGCTACGACCCCGCCAAGATGGATCTCTCGACGCGCGACGTCGTGGCGCGCGCCATCTACATGGAAGTGCGCGAAGGGCGGGGCACGGAGCACGGCGGGGCCTACCTGGACATCTCCGGCAAGCCGGCCGAGTACGTCAAGCGAAAGCTCCCGAGCATGTACCACCAGTTCCTCGAATTGGCGGACGTGGACATCACAAAGGGCCCGATGGAAGTCGGACCCACCTGCCACTACATGATGGGAGGCATTCGCGTGGACGCGGAGACGGCGCAGTCCACCGTGCCCGGCCTCTTCGCGGCGGGCGAGGCGGCCGCCGGACTCCACGGGGCGAACCGGCTCGGCGGCAACTCCCTCTCGGACCTCCTCGTGTTCGGCCGCCGGGCCGGAGACGCCGCGGCGCGGCACGCCGCGGCCGCGTCGCCGGGTGCGATCGATCCCCGCGACGTCGCTTCGGCAGAGCGCGAGCTGCTCGCCCCCTTCGAGCGCGCCGAGGGGCAAAGCCCGTACGGCCTGCATCACGACCTGCAGGAGACGATGCAGGACCTGGTCGGCATCTTCCGCACCGAGGAGGACCTGACCCGCGCCCTCGAGAAGATCGGGGCGCTCAAGCAGCTCGCGGCGAACATCCGGGTCGAGGGCTCGCGCCTCTTTAATCCCGGCTGGCACCTTGCCCGCGACATGGCCTCGATGCTGACGGTGTCGGAAGCCGTGACGCGCAGCGCCCTCGCCCGCCGGGAGAGCCGCGGCGCGCACAGCCGGATCGACTATCCCGACCTCGACCCGAAGTGGGGAAAGCGGAACAATGTCGTCGTTCGTGACGGGGACGCGATGAAGCTCACAGAGGCGCCGCTCCCGGAGATGCCCGAAGAGCTCCGGAAGACCCTGCAGGAGGGGGCATAGCCGTGCGCGAGGCCGAGCTTCGGATCTTCCGCGGCGGTCCGGACGGGGGCGAGCATCTGCCCTACCAGGTCCCGGTCTCTCCCGGGATGGTGGTGCTCGACGCGCTGCACTACGTTCAGGCGCACCAGGCGCCGGACCTCGCGGTGCGCTGGAACTGCAAGGCGGGGAAATGCGGATCCTGCTCGGCCGAGGTCAACGGAAGGCCGCGCCTCACGTGCAAGACGCGCATGGACGCGCTCCCGGCGGATCAGCCGATCACGGTCTCACCGATGAAAGCCTTTCCCTGCGTCAAGGACCTCGTGACCGACGTGTCCTGGAACTACCAGGTCAACCGGAAGATCCCCGCCTTCTCCCCCCGGAATGGCGTGGAATGGCGGATGTATCAGGAGGACCTGGACCGCGTTCAGGAGTTCCGCAAGTGCATCGAGTGCTTCCTCTGCCAGGACGTCTGTCACGTCCTGCGTGACCACGATCAGAAAGATCGCTTCGCGGGGCCACGCTTCTTCGTCCGGGTCGCCGCACTGGACATGCACCCGCTGGATGGCGTTTCACGGACCCGGATCCTCGAGGACCAGCTCGGGCTCGGCCTCTGCAACATCACCAAGTGCTGTACGGAGGTCTGTCCGGAGGGCATCCGGATCACCGACAACGCGATCATCCCGCTCAAGGAGCGGGTGGTGGACGACTTCTACGACCCCATCCGCCGGCTCTTCCGATGGATTCTCGGAAGCCGGAAGCAGGATGGAACCGACGGGGTCTGACAGGCGACGGGAGGACGCATGGAACTCAAGCTCAAGTCGATCACGAACGCGGCCATCGCGGAGGCGATCTCCAAGGCGGAGACCTACCGATTCTTGAACGAGCCCGGGGAGACGGAATCCATCTGCCGCGACATCCTCGCCATCGATCCAGAGAACCAGAAGGCGCTGCGCGTGCTGGGGCTGGCGATCACCGACCGGTTCGAAGGCGGCGCCTCCGATCGTTTCGCGGAAGCGGAAGGCATCTTCCGCACGCTAACCGATCCTTACGAGCGTCTCTACTACACGGGCCTTCTCCACGAGCGCCGGGCCAAGGCGCAGCTGCGCGCCGGCTATCAGCCCCACACGGTGATCGTTCTTTTCGAGGAAGCGCTCCGGTGCTTCGCCGAGGCCGAAAGGATCCGGCCGGAGGGAAACGACGACGCGATTCTGCGATGGAATCGCTGCGTGCGCCTGATCCAGAGCCGGCCGCGAGCGGATTGGGAAGCCGAGCGGGAAGTCTTCGAGGCCAGTGACAGCCCGCCCGTGTAGCGCCGGTGGGCGAAGCGGCGGTTACTGGACCTTGGGAGGGCGCCGCGACCCGGGATGGCCCTCGACGTAGGAAATGACGAAGCGGCCGCTCGGCTTGCGCACGATCTCGTTCAGGCGCGTCACGATCGCGTCGAGAAACTCGTCGGCCCCCTCGAGGACCTCGGTGAGCTGCAGGCCGCCGCCCGCGAGCTCGACGTCCGGGTTCGCCGCTTCCTCGGGAGCGAGTCGGATGATCATGGACAGCTCGAAGAGCAAAGCGGGGGCCTTTCGCGGAAGTCGTTCAAAATAAGTCCGTTGCTCCGTTGCTGCCACTCCACGATTGACAAATCCTGTCAGCCGGTTTCCACGAATTGTCAGGCGCTGGTCAGGACTCGACGGCCTCCTCCACGGGAAGGATGCAGGTCACGACCGTGCCGCCCCCAGACCTGCGCTGGATGCGCAACCCGCCTCCGTGAGCCGAAAGGATCTCGGTGCAGAGCGGAAGCCCGAGGCCCGAGCCGGACTGCTTGGACGAATAGAAAGGGAGCAGGGCCATCCGCATGGTCTTCTCGTCCATCCCCTTGCCGCGGTCGAGCACGTGAAGCAGTGTCCCTTGCGGCGTGGTCTCGACGCCGACGGCGACCTCGCCCGCCGGGCTGCCCGACTCCGTGGCGTTCTTGAGCAGGTTGATCAGCACCTGCTGGAGCTGCCCCGGATCGAACCGACCGGCTTCCCGCGGCACCTCTCCCGCGATCCGGAAGGGGAAAACACTCTGAACGGATTCGAGAAACGGCTGCCACGCGACGGA
>JBHENW010000037.1:0-3837 GCA_046261875.1 Thermoanaerobaculia bacterium | reverse complement strand
CTGCAGGCGCTCCGTGACGGGCCCCCGCCGGCCGCTGCCGACGGTGATGCGGTCGACGGACCGGACAGGCGTGACCTCCGCCGCCGTCCCCGTGAAGAAGACCTCATCGGCGATGTAGAGCATCTCGCGGGCGATCTGCTGCTCCACGACCGTGTAACCTGCGTCGCGCGCCAGCGTGACGACCGAATCGCGCGTGATGCCCGGCAGGATGGTGCCGGCGAGCGGCGGGGGGATGATCCGTCCCCCGTACACGATGAAGATGTTCTCCCCGCTCCCCTCCGAGATCCGGCCCGCGTTGTCCAGGGCGATCCCCTCGGTGTAACCGTTGACGATCGCTTCCATCTTGATGAGCGCCGAGTTGAGGTAATTGCCGGTCGCCTTGGCCATCGCCGGGAAGGTGTTCGGCGCCATCCGGTTCCAGGAGGAGACGCAGACGTCCACTCCGTGATCGATCGCTTCATCGCCGAGGTACTTGCCCCAGCGCCAGACGGCGATCATGACGTTGACCGGGCTCTTGAAGGGGTTGACGCCGAGCGCGCCGAGGCCGCGGTAGACGACGGGGCGGATGTAACAGTCTTCGAACCCGTTGGCGCGGATCGTCTCGAAGATCGCGTCCCGGAACTCGCCCGCCTCGTACGGGATCTCCATGCGGTACACGCGGCAGGAGTCGTAGAGCCGCTTGATGTGGTCTTCGAGACGGAACGCCGCTGGCCCGTTGCGCGTCCTGTAGACGCGGACGCCCTCGAACATCGCGGAGCCGTAGTGGAAGACGTGGGAAAACGCGTGGATCTTCGCGTCGGCGAAATCCACGAGCTGCCCGTCCATCCAGACCTTGCGAACGTCCTCGTAAGACATCGGCTGGCCTCCGCTCTCTTCGGTGGGATTCCGGCGGGCCCTCGAGGAGTATGTCGCGGGGGCGTTGACGGTGTCAACGCGGAGCGCCGTGAACCATGACGCGAACCGAAGATCGCCACTTTGGTGGCGGCGAGGGCGCGCGCCGCTTCCACGTTTCAGGTTTTACGTTTTACGTTTTACGCCCCATCGCCGCGCGCAGGAGAACGATCGCCGCCACGGCGGCCGTCTCCGTGCGCAGCTTCCCCGCTGGCAACCGCGCGGGACGCCAGCCCGACCGCCTCGCGGCCTCGCGCTCCGGAGGCGTCCAGCCTCCCTCCGGACCGACGAGCACGGCGGCGCTCGCACGGTCGAGCCGCTCCGGCAGGTCCTCACCTTCCAGGTCGAGAAGAAAACGCTGCGCCGAATCGTCCTGCTCGAGGGCGTCCTCGAGGGCAGCGGGGCCGACGATCTCGGGCCAGCGGTCCTGCTCGGATTGCTTGGAGGCGGCCCGGGCGACGCGCTCGAGCCGCGTCACGGCGGCCTCCGCCGCGCGGAAAGCCTGCGTGCGCGCGGATCGGACGAGAACGATTCGCCGCACACCGAGTTCCGTCGCTTTCTCGACGAGCCAGGACATGCGCTCCGGTCTCACGGCGCCGACGAGGAGGGTCACGTCGGGACGGCCGGCCAACGCGGGCGCTTGCGCGACTGCGTCCACGGAAAGCTCGACTCCTCCACTCCCGAGCGACACGACGCGGGCGCGCGCATGCCTCCCGGATCCGTCCACGAGACCGACCGCGTCGCCCACTCGGAGGCGGCGCGCCCGCGCATGGGAGGCCTCGCCTGCCGGCAGCCGGATCCGGGAGCCGGCCGGCGGAAGCGATTCGACGATCAGACGCGCTCGAGGCTGAGGCACGTCCATCCGTTCACGGCCAGCCGGCCCGCCAGACGCCAGCGGGGAGAACGGAGGCGTCGAACGACCGCCGCTTCCCGTTCGGAAGGGATCCCCGAGAGGATGAATCGTCCGCGCGGCTCCACCCGCGAAAGAAGCGCCGCGCGGATGCCGAAGAACTCGTCGGGCAGCAGGTTGGCCACGACGAGAGCGAAGCGGGCCGCGAGCGCTTCCGTCATTCCCGCGAAGAGGCGCACGCGGACTCCGAAAGCGTGGCGGCGCACGTTCTCGCGCGCCACGACCACCGCCTGCGCGTCCGTGTCGTACGCAACGACGCTCTCCGCCCCGAGCGCCGCCGCGGCCAGCGCGAGAACCCCCGAGCCGGTGCCCGCGTCGAGAACGCGCATCCCCTCCGGCGGATCCTGGTCGAGCGCGAGGAGGGCCAGCCGGGTCGATTCGTGCTCGCCGGTCCCGAACGCCAGCGAAGCCGGAAGCCGCAGTGCGATGCGGCCCGCGGGTGCCTGCGCCGCGGACAGATCTCCCGGATCGACCCAGAGCCGGCGACCGACCGGGAACGGCCGGGACGCCGCGCGGTAGGCCTCGAGCGGGTCGCGCTCGGGAAGGTCGGTGTCGAGCCGGTGTCGGACCCCGCGGCCCGCGAGCGCCTGCCCCGCGGCGCGCGCCGCGGAAGGATCGCGGAAGCAGGCGACGAGATCCCGGCCTTCCTCGAGGAACCCGAGCGGCCCGTACAGGGAAAGAAGACCGACGAGGGAATCGTCGCTTCCTTTTCGCGGTACGACGAGGCGGGAGTACTTGGGACGAGAGCCGGGAGCTGAAAGCCGTGAGCCGAACGAGCGCCCAACCGCTGCCGGCTTACGGCTCACGGTTCACGAGAATATCTTCTTGGCTTTCTCCAGCACACTCTCGTCGGACACGGGCGCCCCGACCATCTCCGCGTACCGCCGCAGCAGATCCTTCTCCGCTCCGGAGGGGGACTCCGGCACCGAGACGCCGACCCGGACGACGAGGTCGCCGCGGCCGCGGCGGCCGAGGCGGCCCATGCCCCGGCCGCGGATGCGGAGCTCGGCTCCCGCCTGAGTGCCCGCGGGGATCGTTACCTTTTCCTCTTCTTCTTCGAGCGTCCGCACGGCGACCTCGCCGCCCAGAACGAGCGTCGGGAAAGGCAGCTGCAGCGCCAGCACGAGGTCGTCCCCGTCGCGCTCGAAGAGCTCGTGCGGGGAGACCGAGAGGACCACGTACAGATCGCCGGCCGGACCGTCCCCGGGTCCCGCGTCCCCCTCCCCCGCCAGGCGCAGGCGCGAGCCGTCCTCGACTCCCGCGGGGATGCGGATCTCCAGCTTGCGGCTCCCCCGCCGGCGCCCCTCGCCGCGGCAGGCCGGGCAGGGCTTGTCGATGATCGCGCCCTCTCCCCGACACGCGGGACACGGTCGGGTCACCGTCATGAAGCCCTG
This sequence comes from Thermoanaerobaculia bacterium, assembly GCA_046261875.1. GTDB lineage: Bacteria > Acidobacteriota > Thermoanaerobaculia > UBA5066 > Gp7-AA6 > JBHENW01. The sequence continues at coordinate 642 of JBHENW010000037.1, read as the reverse complement.
GGAGAAGCGCTGGCGTCCCTTCCCGTGGCAGGCCGAGCACTCGCGCGGCCGGCTCCCCGGAGCGGCTCCCGATCCCTGACAGGCCTCGCAGCGCTCGAGACGGGAGATGACGAGCGGCGCTTCGATGCCGTGGGCGGCGTCGCGCAGTGAGATCTCCATACGGTAGACCAGGTCGCTCCCCGCCGTGCGGCGCATGGAGCCCCCCATCGCCCCGAACCCGAAGAGGTCTCCGAAGAGATCCGAGAAGTCCGCGAAGATCGAAGGGTCGAAGCCACCGGCTCCGCCGAAGCCGCCGGCGCCGCCGACTCCGGCGTGGCCCAACCGGTCATAGCGCGCGCGCTTCTCCGGGTCCGAGAGCACGGCGTAGGCTTCCGACGCTTCCTTGAACTTCTCCGCCGCGGAGGCGTCTCCGGGATTGCGATCGGGGTGGAACTGCAGCGCCAGCTTGCGGTAGGCGGACTTCAGCTCTCCGGCGGTCGCGCCCCGGCCGACACCGAGTACTTCGTAGTAATCCCGACGCTGCGCCATCGGAAACGCTTCCTAGGGAGAGCCCGCGGCCGCGCCGCCGCCGGTGCGCTGGAGCATGACGCGGGTCAGGACTTTCGAGACGCCCTGCATGTCGAAGATCGCCTCGTTCAAGGC
>JBHENW010000036.1:0-28062 GCA_046261875.1 Thermoanaerobaculia bacterium | reverse complement strand
CCTCCTTGCGCTCGCGCAGCGGCGGCGGCGCGGAGGCGTGGGTCGTGCTCCCCGTGACGGAGGGCCGTTCTTGAGTCGCGACCTGCGGATCCTCGTCGTGGACGACGAAGAGGTGATCCGCGACGTGCTCCAGACCCTGCTCGAAAAAGAAGGCTGCGACGTGACGGTCGCGGCCGACGCGAGCGAGGCCCTGGCGCTCTTCGACGCGGAGCCGTACGACGTCGTGCTCCTCGACCTCATGCTGCCGGATCGCTCGGGCCTGGAAGTCCTGCGCGACGTCCGCCGGCGCGACCCGGATGCCGTCGTCGTGATCGTCACCGCCTACTCTTCCATCGAGGGGGCGATCCAGGCGATGCGCGAGGGCGCCTTCCACTACATCCCCAAGCCATTCCAGAACCAGGAAGTCCTGTTGACGGTCCGCAAGGGCGCGGAGGCCCGGCGGCTGACGGAAGAGAACCGCCGGCTGAAGGAGGAGCTGTCGCGCCGCTACGGGCTGGGGCGCATCGTCGGGAAATCGGAAGGCATGCGGAAGGTCTTCGAGCTCGTCCGCCTCGCCGGACCCTCGAAGTCCACGATCCTGGTGGAAGGCGAGAGCGGGACCGGCAAGGAGCTCGTCGCCCGCGCCATCCACACGCACTCCCCCCGCTCCGGGCAGCCTTTCGTGACGGTCAATTCCGGGTCCATGCCGACGGACCTTCTGGAGTCGAACCTCTTCGGTCACGTCCGCGGCGCTTTCACCGGCGCGGTCGCCAACAAGAAGGGGCTCTTCGAAGTCGCGGAAGGCGGGTCGATCTTCTTCGACGAGATCGGCACCGTGAGCCTCGAGACGCAGGCGAAGCTGCTCCGGGTGATCCAGGAGAAGGAGTTCATGCGGGTCGGAAGCGTGGACACGCAGAAGGCGGACGTGCGGATCATCGCCGCGACCAACGTGGACCTCAAGAAGATGGTCGCCGACGCCCGCTTCCGGGACGACCTCTACTACCGGCTCTGCGTCATCACGATCGCCATCCCGCCGCTGCGCGAGCGCAAGGAGGACATCCCCCTGCTCGCCGAACACTTCGTCCGGCTCTACGCGTCGGAGAACAGCAAGCCGATCTCCGGCATCGACGCGGACGCGATGAAGGCGCTCCTCGACTACGACTGGCCCGGCAACGTACGGGAGCTCGAGAACGCCATCGAGCGGGCGGTCGTTCTCTGCCCGGAGGGCTCGATCCCCCTCGACCTGCTGCCGGACACGGTTCTCCAGGGGGACCAGATCGAGCGCCCCGTCCGGCTTCCGGAGAACGGCTCGACCTACAAGAACCTCGTCGAGGAGTATGAGCGGCGGCTCGTCCGGACCGCCCTCCGGCGCACCGGCGGCGTTCAGAAGCGCGCGGCGGAGCTGCTCCGGATGGAGCCGACCACGCTCCACGAGATCATCAAGCGTCTGGAGATCCGCGAGTAACATCGACTCCCGACTCCCGACTCCCGACTCCCGACTCCCGTCATAGAATCCGCCCCGCGGAGGGGCTCCCTTGATCAAAAGACGTTTCGCGCTGACCTCGCTCGTCCTGTGTCTCGCGGCGTCCGCGAGCGCCGTCGAGGACCCGGTTTTCGCGAAGACCGGCATCCCGTCGAACTACGCGCCGCAGGTCGATCCGCGCGTCCCGACCCCGGAGAAGTTCCTGGGTTTCCGGATCGGCGACCGGTTCGTCAGCCACTCCGACGCGATCGCCTACTCGCGGGCCGTCGCCGCGGCGGCCCCCGACCGCGTGAAGTTCGAGACCTTCGGCAAGACGCCGGAAGGCCGCGACCTCTTCCTCCTCGTCGTGACGGCCCCGGAAAACCATGCCCGGATGGACGCGCTCGTCGAAGCGAACCGGGCGATTTGGAGCCCGGCGTCCGGCCGCAAAGCGGCGCCGCCGAGCGGACAGCCGCTCTTCGTCTGGTTCTTCTACGGGATCCACGGTGACGAGGCGTCGAGCCCCGACGCCGCGATGGCCACCCTGTACCACCTGGCGGCCTCCCGCGAGGCCGACACCCTGGAGTGGCTTCGCCGCACGGTCCTGACGATGGATCCCATGCTCAACCCGGACGGCCGGATGCGGTACCTCGCGTGGCTCACCTCGTCCGTGACGGGCCGGCCCGATCCGAACCCGGATGCCCGCGAGCACTACCCGCCCTGGCCGCGCGGCCGCACGAACCACTTCGGCTTCGACATGAACCGCGACTGGTCGGCGGCGACGCAGGCCGAGACCCGCGCGCGCCTGGCCCGCCTCATCCGGACGCCCCCGCAGGTCGTCGTGGACTTCCACGAGATGTCCCCGGAGTCGAGCTACTTCTTCCCGCCCGTCGCGGAACCGACGAATCGGCTGCTCCCGCCGGAGCTCTTCCAATGGTTCGCCGTGTTCGGGAAAGCCAACGCCCAGGCCTTCGACGCGAGGGGATGGCCGTACTTCATCCGGGAGACCTTCGATTTCTTCTATCCCGGATACACCGACGCCTGGCCGTCCTTCAACGGCGCGATCGGAATGACCTACGAGATGGCCGGAGGGCCGCGCGGCGGGCTGGCGTACCGCCGCCGGGACGGCAGCGTGCTCACGCTCAAGGAGCGGGCCCTCAAGCACTTCATCGCCGGCCTGACGACGCTCAAGACGTCGTCGGAGCGGCGCGACGAGATCCTGCGGGACTTCCTCGCCGCGCGCTCGGCGCCGCTCAACTCCCCGAACCGGGTCTGGACCTTCCCCGCCGACCAGGACGCCTACCGGTTGAAGCTCCTCGCCGAGACGCTGCAGCTCCAGGGAGTCCAGGTCAAGCGGACCACGGCGGCGGGAGGCGACCTGCCGGCCGGCTCCCTCGTCGTCGAGAAGGCCCAGCCCTCCGGGACGCTCGTCGCCGCGCTTCTGGACGAGAAAGCCGAGCTGACCGAGCCGTTCCTCGAGAAAGAGCGTGCCAAGTTCCTCCGGGGCGAGGAGGAAGCGTTCTACGACGTCACGGCCTGGTCGCTGCCCGCGGCCTTCGGCCTGAAAGCCGGGAAGTCGAGCTCGGCGCCGAAAGTCGCCGTCCAGGACGCGGCACAGGCCGTCCCGGGAAGCGTGCAGGACCGCGGGGCACGGCTCGGTTACCTCGTCCGCAACCCGGGCCTCGGCGCCTTTCCGATACTCGCGCGCTGCGCCGAGAAGAAGATCCCGGCCAACGTCGCGGGCCGCGGCTTCAAGATCGGTCCGAGAAACTACGAAGCAGGAAGCATCCTTCTCCGGCGCGAAGGCGCGCCCGAGAACCTCGACGAGATCGTCGCGGGCCTCGCGGGAGAAACCGGTGTCCTCTTCGAGGGGATCGCCTCCGCGTGGACGGAGGAGGGCATCACCCTCGGCTCCGGGTACTTCCTGCCGTGGAAACCCTCGCGGGTGGCGTTGATCGCCGGGCCCGGCGTGGACCGGCTGTCGGCCGGGTGGGCGCTCGACGCGTTCCATCGCGTCTTCCGCTACCCCATCACGGTCATCGATCCCGAGTCGCTCACCGAGGCGCAGCTCTCCTCTTACGACGTGATCCTGATTCCCGACACGAGCTCCCGCGTGATCTCCGGGATCGTCCGCGGCAGCGGCGACGCATTGAAGGCCTGGGTGCGCGCGGGCGGGACCCTCGTGACCGTCGGCCGGGGCGCCTCGCTCCTCCGCGAGAAGGACATCGGCCTCTCCAAGGCGACCGAATGGAAGTCGCCGCGAGAACGGGACGAGGAGAAGAAGAAGGAAGAGGACACGAAAGACGCCGCGAGCAAGCCGGTCGCGACGGAGGATCCCGACCTGGAGAACCGCCGCCTCCCGATCCCCGGCGCCATCTTCAAGACGAGGCGCCGGCCCGACCACTTCCTGCTCTTCGGGACCGAGTCGGAGCCGCGCATCCTCCTGACGACAGACGCGCCCCTCGTCCCGCCCCCCGACCCGTTCGTGACGGTCCTGTCGATCGCCAAGGACAAGCCGCTCTGGTCGGGCCACGCGTGGCCCGAAGCGATCGCGCGGATGTCCGGGACGCCCTATCTGATCGCGGAGCCTGCGGGCCGCGGCTGGGCCATCACGTTCCTCGACGATCCGAACTTCCGCGGCTTCTGGCTCGGGACCTCGCTTCTGTTCGGGAACGCGGCGATCTTCGCGCCGACCTTCGAGCCCTAGCGCGTCGTCCGGGTCCCGGCCGCCTCCACCATCCGCGACCGCATGCTGCGGACGGCCTGCCGGACTTCCGAAGCGGACGGCTTCAAGCCGCCCACGGTCGGATCGCCCGACCGGTAGCGCACCACGCCGTCCACGACTGTGGCGTGAACGTTCTGAGGCCCCATGGAGAAGACGATCGCCCCGTAGGGCTCCTCCGACCAGTCGTCCGGCAGGGACCAGCCCGCCTCGGGGTCCAAAATCGTGAAGTCGGCCCGCGCGCCGGCCGCGAGGCCCTCGGCGCCATCCAGGCCGATCGCACGCATCCCTTCCCAGGTCGCCATGCGCAGTGCGTCGAACGCGGAGACGCCCCGCATGACCTCCCGCGCCCGCGGCAGCATCGCCGCCAGACGCATCTCGCGGAAGGGGTCGAGCGCGTTGTTGCAGGCCGCCCCGTCGGAGCCGAGCGCCACCCGCACGCCGGCGCGTCGCAGCTCCGGCACCGGACACACGCCCGAGGCCAGGCGCAGGTTGGACGACGGGCAGTGCGCAACGGCCGTGCCGCGCTCGGCCAGGAGCTTCCAGTCCTCTTCCTCCGTGTGGACGGCGTGCGCGACGCAGCTCCGCTCGGTGAGGAGGCTGACCTCGGCGAGGTACTCCACGTTGCCGCGTCCGGTGCGCCGGCGCACGAGGTCGCACTCCGCGCGGCTCTCGGAGACGTGCGTATGGATGGTCAAACCGTTCTCGGCGGCATACTCGCCGGCGCTGCGCAGCAGGCCGTCGGTGCAGGAGACCGCGAATCGCGGCTGGACGGCCACGCGGAGCCTTTCCCGCTCGCGCAGGTGCCAGGCCTTGCGCAGTCGCTCGGTCTCGGCGAGCCCTTCCTCCGCCGAAGTCCGGAGGTTGGCGGGCGTGGTCTGCGGGTCGTCCATGAGCACGTTGCCGCCGGTGTAGCGGATGCCTGACCGGGCGGCCGCCCGGAAGAGCGCATCGGAGTGCCGCACGGTGCCCATGTCCAGAACGGCGGTCACGCCGGAGGCCAGGCACTCGGCCAGGCCGAGCCGCGCGGAGATCCCGATCGTTTCCGCATCGTGCGCCGCCTCGCCCGGCCAGACGTGCCGCTCGAGCCACGGCAGAAGCGGGAGCTCTTCCGGCCCGTTGCGGAGCAGGGTCTGGCACAGGTGGAGATGGGCCTGCACGAAGCCGGGAACGATCCACTTGCCCGAAGCCGGGATCAACTCCACGGGCTCCCCGGGGAGCGACGCCGCGCGGGAGGCCTCTTCGCCGACGGCAGCGACCCGGCCATCCGTCGCATACAGGTTGGTCCCTCGCCGCACGTCGGCGCGGTCCGTCAACCCGAGCAGTGTTCCTCCCTCGACGAGCAATCGACTCATGTATCGCTTCCGCTGGGCCCGAGACCTGCGGCTAACCGGGAAGCCGGCGGACCATCAGGATCGTGCGGTCGTCCGCAAACGGCTCTCCCCGGACGTGCTCGTCCAGCGCGGCGCCGAGCGCGGCCTCGATCTCCGCCGGGGCCCGCCCGACCTGGCCCGCCAGGCAGTTCTTGAGCCGCGGAAGGCCGAACTCCTCCCCTTCCGGGTTGTTCGCCTCGGTCAACCCGTCCGTGTAGAGGTAGAGGCATTCGCCCGGCTGGAGCGTCAGCTTGGAAGAGCCGTAGGGTTTCCCCGGAAAAAGCGCGAGCGGCAGGCCGTGGGACGAGAGCTCTTCGACCGCGCCTTCCCGCCGGAGCAGGAGGCCGGGGTTGTGGCCCGCGTTGGTGTACTCGATCTCTCCCGTCGGCGGATCGAGCAGGACCAGGAAGAACGTGATGAACCGATCGGGCCCGGTGCGGCGAGAGATGGCCTCGGAGAGCCGCCCCGTCATCTCCGCGACCGCCACGGATTCATCCGCCCACGCGTGGAACGAGGCCTGGAGCGACGCCATGAGCAGCGCGGGTCCAACGCCTTTGCCGCACACGTCCGCGATCGCCGCATACACCTGCCCGTCCTTCCGGGGCCGGAAGTCGAAGTAGTCGCCCGAGACCTGCCGGGACGCGGTGTTTGAGCCGTGCAGCTCGTAGCCCTTCACCTCCGGCGGCTCGTCGGGGAGCAGCCGCTGTTGGATCTCGCGGGCGAGCGCGAACTCGCGGTCCATCTGCCGTTTCTCGACCGCCTCGGCCTGGAGGCGCGCGTTCTGGATCTTGGCCGCGGCGACGTTGGCGAGCGAGGTGAGCAGGCGCAGGTCCGCCTCTTCGAAGGAGCGGTGTCCCATGCGGACGTCCACGTAGATGAGGCCGACGACGTCCCCGTCGTTCTCGAGCGGCGCCGCGAGCACCGACTTGATGCCGGCGATCCGGATCGAATCGGCCAGCGAGACGCCGGATCCGGTCGTCGTGTCCATCAGGAGCAGGCCGTTGCGCTTCTCGACGACGGAGGCGACGAGCGTCTTGGAAAGACGGATATCGTCCGCGGAGATCCCCTCCGCCACGCGCACGACGGCGGGGATGAGTTCTCCCGTGGCCGTCGAGCGGAGCAGGACGACGCCGCGGTCCGGCATGAGCGTTTCGAAGACCTTGTCCATGAGGAACTTCAAAAGCTCGTCCACCGAGACGTCGCGAAGCAGCTCGATCGTCAGCTCGTTGACCACGCGGAGCGACTCGATCAGCTTCGAGAGCTTTTCCGCCGGCAGCCTCGGATCCGTCTGCGTCGGTTTGCGCAGAAGTTCCGCGGATGCCTTGAGGATCGTGTTGTCCAGCGGGTCGTCCCCCGCCTGCTCGTCGATCCTGACCCGGGTCGTGGACTCTGACTCGACTTTGAGCGTGACGCCGCCGACCGTGATCCGATCGCCGGACTTCAGCGGGATCAGGGAAACCAGGCGCTCCCCGTTGACGAAAGTCCCGTTGCGGGACCCCAGGTCCTCGATCGACAGGCTCCCGTTGCCGTCGCGGATGATCCGCGCGTGCTGCCGGGAGAGCATCTTGTCGGCGATCGGGAGGTCGTTGGCGGAGGAGCGGCCGATCGTGGTGATCGGCCGGTCCAGCGCGAACTTCTGCGCCGCCATGCCCGGAGCGGTGACGTAGAGATAGAACACGCTGGCCTCGGTCTGGCGATTCTAACCCGCCGGCCGGTCCGGCCCGGGGGGTTGCGCGAGCGGCCCGCCCGAACTAGAATTATCGGTTCCATGAAAAAGAATCTCCATCCCGAGTACCACGAAGTGCTCGTTCACTGCGCCTGCGGAACGACCTGGACGACACGCTCCACCAAGAAGGAGCTGCGCCTGGAGATCTGCAGCCAGTGCCACCCGTTCTTCACCGGAAAGCAAAAGCTGGTGGACACCGCGGGCCGCGTCGAGCGCTTCCGCAAGCGTTACGAAAAGAAGTCGGCCGCCCCGGCGACTTAGATTCATGCGCCGGCTTTTCGCCGGCTAGCCATGCACCGGCTCGATCCCCGTCTCCATCCCCTCGCCGCGCGACGCGCTCCCGCCCACGGCGCCGCGTTGGGGGCTGACCGATGACCGCCATGCTCGAAAAGCTCGAAGAAATCCGCCGCAAGTACGACGCGCTGCGGGCGCGTCTCGCCGACCCGGACTTCGTCCAGGACCACCGCGCCGTCCGCGACGCGCAGAAGACCCTGACGGAGTTCGAGCCGATCATCGGCAAGATCGAGGAGCATCACCGGCTCCGCAGGGAGCTGGATGGGGCCCGCGAGATGGTCGAGTCGCTTTCGACCGGAGACGAGCTCTACCAGCTCGCCGCGGCGGAGCGGATGAACCTGACCGAGCACCTCGAGCGCGTCGAGGCGGAGCTGAAGGTGCTGCTCCTCCCGCGCGACCCCAACGACGGGCGCAACGTCTTCCTGGAGATCCGCGCGGGCACGGGGGGAGAGGAGGCGGCGCTCTTCGCCGGAGAGCTCTTCCGGATGTACCAGCGCTACGCCGAGGCGCGGCGGTGGAAAGTCGAGATCGTGGACCGCGACGACACCGGCATCGGCGGCCTCAAGACGATCACGGTCTTGATCGAGGGCACCGGGGCGTTCTCCCGCCTGAAGTACGAGAGCGGCGTGCACCGCGTCCAGCGGGTTCCGCAGACGGAAGGCTCCGGCCGCATCCACACCTCGGCCGCCACGGTCGCGGTCCTGCCGGAGGCGGAAGACGTGGACGTCAAGGTCGAGGAGAAAGACATCCGCGTGGACCGGTTCTGCGCCTCGGGCCCCGGCGGCCAGGGGGTCAACACGACCTACTCGGCTGTCCGCCTGACGCACATCCCGACGGGTCTCGTCGTCCAGTGCCAGGACGAGCGCAGCCAGATCAAGAACAAGGCCAAGGCGATGCGGGTCCTGAAGGCGCGCCTGCTGGAGACCGAACGGGAGAAGCAGGAAGGAGCGATCGCCGCCGAGCGCAAGCGCATGGTCGGCTCCGGTGACCGGTCCGAGAAGATCCGCACGTACAACTTTCCGCAGTCCCGCATCACGGACCATCGGATCGGGTTCACGACGCATCGCCTCGCCGAAGTGCTCGAAGGCAACCTCGACGAGCTCGTCGAGCCGCTCATCGCGCACTTCCAGTCCGAAAGACTCAAGGAGGAGCTGGCCAGAGCGTGAGGCCGCGCTCTACGCCTTGACGGTTCGCGAGGCGCTGGACGCGGCGGCTTGCCGCGCGCGGGAGGCGGCATCGGACGCCACGGCGTGGGACGCGCGGGTCCTCCTCGCGCACACGCTCGGCCACGGCGGCCCCCTCTCCCTCGATCTGCGCCAGGAGCTCACGCCCGACGCGGCTTCCCGTTTCGAGGCGCTCTGGTCGAGGCGGGTCCTCGGCGCGCCCGTGCAGCACCTCATCGGGGAGTGGGACTTCTGCGGACGGCGCTTCCTCGTCGATGCGCGGGCCCTCATCCCGCGCCCCGAGACCGAGGGCGTCATCGCCGCCGCCCTCCGGGAAGCGCCCCGCGCTCCGGCCGTCCTGGACGGGGGGACCGGGAGCGGCATCCTGGGCATCACCTGGCTGCTGGAACGGCCCGAGTCGCGGGTGATCGCCCTCGACGTCTCGCTCGACGCGCTGGCCCTCGCGCGCGCCAACGCGCGCCGGTATTCCGTCTCCGACCGGCTGCGCCTCCTCGCCTGCGACTGGCTGTCGCCCCTCGCGGGCGTCCGCTTCGACCTCGCCATCGCCAACCCTCCCTACCTTTCCGCCGCCGAGGAGCCCGTCCTGGCGCCCACCGTCCGCGACCACGAGCCGCGACGCGCCCTGTACGCCGGAACCGACGGGCTGGAGGCCATCCGCCACCTGCTCGACACGCTGCCCGGCTTTCTCGTTCCGGCCGGCCTCTTCGTGTTCGAACTCGGTTTCGGTCAGGCCGACGCCGTCGCGCGGGAGATCCGGGCGCGCGTGGCGTGGGAGTTCGTCCGCATCGAGGAGGATCTCGCGTCCATCCCACGGGTCGCGATCGCGCGCGCCCGGTCGCGCCCCTCGCCGTAAGCGGCCGGACCCGGCGCGTACAATCGCGTCGCGTGGACAAGTTCGTGATCGCCGGCCCGTCCCGCCTCGAGGGAGAGGTCGACGTCGCGGGCGCCAAGAACGCCGCGCTCCCCTGCCTCGCGGCCGCACTCCTGACGCAAGAGCCGGTCCGGCTCACCAACCTCCCGCCGGTCCGGGACGTCGCGACGATGAAGCGCCTGCTGGCGCACGTCGGCGCGCGCGTCGAGGGGGACGGCACCTCGGCGGAGATCGAGACGCGGACGGTGCGCGCGGCCGACGCGCCCTACGACCTCGTCAAGACGATGCGGGCCTCCGTCCTCGCGCTCGGTCCCCTCCTCGCGCGCGAAGGCGAAGTGCGGGTCTCCCTGCCGGGTGGCTGCGCGATCGGTGTCCGGCCGATCGATCTGCACCTGGCGGCTTTCGAAAAGATGGGCGCCCGGGTCTCGCTCGACCACGGCTACGTGGAGGCGCGGGCCGCACGCCTGCGCGGCGCGGACATCGTTTTCGAGACGATCACGGTGACGGGCACGGAAAACGTCCTCCTCGCCGCCGCGACCGCCGAGGGGACCACGCGCATCCGCAACGCCGCCCGCGAGCCCGAGGTCACGAACCTCGCGGTCCTCCTGCGCGCCATGGGGGCGCGCATCGACGGTGAAGGAACCGACCGGATCACCGTCGAGGGCGTCGAGAGCCTTCACGGCGCGGATCACGCCATCCTCCCGGACCGGATCGAGGCGGGGACCTACGCCGTCGCCGCCGCCGCCACGCGCGGCGACGTCCTCGTCCGGCGATGCCGGCCGGAGCACCTGAAGGCCCTCGCGACCCGGCTCGCGGCGACGGGCGCCTCGGTCGAGGCGGGCCCCGAAGCGATCCGCGTGAGGGCCCGGGGCGCGCTCGCCGCGCACGACGTGGCGACGAGCCCGTACCCGGGCTTCCCCACGGACCTCCAGGCGCAATGGATGGCCCTCGCCACGACGCTGGACGGAGTCTCGACGGTTACCGAGACGGTCTTCGAGAACCGGTTTCACCACGTCGCCGAGCTGGTCCGCATGGGCGCCCGGATCCGGCAGGAGGGGCGGTGGGCGATCGTCGAAGGGCCGTCGCGCCTGTCCGGAACCAATGTCATGGCCACCGACCTCCGGGCATCGGCCGCGCTCGTGGTCGCCGCGCTCGCGGCCGAGGGGGAGACGGTCGTCCACCGCGTCTATCATCTCGACCGGGGCTACGCCAGCATGGAGGAGAAGCTGGCGGCGCTCGGGGCGCAGGTCCGCCGGGTCGCCGCCTGACGCGGACCGCCGGATAGACTTTCGCCATGGTCGGATGCCTGTTCTGCAAGATCGTCTCGGGTGAGATCCCGGCCCGGAGGGTCCACGAGGACGACCGCATCGTCGCGTTCGAGGACATCGCGCCGAAGGCGCCGACGCACGTCCTCATCGTGCCGCGCAAGCACATTTCCAAGCTCGACGAAGCTTCCGCGGAAGATGCCGGCGTCATCGGGGACGTCGCGCTGCGCGCGGCCGCGATCGCCCGCGAGCACGGGCTGGAAGATTTCCGCGTCGTCGTCAACAACGGCGCCGGCGCGGGCCAGTCCGTCTTCCACCTCCACTTCCACCTGCTCGGCGGGCGCAGCTTCACCTGGCCGCCGGGATAGGCGCCGCGGCGGAATCCGGGCCGTGACCCGTCAGGGAAGAGGAGAGGGAGACGTGGGGGTCGGCGTGCGCGGGTCCGGGGACGCGGTCGAAACGAAAATCGGGGTCCTGTCGGACGGAACGGGGATCGGGATCCGATAGACCGCCACGCGCGAGCGGGAGCGCAGCTCCCGCATCCACCGCGCGACTTCCTCATCGAAGACCCGCTGCTGGGAGCGCGCGCGCATCTCCTCGGCGACCTGCTCGAACGCCGGCGCCGGAAGGCCCGCCGCGCGGCGCTCCGGGACGTAATGCTTCTCGTATTCCTCGCGTGCCCGGCCCTCGTCCGCGATGGCCACCGGCCGGAAGCGCTCGACGAGATACCGCTGGACGACGAGCTGCCTCTCGAGCGTGGCACGCACCTCATCGGCCGTCATGCCCGCCGCGGCGAACTCCGCCTCCGGTTCCTTCCCCTGGGCGCGCAGCTTCTCGCGCAGACCTTCCATCGCCGCCTTGACCGCCGCCGCGTCCGGCGAGGGCGGCCCGAATCGCAACGCCTCCTGGTATTGCAGGTGCTGGTCGATGAGCGCGTCGAGGACACGCGCGCGGAACGACTCCGGGCTCTCCCCGGGCTCGGGAGTGAGCGCCGAAATGACCATGGCCCGTCGGACGGCCGTCTCCGGGATTGCGACTTCATCGACAGTCGCCGCGATGCGGTCCGCGACCTCGCCGCCCAGCGCGAGACCGGCGGCCGCGAACAAAGAGAGAAAACGGATCCCGCGCCGCATCGGGGCGCATGATAACCGTCGCTACGGTTCGCTCGGGACCTGCGGCTGCCCTTCTCCGCCGTGGATAATGCGACGCGTGTCCGGAAGTAAGGGGCGTCTGGTGATCGTCGGGACTCCCATCGGAAACCTCGACGACTTCTCCCCGCGCGCGCTCGCCGCGCTTCGCGGCGCGAACGCGATCTTCTGCGAGGACACCCGGGTCACCGGCAAGCTCGCCGCCCGCTTCGGCCTCCCCGCCCCGCGCGTCTCGGTGCCCCCGCCGCGGGAGTCCTCCCGCGCCGCCGAGCTCCTCCGGCGGCTGGAGGCGGGGGAAACGGTGGCGCTCGTCTCCGACGCCGGGATGCCCGGTCTGTCGGATCCGGGCGCGCTGCTCGTCGAGGAGGCCGGCCGCGCCGGCTTCCCCGTGGAGGTCGTCCCGGGGCCGTCGGCGACGGCGGCGGCGCTGGCCGTCTCCGGGATCCCTGCGGTTCCTCACCTCTTCCTGGGGTTCCTCCCCTCGCGCGCCGGGGAGCGGGGCCGCCTCCTCGATACGCTGCGGGAGCGCCCGGAGACGCTCGTCTGGTTCGAGGCGCCGCACCGGCTCGTCGAATCGCTCGAGGATGCCGCCCGGCGGCTCGGCCCGCGGCGCGCATGCGTCGCCCGCGAGCTGACGAAGCTCCACGAGGAAACGCTGCGCGGAGAGCTGCCGGAGCTCGCCCGCGCCTTCCGGGAACGCGGAGCGGCGCGCGGGGAGATCACGGTCGTGGTCGAGGGCCGGACGGAGAGGCCCGACCGTATGAGCGGTGAAGAGCTGGACGCCCTGATCCTCAGGTCGCTCGGCGGCGGCAAGCCGCGCCGCGCCCTGGCGCGGGAGATCGCCGCGGCGACGGGGCATCCCGCGCGGGAGATCTATTCCCGGTCCCTCGAGCTCGAAGGGACCGGGAAGCCGGGCCGGGGCCGGCGCGGATGACCGACGCCGTCATCCGCGTGTCCGGGCTGACGAAGGTCTTCCACTCCTTCCGGCGCGACGAGGGGCTGGGCGGAGCCCTCAAGGCCCTCGTGCGCCGGACCGCCGTCGAGACCGTTGCGGTGCGCGACGTGACCTTCTCCATCGAGCCGGGGGAGATGGTCGGCTACATCGGCGCCAACGGCGCCGGAAAGTCCACGACCATCAAGATGTTGACGGGGATCCTGACCCCGACGGCAGGGGAGGTCTTCAGCAACGGCTTCGTCCCCTGGCGCGAGCGGACGCGTTACGTCGCCACGATCGGCGTCGTCTTCGGCCAGCGCACGCAGCTCTGGTGGGACATCGCCGTCGTCGAGTCCCTCAAGCTGCTCAAGGAGATCTACGGGCTGACCGACGCGCAGTACCGCGAACGCATGGCGCTGTTCGACGAGGTCCTCGGCGTCTCCGCATACCTCCACCAACCGGTTCGCAAGCTCTCCCTCGGCGAGCGGATGCGTTGCGATCTCGCCGCCTCCCTGCTCCACCGGCCGCCGCTGCTCTTTCTCGACGAGCCGACGATCGGCCTGGACATCGTGGCCAAGGCGAACGTCCGCGAGTTCCTGCAGGCGATCAACCGGCTCGAAGGCACGACCGTCCTGCTCACGACGCACGACCTCTCGGACATCGAGACGCTCTGCCGCCGCGTCATCGTCATCGACCACGGCCGGCTTCTCTTCGACGGAGCCCTCACGGCGCTGCGCGACCGCATCCTGCCGATCACCTCCATCGTCTTCGACGTGAAGACCATTCCGGACCCGGCGGCGCTCGTCCTGGACGGCCTCCAGGTGCAGGAGGCCGGCTCGCACCGGTACCGCGTGGACATCGACCGCCGCGCCCTCTCCCCCGCGACGGCCGTGAAGGAGATCGTCAACCGCTTCGACGTCGCGGACCTCTCGATCGAGGAGCCCGAGATCGAGGAGGTCGTCAAGCGCATCTACCGGGAGGGCATCTCGTGACGGCCGGAGCCCGGGCGCTGGCGCGAGCGCTGCCGTTCGCGCGCATCGGCTTTTTGAACATGCTGGCCTACCGGGCGCGCTACTACGTCGGCGTGTTGACCTATCTCTTCAACGTCTCGGTCTACTACTTCATCTGGCGGGCCGTGTTCTCCAACTCGCCCTCGGTCGCCGGCCTGTCGCTGCCGGAGATGGTCACCTACGTGGCGATCGGCTGGACGATCCGCTCCTTCTATTTCAACGACATCGACCGGGACCTCGCGGCGCAGGTGCAGGAAGGGCGCCTCGCGATGAACCTGATCCGGCCGGTGGACTTCCAGGCGGTGATGATCGCCGACGCGGCGGGCCAGTCCGCCTTCCGGGCCGTGCTCTTCACGGTCCCGATCTCGATCGTCCTCGTGCTCCTTTTCCCGCTCCGCCCTCCCGCGTCCGCCGCCGCGGGGGCGCTCTTCGTCCTCTCCGCGGTGCTGACGTTCTTTCTCGTGGCGGGCCTGAACTTCCTCGTCGGGCTCATCGCGATACGGACGAAATCGATCATGGGGATCCTGCGCGCGAAGTACCTCGTCCTCGAGCTCCTCTCGGGGCTGCTCATCCCGACGACGCTCTTCCCGCAGCCTTTCCGGACGATCCTGCTCTACTCCCCCTTCCCGCACATCAATTTCACCCCGGCGATCCTCTATTTCGGCAAGGCGTCGGGCTTCGAGGCGTTGCGGCTCCTGACGCTCCAGGCCGGCTGGACAGGCCTCCTCCTGCTGCTCGGCCAGGTCGCCTGGCGGCGATCCCGGCAGCGCATCACGATCCAGGGGGGCTAGGGTGACGCGGTCCCTCCGTCTCTTCGCGCTCTACTTCTCGCAGTACGCCAAAGCCCGCCTGGAGTACCGCGCGGACTTCTTCGCGAGCGTCCTCGCGTCGTTTCTGGGGACGGCGGCGTCCTTCGGCTTCCTGCTCATCGTGTTCTCCCGCGTGCCGGCCGTGACGGGATGGCGGTTCGAGGAAATGGTCTTTCTCTACGGTTTTTCTCTCGTCCCGCTCGGGATCTTCAACGTCTTCTCCTGGAACCTCTATCTCTTCGCGGACCGGTATCTCATCGAGGGCCGATTCGACCGGATGATGCTGCGCCCCGTCTCGACGGTCTTCCAGGTCCTCTTCGAGTCCTTCCGCCTCGAGTCAATCCAAGAGACGGCGACGGGCCTCTTCGCGATCGCGTGGGCCTCGCGGCGGCTCGGGATCACCTTCGGCCCGCTCGACGTCGCCCTTTTCGCGGTCTGGGCGATCTGCGGAGCGGTGATCTATCTCGCGATCTTCATCGGCCTGACAGCCACGTCCTTCTGGATCGAGGACCGGATCGGAATTTCGCCGCCGATCTTCAACCTGATGCAGTTCGGCCGCTATCCACTGACGATCTACGACGCCTGGGTACGCTTCGCGCTCTCCTTCGTCATCCCCTTCGCGTTCGCTTCCTTCTACCCGACCGCCCGATTCCTTCACCGGGAGGAGTTCCTCCCCCATTTCTGGGCCGTCCCGGCGGTCGCCGCGGTCACGCTCGCGCTCGCTCTGAGCCTCTGGAACAGCGGCGTGCGGCGCTACCACTCGACGGGGTCGTAGTCGCTACGGAAGGCGAGCGTCAGCGTGTTTTCATAGGTCCTCCCGCCGACAAATGCGTACCAGGAGACCTTGAAGTCTTGCGGTGAGGTCGGTTGCTGGATACAGCATAGCCAACGAAGTTCCGATAGAGCCGGGAGACTCACGGAGCCAGTTCGAATCGAAGATCCCCTGCTGAGTTGCCTTTCCACTCCATGATGCGGGCTGCGGAACGGCTATCCGAGGTGGGCGGCTCCGTTGTGGGGCCCTCCGCTCAGAACCTGTCCTAGAATGACTGAAGGAGGAGACAGAATGTCGACAACGACGCTTCTCATCGTCATCTTGGTCGTTCTGCTTCTGTTTGGGGGGTTCGGCTATCGAAGGTGGCGGCGGTAGATCACTCGTTCCCCCGCCGCAAGAGGTGACGGGCGCTGCGCCTTCATCCTTCGGCACACGCGAAGGCCGGCCTGGAGTAGGAGAAAGTGGCCGTCTGGTAGCCGGTGGTGGGCTCTCTGAGTATCGGATCTCAGTCAGCCAACGAGGGTTACTCGCACGAGTGCCTTGCTCCATGACGAGGAGTTAGGCGGCGGCGCAACCTATTCAAAGCCGACCCCGTCACGGCGTGTCGCCCTTGCTCTCTACTTTCCAGATCTCCCCCAGCCGCGCGAAGAGGACGGCGTAGATCTCGATGCCGTCCCAGAGGTTCTGCAGACGCACGTTCTCGTTGGGAGCGTGCTGGTTGTTGTCGTGATTGACGATCGGCACGCCGATGACCGGGACCCGCATCGTCTCGGCAAAGAGATGCATCGGGACGCTTCCGCCGAGGGTCGGCAGGCGGATGATGGGTCCGCCGCTCCAACCCTCGATCGCTCGGACGACCGCCCGCGACTCGGGAAGGTCGAGAGAAGTGCGGGCGGGCGAATATCCGGGTCCCCATTGCAGTCGAAGGATCTTCGCGTGCTGCCGTCGCAGCTCGGGGCCGGGCTCTTCTGGAACGAGGTGATAGCCCGCGGCCCGCAAGTGCTCCTCGACGCGGCGGCGGACTTTCTCCGGAGTCAGATCCGGCACGAGCCGGAAGTCGATCGAGGCCTGCGCCTCGGTCGGAATCGAGTTGGTCGCCTTCTCGCCGACGTCTCCCGCCGCGATCCCGCGCACGTTGATGGCGGGGCGGAGGATGCCTTCCGCCGCGCGCTCGCGCGAAACGGCCCCGGCGGATAGCCCGAGTTCGCGGGCCAGCGCTTCCTCGACATCCGGCGATTCCACCACCGCGCGACGCTCGCTCTCGGTCGCCGGCCGGACGTCGTCCATCAAGCCGCGTACCCGGATCCTCCCGTCCGGGCCGCGGAGGCTCGACACGACATGGGCGATCTCGGCGCCCGGATTGGGGGCCCAGTTGCCGTAATGGCCGCTGTGCAGACGGCGCGTCGCGCCGTAGGCCGTGATCTCGAGGTCCTGGACCCCGCGCGCCCCGAAGTAAACCTGCATGCGCCGCGACTGATGGACCGGCCCGTCGAGCAGCAGCCAGAGGTCACCGGCCAGCGCCGCCCGGTGCTTCTCGAGCATCGCGGCCATGTGCGGCGACCCGGCCTCTTCCTCGCCGTCCAGAAAGAGCTTGAGGTTCACGGAGGGCCGGCTCCCGGCGGCTCGCAATGCGTCGATCGCCCAGAGCACCGCGGCAATGGGCGACTTGTCGTCGCTCGCCGAGCGTGCGTACAACCTCCACTCGGGATCGAAGCGCGCGCCCGGGGACGGCCAGTCGATCTTCCGGCCGCCGGCGTCGAGGGGTTTGTCCCGGAGGACCGGATCCCATGGCCCGCTCTCCCACCCGGAGCCGGACACCGGCTGTCCGTCGTAGTGGGCATACAGCACGACGGTCCGGCGGGCGCCCGGGGTCTTGAGCTCCCCGAACACGGCCGGCGGAGAGCCCGGGACCTCGAGCAGCCGCGCCTCGACGCCCCGCCGGCGAAGCATCGCCAGGATGAAGTCGGCGTTGCGGCGGATGTTCGAGGCGTCGGATGCGACGTTCGGGATCGCCAGGAAATCCGAGAGCTCCTTGACGAGCACGGCCTCCCGGCCGGCACGCCAGGCCCGCGCCCGGTCGCGCACCTCCGCGGAGGCCCGGTCCGGGGCGGTCCGCGCGCAGATGGGCGGAGCGAGCGCCGAGACGACCCAGAGAACCGCGGCCCCGGCAAGAGCCTTCATGCGATCTCCGGACCGACCGGCGCCCCGCGCGTCCGCCGCTTCCAGACGAGCGCGGCGAGCGCCAAGAGGATCATGAGCAGAGCGGACCAGCCGGCCGACCGGTCGGCCGCCGCCGGCTGCGACAGCAGCTCGAGCACGGCACGGCTCCCGTACGCCAGGACGCCGAAGAAGATCCAGGCGGCCGGGTGGTCGCGGAGCAGCAGGAAGGCGCAGAGCCCGATCCATACGGCGACGAGGAGGTCCGGGAGGAAGCCGGCGAGAAACTCTCCCGGCGTGCGGAAGCTCGTGGGCATCACGATGAGCAGCAGCGCGACTCCCGCCAGGGCCAGGCCGACGGGCTGGCGGATCAGATCCTGTCTCGCGGCCGCCAGCACGGCCGCGAACGCCGCCAGCGCGAAGGTGGCCGTGGCGACGGACCAGAGCACGTCGGCACCGGGAATGATCCGCGCGAGAGCCTCGGGAAGAGAAGGATCCGGATCGAACAGCGCGGGCCACCGGACGGAGGCGACGCTGAACCACTGCGTCAGACCCACCACTCCGAGGGCGGCAATCGCAGCGCGCAGGAACGCGTCGGAGAGCGACCCCTGGCGCAACGCCCGGCGCCAGCCCGGGCGCGCGGCGTAGAAGAGGACGAACCCGATCCCCGCCGCCAGGATGAGACCGATCCAGACGATGAGCAGGCTCATCGCCACGGCGAGCTGGTACGCGGAGAGGGGGACCTCCGTCTGGTACTGGCGCAGCGCGGCCGGGGCCGAGTTCGCCAGCGCGAGCGCGGAGCCGGCCGCGGCGAGGAGTAGGGGGGCGAGCAGCGAGCGCCACCGGAAGTCCGGGCGCCGCACGGCGCGGATGAAGAGCACGATCGCGATGCCGATGAGAGACCCGAACGCGACGATCCGCGCCGCGAGGAGCAGCCAGTCCGAGGTGACGCGCTTGCGGTACTGACGCAGGAATTCCTCGGGAACCCGCAGCGACGGATAAAAAGCCGCCAGACGTCCTCCGTGGAAGACCGCCGTCAAACGGGGCAGGGCCTCTCCGGCGCCCCCGGGCTTCGCCTCGAGGACGACGGTCGTGTCCACGCGCGACGGCCGCGCCCGCGTCCCCACGTCGAGGACCGCGTAATCGGAGACCGGGTAGCCGAGCGCCCCCGCCGCGGCGAGCGCCCGCCTCCTCGCGCTCTCCGGTGTGACCTTGCCGGCGGCCGCCGCCCGTTCCTCCCGGGGATTGACGAAGGCGACGACACGGGCGCGCCGGGCATCCACGAGCACCTTCCATTCCTCCTTGACGCCGGGCTGGAAGAAACGCACGACCCAGTAGGCGAGAGGCAGCTTGTTCTCCGAGAGCCGGCGCAACCCCTCCGCGCCGCCGTGGCGAAGCACGTAGCGCGCGGCCCCTTCCGAGTAGCCCGGGATCCGGCCGTGCTCCTCGGGGCGTTCGGCTTTCATCGCCTCGTCGTCGGCGAACCCGGTCCCCGTATAGGAGACGGACCGGTACTCCTCGGCCGATATCCCGTTGGCGCGCAGGAACGACCGTCCGAGCGTTTCGGCCCGGTCGCGGCCCGTGGCGTCTTCGACGAGAGGCTCCACCGGGTTTCCCGGTAGAAACAGGGAGACCGCGAGCAACACGGCGGCGGAGCCGAACAGGGTGTACAGCCGCCGCGGAACGGGCCGGAGCTCCGGCGCCGCCTCGACGACCGCGGGCCGCGGCGGAGGAGCCGGGACGTACCCCAGCTCGCCGTTGGTCAGACCTTCCGCAGGCGCGAAACCGCCGCGGCGCAGGTAGAGGAACAGCGACACGAGGATCGGGAGGAGGAGAATCCCGGAAGCGACGGCTCCCGAGACGACGTAGTAGGCGTTTCCGGAGCGGAGCATCAGGAGCGCCGTGTAGATCGCGTCCACCGTGAAGTGCCAGACGAGGAGGGGCAGGACGCCGAAGCGCAGCATCAGGAGACCGATGAGGACGCCTGCCAGACCGACCTCGACCCCCCGGATGTAAAAGGGCTGGTTGGGATATGCGGCGTGGCCGAACCCCCAGATGACGGCGGGCAGCACGATGGCCACGAAGCGCCCCGCGCCGATCCGATCCAGAAACGAGATCGAAAACATCCGGCTGATCCCCTCCTCGGAGACCGCCGGCAGGAACCCGATCAGGAGCACGGTCGCCCAGGGGAAGGCGGTGTTCAGCATGTCGCTGTACGGGATGTCGGCCGGGGCCCACGCACCCATGCGCGCGGCGACGACGTAGAAGACCGCCTGGTAGGCGAAGAAGAACGCGGTCAGCGCGTAACCGAGCAGTACGCCGTGGAAGAACTTCTTCGTCTGGACCCCGCGGCGCGAGAACATGCGCGACAGGGAGAGGTGCTGCGGGAATCGCTCCCGGTAGATCGGCTCGGCGCCCGCCACGACGATGGCGATCAAAGCGCCGGACGCGAGCGCCGCCAGCAGGGCGAAGACGACGCGGCTCGTCAGGAAGCTCGAGAGCGGATCCTTGGTCTCGTAGTCGTAGAGCGCGAGCGGGAGCGAGTTGACGTCGGAGAGCAGCGTGAGCAGAAACGCGATCCCGCCGAAGGCAGCGACCACCTTCCAGGGAACGTCCTTCCGCAGGATCTTCGTGATGAGGACGCCGAGGAGGGCGACCATCGTGATGAAGAGACCGAAAGTGGCCACCGTGCCGGCCGCCTCGTTCTTGGATCGCAGGCTCCGGTAGTCGCGCTTCCAGGCTTCCGGGACGTGCACGAACTCGGAGAACCCCGTCACCCGGTCCCCGGCGACCGTGGTCGAGTAGCGCACCGTGGCCTCCGCCATGCGGAACCCGGTTCTCTCGTCCACGAAGGTCCAGTCGGTGCGTCCGGGCCGGGAGACCGGGGTCGCCTCGATCTCGCGGCGGGTCGCGGGGACGAGCCCGCGGGAATCGAGGAACCGCGACGCGACGTCCCGGGCCGCCTCGCGCGCCAGCCGGGCGCCCGGCGCGTCCTCCCGGAGGACCGTCTGGAAGGACACGAGGTCCCCGCGCGGCGTCACGGAGACCTGCTCCTCCTCCTTGACCCCGGACCGGAACCACCGCATGTCCCAGCGCCAGACTTTCGCGTCGGTCCCGTAGAAGCGTCCCGCCTCCTCCAGTCCCAGCTCCCTCTCGAGATAAACCTTCGGCTCGTCGTCCGTCGAGAACCGGGCCGCGAAGCGGTGCCCCGCCAGGCTGCGGCCGCGCTCGGCAAGGAGCTTCTCCGCGATCCGCCGCGCCTGGTTCCGATTGACCCGGAACTCGATCGACGCTTCGGGAAACGCGCGGCGGAAGAGGGCTGCCGTGATCGCGGTGCCGGCGGCGATCGCCAGAAGGACCAGGAGCACGAATCGCAGGTCCTTGCGGTCGAACTTCTCCATCGCTCTCCCCCCGGCCGGCGGTTAGCCGGCCAGAACGCTCCCGCCGTTGACGTTCAAGACCTCTCCCTGGACGTGCCGCGCGAGGTCCGATACGAGAAAAAGGACCGGGCCCGCGATCTCGGCCGGCGTCGCGACGCGGCCGACGGGAATGCTCCGCTCGATCGCCTCGCGGGACCCGGGGTCCGAGAGGGCCGCGCTCGTCATGTCGGTATCGACCCATCCCGGCGCGACGCAGTTCACGCGCACGCCCTTCGGCCCGAGCTCGGCCGCGAGCGACTTCGTGTAGGAGATGATCGCCCCTTTCGTCGCGGCATAGGCCGCGTGGCGCGCCTCCCCGCGCTGGCCGGCCGTGGACGACACGAACACGATCGCGCCGCCCGATCGGGCGAGGTGAGGGACGGCGGCGTCGGTGACGAGGTAAGTGCCGCGCAGGTTCACCGCGAGTGCCCGGTCCCAGACGTCGAGCGATCCGCCGCCCGCCTCGTCCTCCTCCCAGATGCCCGCGCTGTTCACGAGGATGTCGAGGCGGTCCCACGCCGCGACCACGTCACGCACGAGCTGCCGCGCCTCTTCCGGACGGGCGACGTCGCCGGCGAGTGCCATCGCTTCCCCTCCGGAGTCCCGGATCTCGCGGACCAGGGCGTTGGCCGGCGCCTCGCGGCGAAGGTAATTGACCGCGACGCGCGCCCCCGCTCGGGCGAGCAGCTCGGCTACGGCGCGGCCGATCCCCCGCGAGCCACCGGTCACGAGCGCCGTTTTCGCCGCCAGATCCAGCCCGAGGTCGCGCCGGAGAGGCGCGCTGGAAGAGCTCTCCAAGTTGGTCCGTATCTTAGGAGAGATTGCCGCGTGTCGCCGCGGAATGTCCTTCAGGGTTTCCCGGCGATCAGGCTCGCGACGTATTCCGTCAAGGTCTCCACCGCGGGGGCGGAGTTCTTCAGCTTGACGTCCACGTCGCCCGCCCGCGAAAGAGCGCGCGCCAGCTCCTCCGCCGAATATCGGGAGCCTCGCTGGGCGACGTAGAACCAGCGAAACGGGCTCCCCCGGAAGGGGGAGCGGCCGAACGGCTCCACGGTCTCCGAGAGCAGCGGCATCACGCGGCTCCGGAACGCCGACACGTTGCGCAGCGCATCCGACTGCGCGAGGCCTTCGTGCTCGAGCCGGGCCCGCACGAGGAGCATCGAGCGAAGCTCGTCCGTGATCCGGCCGAGAACGACCTGGGGCAGGATGTACTCGTCCACTTCGAGGTACGAATCGCCGGTCCGCACGTCGCGGCCGTCGAAGATGCGCTCGATCCTGCGGAGCGCGTCGGCCGCGTCGCGCTTGCCGATCGCGTCGTAAAGCTTGTACAGGTCCTCGGAGGCCTCATCCTCGACGCTCTCCCCCACGTCCCCCGCGCGGATCCGCCCACCGGGGCCCGCCCACTGGATGAGCCGCCCCAGCTCCGACGCGAAGAGCTCCGGCTTTCCGTCGGTGCTTTCCCGCAGCCGGTCCATGGCGTCCGGATCGATTGCCACGTCCCGGTCCTTCGCGCGCTGGCGGGCGAACCGGGAGAGCGCCGCGGCGGCGTCGGAGCCTACGGTGGCCGGCACGAAAAGCCCCTGGCGCTCGATCTCGGCCGCAAGGCCCGCCCCCGCGGGCGGGGCGGTGGCGGTCAGGAGAGCGACGACGCCGTCGTTGGGGCGCGACTTCTGGAGCAGGGCCCTCACGGCCGGCAGGATCGCCAGCCCGCCCCCTTTCTCCTCCGGCAGCTCGCGGAGGATCTCGGCCAGGACCTCGATCCCTTCCCGGCGCTTGAGGCGTTTCCCGACCGCGTCGGCCAGCTCCTCGGGGTTTCCGCCGGCGGACGTGCCCAGCGCCGAGAGGAGGCCGCGGACGGTGCGGTAGGCCTGCTTTCGCCCCGCCGGACCGCCGCGCTCCCACCCCTCGAGGGCCTGCTCGAAGAGATTTCCCGGCGAGCTCGTCCCGAGCAGGCGGGAGACGTCGAGCTGCACGATGCGGCGCGGCGAAAAGAGCGAGCGGTTGAGCAGGGCATCGGACACCGCTTCCGGAGAGGCGTCTTCGTCGAAGTGGAGGACCTCTGTGTTCTCGCCGGCGAGATGCTCGAGGACCTTCCGCGCCTCCTCCTCGACGAAGAAATCCACGTCCCCGGCAACGAGGATGACCGACGGCGCCTCGTCGAAGGAGGGCCGCGAAGGGCGCGGCGCGGCGGCACGGGGCACGCGGCGAGTCTATGCGCAACCGAAAAAACGGAAACGCCGCCCGAAGGCGGCGTTTCGTTGAAAGTCGGCGGGTGGCCCGTGCGGATGCCCGGCCGGGATCAGTTCTCGAGCAGACCTTTCTCGGCGAGCTCCTGGCACTCCACGTCGTGGGGCGACCAGGGAACCGCATCCAGCCGCTTCTCGCTGATTGCGTTGCCGCAGTTGAGGCAGAAGCCGAAAGTCCCGTCCTCGATGCGCGAGAGCGCCTGGTCGATCTGGATGAGTGTGTTGCGCTCCACGTCAGTCAGCGAGTACAGGAACTCGCGGGTGTAAGACGACACCGCCTTGTCGGCAATGTCCTGCGTCAGCTCTTCGGTGGTTTCCTCCTCCGCGCTTCGCGTCTTGGCCAACTCGGCCGAAAGCAAGCTCTTCTTGGCTTCCAGCAGCCGGCGGTAGCGCTCGACTTCCTTCTTCGGCAGCCGGGCAGCTCGGGCACTGCTCGTGGGCATCGGTGTTCTTGCTCCTTTATGACCCTCTCCGGCGCGAAAAGGGTCCGATTTGGGAACGGAGATGATAACCGAAAGTCGCCGTTCGAGCCGGCTCAATTCAAAAAGTGAGCCACCCTATTCCCGGCTTTTTTTCGAGCGCTCCCAGAGCGACTTTCGCGAGATCCCGAGCCTCCGCGCGGCGAGCGTTCGGTTGCCGCCGGCGCGCCGGAGGGTCTCGCGGATGTAGGCGTCTTCCAGCTCCCGCAGCGTCCACTTCCGGTCGAGGGCGGCCGCGAGGAGCGACTCGGGCGATCCGAGGGCTCCCATCGGGAGATCGGCGGCCGGCACGTCCGCCTGCTGCGCCGTGAGGACCGCTTTCTCCACGACGTGCATCAGCTCGCGTGCGTTGCCGGGCCAGGTATGCCGCACGAGCGCTTCCTCGGCATCGGCGGCGAATCGCCGCGCGGGCCGTCCGTAGGCGCGCGCCGCGTGGCGAAGGAAGGTGCGCGCGAGGGGAAGAACGTCTTCGCGGCGATCGGCGAGGCGCGGGAGCCGGATGGAGACGACGTCGATGCGGTAGAAGAAGTCGTCCCGAAATGCGCCGCGAGCGACCAGGGCGGGGAGGTCCCGACGGGAGGAGACGACGAGCCGCGCGCGGAACGTGTGCGTCGTGACGCCTCCGAGCCGCCGGAAGTTGCGCTCCTGGAGGACGCGGAGGAATTTGGCCTGAGCCGCGGGAGAAAGGGACGACACTTCGTCCAGGTACGCGGTGCCGTCCTCCGCGACCTCGAGCAGACCGGGCTTGGCGGCGATCGCCCCCGTGAAGGCGCCGCGCTCGTGGCCGAACAGCTCGCTTTCGAAGAGCTCGTCGGAGAGGTTCGCCGCGTCGATGCGGACGAAAGGCCGCTCGCGCCGCGCCGAGGCGTCGTGGAGAGCGCGCGCGAGGCGGTCCTTGCCCGTGCCGCTCTCTCCGACGATCAGAACGGTCGTCGGCAGATCGAGCGCGCGCTCCAGCGCGGTGAGCTCCTGGAGCAGCGGCCGGTGTCGCGTGGGGAAGAGGGTGCGCAGCGACCGGCGCCGCCGGCCGCCTTCGGTCCGGGGCTCCGCTTCAGGAGGAGGCGGCGAACCGCCCGGTCTCATTCTCGGCGTCGCCCCAGAGCCGTTCGAGCGCGTAGAAGCGCCGCGCCTCCTCCTGGAAGACGTGGAAAACGACGTCCCCGTAATCCATGAGGATCCACGTCGCCGTCTCCAGGCCCTCGACGGAAAGCGGGGATCCGAGCTTTTCGACGATGGCGTCGGAGATCGCGCGCCCCTGGCGGTCCGAATTGGCCGTGCAGAGAACGAAATAGTCGGCCAGGGTCGTCAGCTCGGTCAGATTGAAGACGAGCACGGCGGCCGCCTTCCGATCGAGCGCGGCGGTGAGACCTTCTCGGACTTTTTCCTGGGAGGACAGGTCCGGCTTCAAGCCGCGACCCCGTTCCGATACAGGCGATGCTTCGTAATGTACTCCGCGACGGAAGCCGGAACCCGCCCGCGCACGTCGGCGCCGCGGGAAAGGTCCTTCCGGAGGTCCGTCGCAGAGATTGTAAACGAACCCCCGTCGAAAACCTCCAGCCGCTCGCGCAGGCCGGGCACGTCCGGGAGTACGAGCCGCTCCCCCGTGAAAGGCTCGCGGTGAAACGCCGCTATGCGCGCGAGCCGGAGGATCTCCTCCGGCTCTCTCCAGCCGGCGAAGCCGGCGAGCGTATCGGTTCCCATCAGCAGCCAGATCTCATCGTGCAAGAGACGGGCCGAGAGATGGCGCAGCGTATCCACAGTGTAGGAGGGCGGCTGGCGGTCCAGCTCGTCGAGGAGGATCTGCCGCGCCGGGCGGCCCTCGAGCGCCAGGGCGAGCATCGCGACCCGATGCCGGGGGTCGGCGGCGGGCGGTCCCTTGTGCGGAGACACCCGCGCCGGGACGTAAAGGACCCGCTCCAGACCGAACTTCTCTGCGGCCGCCTCGACGGGCTCGATGTGGCCGACGTGCACGGGATCGAACGTCCCGCCGAATACCCCGACGCGCACGCGCTCAGTTTACGGGTTGCGCGCTTCGCGCACGGCCCGGAAGAAGTGGCGCACGAGCTCAGGAACGCCCTGGCCGGTGACGGCCGAGATCTCGAAGAAGGGCAACCCCCGATCCCGCGCCGAGTCCCGGACCGATTCGGGCCGCGCAGGGTCGGAGACCGCGTCCATTTTCGAGGCGACGAGAACCCGCGGCCGCGCGGCGACCTCCGGGGAAAAGGCCTCGAGTTCGGCGTCAAGCACGGCGATGTCCGGGGCGGCGCTCCCTTCCGTCGAGGCATCGACGAGGTGGCAGAGCAGCCGGCAACGCTCGACGTGCTTGAGGAACCGGATCCCGAGGCCCGCGCCCCGATGCGCGCCCTCGATGAGGCCCGGGATATCGGCGACGACCAGCGTCGAACGGTCCTCCCCTTCCACCACGCCGAGGTTGGGCACGAGCGTCGTGAACGGGTAGTCTGCGATCTTCGGCCTGGCCGCGGAGATGACGGAGATGAGCGTGGATTTCCCGGCGTTGGGAAGGCCGACGATGGCGACGTCGGCGAGGAGCTTGAGCTCGATTGCGAGACGCCGCTCTTCCCCGGCCAGACCCGGCTTCGCGAACCGCGGCGCCTGCCGCGTGGGGGTCGCGAAGTGCTGGTTCCCCCAGCCGCCGTTGCCCCCTTTCGCCAGCAGCACGCGGTCCCCCGGATTCACGAGGTCCGCGACCTTCTCGCCCGAATCGGCGTCCGTGATCACGGAGCCGAGCGGCAGAGCCACCGTGATGTCCGCGCTGGACCGCCCGTGCCGGTTGGATCCCTGGCCGTGGTCGCCGCGGTCCGCGCGGTAGACGTTCTGATGACGCAGGTGATAGAGCGTCGTCAGCGAGGGGTCGGCCTCGGCATACACGGAACCCCCGTGCCCGCCGTCTCCTCCGGACGGTCCCCCGCGGGGGACGAACTTCTCCCGTCGAAAAGCGACGCAGCCGTTGCCGCCGTCACCCGCCTTGACGCGGATTTCCGCCGAGTCGATGAACATGGATAGGAGCCCAAGGGGCTGCCGAAAGGGCCGCCCTGCGGCGCTGGCTAGGAAGGAAGCGGCTCGACGGAGATCGTGCGGCCCAGCCGCCCGCGGTCGCCGAACCGGACGGTGCCGGGCACTTTCGCAAACAGCGTGTCGTCCTTGCCGCGGCCGACGTTGGCGCCGGGGAAGAACTTCGTGCCGCGCTGGCGGACGAGGATGGAGCCGCCGGAAACGACCTGGCCGGCGAAGCGCTTCACTCCGAGGCGCTGGGAGTTGGAGTCGCGGCCGTTGCGAGAGGAACCCTGTCCCTTCTTGTGTGCCATGGAAGCTACCCCTTACCCTTCGATGCCGTCGATGCGGATCTCCACCATGTTCTGGCGGTGACCCTTCGTCCGGCGATACTGCTTGGTCCGCTTCTTCTTGAAGACCAGGACCTTCCGTGTGCGGACCTCGCCGAGGACCGTCGCCTTGACTGCGACGCCGCTGCGCCCCGGGTCTTTGTCGTCGTCCGCGCCGGCCAGGACGACCTCGGTCAGCCGCAGCTCCCGGCCCTTCTCGTATTTTTCGCCCGCGGTCTTCTCGATGCGGACGACGTCGCCGGGCGAGACCTTGATCTGTTTCCCGCCCGCGCGGAGGATGGCGTACATGAAGCCCCCGAAAGAGAAACGCGAATCATACGGTTTGGGGAGGGAAAGTCAAGCGGCTCAACGGGCAGCGGGCGTTCCGCCCTGCCTATCCGGGATCTTTTTAGGTTTCCTCGTGCTCCTCGTCGATGACGTTCGAGAGCTCGTCGCGGTCGTGGGCCGAGCGGGGAAAGTGGCTCGCGAGGACCTCTCCGACCCGAACCACTCCGCGCACGATCCCTTCCGTGAAGTCCTCCCGGCGAAAGTGGTCCTCCATCTCGGCTGCGAGCCCTTTCCAGAAATCGGGCCCGAGCCGCTCGTGGATGCCCAGGTCTCCGAGGATCTGGAAGCGCCGCAGCGCCGGCGCGATGTAGAAAAGCACGCCGTTGCGCTCGGCCGTATTGCTCATCCCGAGCAGGTCGAACCGCCGGCGCGCGGCGGCCTCGAGGTCGTCGGGACGGCGGCGCGTCACGTGGACGCGGATCTCCCCGGAGCTCCGGTCCTCCGCTTCGCCGATCGCGCCGACGATCCGATCCGAGTCGAGTTTCGAGAAGAATCCAGCCATGATCACCAGCCTCCCCCAGGG
>JBHENW010000035.1:0-24868 GCA_046261875.1 Thermoanaerobaculia bacterium | reverse complement strand
GGGCGTACGACCGGCCGCCGATCGCCCGCGCGAAGTTCGGCGCTTTTTCCAGGATCCGGTCGAAGTGGGCAACCATCTCACGCCTCCCCGCCGGGCTCATCCGCATCGTCTCCGGAAGACGCGCTCGCGCGGCGAAGTACTCCTCCATGACGGCATCGGGAACCTGCTGCGCCTTCTGTTGGCCAATTCTCTCGGTCGGGGCGATCTTCACGCGCAGCCCATCCACGACGCGCCGCGCGATCTCGTCCTGAACCTCGAAGAGACGGCCCTCGGGCAGCTCCAGCCGGTCGCTCCAGACGATGGCTCCGCGCGAGACGTCGGTGAGCTGCACGGAGACTCTCGTCACGCCCTCGAGCTTCTGGAGCGTGCCTTCGAGCACCCCTTCGACGTCGAGCTGGTCGCCGGCCTGACGGGCGTCGATCGGGTCCTTCTCGAAACGGCTGATCGCGCTCGTGGGGCGGACGGTCAGCTCGGAGACGGAGGCGAGGCGTCCGATCAGGGAATCGGCGAGGCCCAGCCCGAAGTGCGCCGTCTGCTCCTCCCCGATCATCCGGAACGGCAGCACCGCGAGGGTTCGCGGAAGGCTCGCGGCAGCCGGCCGCCGTCGGGAAACCAGGACGATCGCCAGGGCCATGGCGACGGCCGCCGCGATGGCGAAGAAGACGAGCCGCTTCGCGGGAAACGGGCGGGCCGCGGGGACGGAAATCGCCGGCGCGGAGCCGCTGCCCGCCGCGACGGCGCTCAAGTCGTGGGAGAGGTCCGCGGCGGAGTGATAGCGATCATCCTTCCGCTTGGCGAGGCATCGGCGGAGGATTCGTGAGAGCTCCTCGGGAAGCCGGACGTCGGAAGGAGCAGGGGTGGGCTCCTCCTTCAGGATGGCGTTCAAGGTCTCGATCTTGGAGCCCGCGGAGAAGGCGCGGCGCCCCGTGACCATCTCGTAGAGCACGGCCCCCAGCGCGAAGATGTCCGAGCGGGCATCCACGGGCTCTCCACGAATCTGTTCCGGGCTCATGTAGCCCACCGTGCCCGAGATCATTCCGGGCTCCGTCAGGGCGCTCATGGTCGGATGCGAGTCCGAATCCGACGCGCCTGCCGAGGCCGGGTCTTCCCTCACCAGGCCGAAGTCGAGGATCTTGGCGCGGCCCGCTGGGGTGATCACGATGTTCTCGGGCTTGATGTCGCGATGCACGAGCCCCCTCTCGTGCGCCGCCGCGAGGCCATCCGCCACTTCGGCCGCGAGCTTCGCCGCCTCGGAAGCCCGAAGGGGACCACGCGCGAGCTGCTCCCTGAGTGTTTGGCCCTCGATCAGCTCGGTGACGACGTAGCGGACCCCGTCCTGCTCGCCCACGTCGAAGAGCGCGACGATGTGAGGATGAGAAAGAGAAGCGACCGCCCGGGCTTCCCGCTCGAACCGGCGGGCGCTGTCCGGGCCGGCGGAGGCGGGCGGGAGAATTTTGATGGCGACCGAGCGATTCAGGCGAGGGTCCAGTGCCCGAAAGACCTCGCCCATGCCCCCTTTGCCGAGCACACCGGTAATCTCGTAGGGCCCGAGGCGGCTGCCGGGTGAAATCGCCACTTTTGTTGAAGAATACGCCCGTATGGAGGTCCTCGTCCCGCTGTCGCTGCTCCCTCACGGAGAGGGCCTGCAGGCGCCGGTCTACGCCACGCCCGGGTCCGCGGGCTGCGACCTGCGCGCGGCGATCCAGGCCGAGCTGACGATCACACCGGGCGGGCGCACGCTCGTTCCCACGGGCATCGCCGTGGCGATCCCGGAGGGCTACGAGGGGCAGATTCGCATCCGGAGCGGCCTCGCGCACGACGCGGGTCTGGCGCTCTTGAACGCGCCGGGCACGATCGACAGCGATTACCGCGGCGAGATCCGCGTGATCGTGGCGAACCTGGGAACGGAGCCCGTGACGCTGAAGCGCGGAGATCGCATCGCGCAGCTCGTGATTGCGCCCGTGGCGCGGGCGCGTTTCGAGCTCGTGGAAGAGTTGCCCGAGAGTCCGCGCGGAGCGGGCGGCTTCGGATCCACCGGCAAAGCCTGACGCGCTGCCCGGCGCGCGGTGCCGGCGGGGGGTCGGACATCTTCTGGGGGACCGCCATCTGCTATCGTAGTTTTCCGTGCGGGTCTCCATCCTCGCGTCGGGTTCCGGCGGCAATGCGTGCGTGCTCGAGACCGGACGGACCCGCGTCCTGGTAGACGCCGGCCTGTCGGGCAAGGAGCTCGAGCGCCGGATGGAAGAGCGCGGCATCTCTCCGGAGACGATCAGCGGGATCTTCCTGACGCACGAGCACGGCGACCATGCCGGGGGAGCGCTGGCCTTCTCGGCCCGCTGGGGTTGCCCCATCTTCGCCACCGAGGGGACTGCCGCCGCTCTCGGGCTCGAGGGGACCCTCTTCACCCCCTTCCTCCGGGTGTTCTGCGGCCGCGACGACCGCCTGGGCGACCTCGGGTTCCGCGCCTTCCCGACGCCGCACGACGCCAACGAGCCGGTCGCCTTCGCCTTCGAGGGCGATGACGCGCGCGTCGTGATCGCGACGGACATGGGACGAGCGGAAGCCGGTTTCGTGGACT
Source organism: Thermoanaerobaculia bacterium (assembly GCA_046261875.1). Taxonomy (GTDB): domain Bacteria; phylum Acidobacteriota; class Thermoanaerobaculia; order UBA5066; family Gp7-AA6; genus JBHENW01. The sequence goes on along the minus strand of JBHENW010000035.1, from coordinate 22,290 downwards.
TTCTCCGCGGAGCGACGACGCTCATGCTCGAGATGAACCACGACGAGGACATGCTCCGCGACGGCCCCTACGGCTGGTTTCTCAAGCGCAGGATCTCGGGCGGCTGGGGCCACCTTTCCAACCGCCAGTCCGCCGAAGCGATCCGGCGCGGGGCGGGAGATCCCTTGCGCCGGGTCGTGGCGACGCACCTCTCCCGGGTGAACAACTCCCCGCCGCTCGCTCTCGCGGCGCTTGCCGAGGCGGTCGAGCAGGCGGGGGCGGGCGCCTCGATCGACACCGCGGACCAGCTCCGGGGCTACGACCCTTTCGAAGCGTGAGAGTCGAAGTCCGCGTCTACCCCAAGGACGGCGTCCTCGATCCGCAGGGGAAGGCGATCGAGGCGGCGCTCGAACGCCTGGGGCACAAATCGGTCCGCGACGTGCGCGCGGGCAAGGTCTTCCTGATCGACGTCGAGGGGGAGGACCGCGCGAGCGTCGAGCGGGAGGCCCGGAAGATGGCCGAGGAGCTCCTCGCGAACACCGTCGTCGAAGGGTACGACGTGCGGGTCGAGCCGTGAAGTTCGGCATCGTCGTCTTCCCCGGATCCAACTGCGAGGCCGACTGCGCCTGGGTGGTCGAGAGCCTGCCGGGCGCCGCGTGGGAGTACGTCTGGCACCGCGATCGGGACCTCAAAGGGGCCGATGCCGTGATCCTCCCCGGCGGCTTCGCCTACGGCGACTATCTCCGGGCCGGGGCGCTGGCCCGTTTCTCTCCCGTCATGGAGAGCGTGGCGGATTTCGCGCGCGGCGGAGGCCCGGTGCTCGGCATCTGCAACGGCTTCCAGGTCCTTCTCGAGGCGGGGCTCCTCCCGGGGGCCGTGCGGGTCAATCGGGGCCTGCGCTACGTCTGCCGCGACGTGAACCTGCGGGTCGATTCGAACAGGACCGCCTTCACCCGCCTCTACGAGCCGGGGGAGGTCGTGCGGATGCCGATCGGGCACATGGAGGGCAATTACGTCGCCCCGCCGGAGGCCCTGGCCGAGCTCAACGGGGAAGGCCGCGTCGTCTTCCGGTACTGCGATGCCTCCGGGCGGCTGGAAGACGCGGCGAACCCGAACGGCGCGATGGAAGCGATCGCCGGGATCGCGAACCGAGAAGGCAACGTCGTGGGCCTCATGCCGCATCCCGACCGCTGCGCGGAAGGGCTGCTCGGCAATGCCGCGGGGCGCGCCATGTTCGAGTCGGCAGTCACCGCTCTCGCGGAGCGGTGACCGCCGTGACCGCCCTCACGCCCGCCCTGGTCGCCGAGCACAACCTTTCCTCCGAGGAGTATGCGAGGATCCTCGAGATCCTCGGCCGGGAGCCAAACCTCGTCGAGCTCGGCATTTTTTCCGCGATGTGGAGCGAGCACTGCTCCTACAAATCTTCGCGGGTCCACCTGCGGAAGCTGCCGGTCGCCGGCCCCGCCGTGATCCAGGGGCCGGGGGAGAACGCCGGGATCGTGGACATCGGGGACGGCCTGGCCGTCGCCTTCAAGATGGAGTCCCACAACCACCCGTCCTACATCGAGCCCTACCAGGGCGCGGCGACGGGCGTGGGCGGGATCCTGCGGGACATCTTCACGATGGGCGCCCGCCCGATCGCCTCGCTCGACTCGCTGCGCTTCGGCGACCTGGACGCCCCGCGGATGCGGCACCTCGTGGACGGCGTCGTCCGCGGCATCGCAGGGTACGGCAACTGCATCGGGGTTCCGACGGTCGGCGGAGAGACGACGTTTCATCCCGCCTATGACCGCAACATCCTCGTCAACGTCATGAACGTCGGGGTCGTCGCGAAAGACCGGATCTTCCGCGGCCGCGCGGAGGGAACGGGCAACCCGGTCGTCTACGTGGGCTCGAAGACGGGACGGGACGGCATCCACGGCGCCACGATGGCGTCCGAGGAGTTCGCGGGCGACGAAACGCAGCAGAAGCGGCCGACGGTGCAGGTCGGGGATCCGTTCTCCGAGAAGCTCCTCATGGAAGCGTGCCTGGAGCTCTTTCAGACGGACGCGGTCGTGGGGATCCAGGACATGGGCGCCGCCGGACTGACGTCCTCCACGTTCGAGATGGCGGGCCGGGCCGGCAGCGGCGTGGAGATAGACCTCTCGCGGGTGCCGGTGCGCGAGCAGGGGATGACCCCGTACGAGATCGCGCTCTCCGAGTCTCAGGAGCGGATGCTGCTCGTCGCGCGACGCGACCGCCTGGAAGAGGTCCTTTCGGTCTTCCGCAAGTGGGAGCTCGACGCCGTCGAGATCGGCACGGTGACCTCGTCGGGACGCGTCGTCCTCTTCTTCGAAGGGAAAGTCGTGGCCGATCTGCCTACAGCGCCGCTGGCCGACCGCGCCCCGGTGTACGAGCGCCCGGCGGCTCCGGCGCGCTCGGCGCCCGCCCCGGCCTGGCCGGAGGAGGCGGAGCCGCGGGACTACGGCGAGTGCCTGCGGCGGCTCCTCGCCTCACCCAACATCGCCGAGAAGTCCTGGATCTGGACGCAGTACGACCACATGGTTGGGACCAACACGGTCGAGCGGCCCGGGGGCGACGCCGCCGTCGTGCGCGTCAAGGGGACCCGCAAAGCCCTCGCGCTGAAGAGCGACGTCAATCCTTTCTTCTGCGCGGCCGACCCCTACCGCGGCGCGGCGATCGCCGTCGCGGAAGCCGCGAGGTCCGTGGCGTGCGTCGGGGCCCGTCCGCTCGCGGTCACGGATTGCCTGAACTTCGGCAGCCCGGAGAGACCGGAGGTGATGGGACAGTTCGAAGCCGCGGTCCGTGGCATCACGGAGGCGTGCCGCGCGCTCGAGGTCCCGGTCGTCTCCGGGAACGTCTCCTTCTACAACGAGACGGACGGGCGCGCGATCCCGCCGACTCCGACGATCGGCATGGTGGGACTCCTGGACGACGTGGAAAAGCGCGTCCGCCTGCCGTTCGACAAGGAAGGCGACGGGATCGCGGTCCTCGGAGAAACCCGCGACGAGCTCGGGTCGAGCGAGTACCTGCGGGTGATACGCGGACGGGATGAAGGCCCCTGCCCGGAGGTGGACCTGGACGGGGAGGAGCGCCTCATCCGGCTCCTCCTGCGCATGGCCGGCGAGCGCCTCCTCTCTTCGGCCCATGACGTCGCCGATGGCGGCCTCGCCGTGGCCGTCGCGGAATGCTCCATGCAGTCGGGACTCGGCGCCGAGATCCTCCTGGAGGACGCGATCCGTCCTTCGGCGCTCCTGTTCGGAGAGACCACGGGACGGGTGGTGATCACGTTCCCCCCGTCTCGCGAACCGGCGGTCCGCGCGGCCGCTTCGCAGGAAGGCGTTTCCTTCGGGAAGATCGGCCAGGTCGGCGGAGAGCGGCTCCGGATCTCCCTGGCCGGCGGGTCCGTGATCGACGAAGCGGTCGCGGAGCTGAAAAAACTCTGGTCCGGCGCCTTCACCCGCGCGATCGAGTCCGCCGCGGAGGTTCTTTAGCGGCCGGGTAGATCACCTCTTCCAGGAACAGGCCGGAGGGGGGCGCGGTCCATCGCGCGGGATCCGCCGACTTCTCGCGCAGCAGCCGCTCGACGCCGCCCATTTCGAGATTGCCGCGTCCGACCTCGACGAGGGTGCCCACGAGCCGCCGGACCATCTTCCAGAGGAAGTGCGCCGCGCGGATCCGGTAGTGGATCTCGTCCCCGTGTTCCCGGACGGCACTCTCCTCGACGACGACGACGGTGGAGTCCTGGCCCTCCGCGTTCTCCGCGAACGAGGCGAAGTCGCGCCGTTCGCAGAAGAGCCCGGCGGCCTCGGCCATCCGCGGGGCGTCCAGACGGTCCCGCACCCACCAGACGTAGCGCTTGTCGAACGCGCTCCGGCGCCGCGAGATCCGGTAGAGATAGACGCGGGCGGCCGCGTCGTGGCGCGCGTGGAAACCCGCCGGTGCCTCCTCGGCGAACAGGACGTTCACGTCGTGTGGCAGCCGGTCGTTCAGCCCCGCCTCCATGGCCGCCAGCGGCAGGACGCGGCGGCAACGCAGGTGGGCGACCTGCGCGAGGGCGTGTACCCCCGCGTCCGTCCGTCCGGCGCCGCCAATGGAGACCTTCTCGCCGAGGAGCTCTTCCGCCGCCCGGAGCAGCATCCCCTGGACGGTGCGCTCCGTGTTCTTCTGCGCTTGCCAGCCACGGTAGCGGGTCCCGTCGTACTCGATCGTCAGCTTCGAGGTCGGCATGCGTCATCCTCGGCCGCGCAGTCTCGCGGTCAAAGAAAAACGGGCCGTGCCGCGAGGCAGGCCCGTCGCAGAGAACCCCGGCAGCCGCTTACGGCGAGGGAGGGTTCTTCACCTGCAGGTTGTTGACGACCCGGACGACGCCGTCCACGCTGCGGGCCTCGGTCTCCGCCTCGCGGCGCACTTCCTCGTTCGGGACTTCGCCGGCGAGGGTTACGACCCCATTGGTCACGTTGATGTCCACGTTGACGATGTTGGAGAACCGATCGGCCGTCAGCTTGGCCTTTACCGCCGTGTGGATCGCGTTGTCGTCGACCTGCTCGCCGGGAGTCTGAGTCGTCGTACATCCGGCGACCAGGCCGAGCACTAACACCCCGAGCAAGGCGCCGAGAAACCGAGAACGATGGATCATGTTGCCTCCTCTTCGCGTCCGGCTCACCGGACGCACTTCATTCCAATGCCTCGCCCGTCAGGGACGCGGCGGATTCGAGACCTGCAAGTTGTTGTTGACCTGCCGCACGCCGTCCACGGTCCGCGCTTCGTTTTCGGCGTCGCGCTTGACCTGGTCGTTCGGCACCTCACCGGAGAGCGTCACGATGCCGTTGGTGACGTTGACGTCGATGTTGGTGATGTTCGAGAACCGCTCGCCGGTGAGCTTGGCCTTTACGGCCGTGTGGATCATGTCGTCGTTGACCTGGCGGGAAGGGCTCTGGGTCGTCGAGCAGGCGGCGATGAGGGACGCGCTGAAGACCAGAACCACGAGAAAGGGGATCGCACGGAGAGGGTGGATCATGATGCTTCCTCCTGAAGGCGGGTTGTGTCGGACCCGCGCCACGACGGAATCGGGCTTGCGGAGACCGTTTCGGCCGCCGGGAAAGAATCGGATGCGAGTAACCTCATGCCGCACTGGAGAAAAGCACGGCCCGTGCCAGCCGCGGACGCTGAGACCGGTCCCGGCCGGTTAGGGGCCGAGGGACCGAGTTTAGCGGCCGCAGCGGGAGATCACGCGCGCGGTGATCTCCTGGCTGTGGGGGGGGTTCTCGCCGAGTCCGAGCGCGTGGAGCTGCTCGTGGATCAAGAGGGCCGCCGTGAAGCCCGGGTCGAGGCGCTCCCGCTGCAGGAACTGGGGACCACAGATGTAGATGATCTGCCGTCCCGGTGTGGCCAGGGCCAGCACGTTGGGGAGGCGGCAGTCCCCGTGAACGCGACCGTTCGCGAAGGTCAGGCTGCGCAGATGCGCCGCGCCGGCCAGCCCGGTGGCGTCCAGGTTGTGCTGAAGGGTCCGGCCGTGCCGATCCCGGAAGTCCGAGAAGACCTCGCGACAGCGGGCGCCCTCCAGCTTCGCGGCGGCTTGCTCGATGGCCCTCGCGAGGGAGGTACGAACGGGACGGTCGAGGGGGCGTGGCGGCTCCAGCCTGGCATTGTGTCGGGGCAGGTCTCTCGCCGGCGCTGGAGCGCAGAAGGCGAGCACGACCAGGATCGCCGCCCAGCGCCGCCGCGCCGCCCGTTTCCCTCCCCAGGGGATCCGGGTTGCTTCCGCATCGCGGCCGCGCCGAAGCGCCATGGCAGCCGGTACGGCGGGGTTTCACGTGGCCCGCAAGCTCGTCCTCTCGCCCGGAACCCTCGTCCGCGGGTCGCGCGATGTTTTTGAAGCTCGGGCGATGCCGCCGGGTGAAAATCATCGGGGAAAACGAATGGCGAAACCCGTGAAGGAAACGGATAAAGAGAAGGCCGTCCCGAGACGGGAGCCTCTCGTCCTCCTCGCCCTCACGGCCGCGGTCCTCGCCTGGTCCGGCATCCGGCCCCATGACCGCTACACGTGGTGGCTCGAGGTCGCGCCGGTGATCGCCGGCGTTCCGATCCTCATTGCCACCCATCGGCGTTTTCCGCTCACGCCGCTGCTGTACCGCCTCCTCTTCCTGCACGCGGCGGTCCTCATGGTCGGCGGGCACTACACCTACGCCCGCGTGCCCGTCGGGTTCCGCGCCCAGGAGATCTTCGGATTTGCGCGCAACCACTACGATCGGCTGGGCCACTTCGCGCAGGGTTTCGTCCCGGCCATGCTGGCCCGCGAGCTGCTGCGCCGGCGGACGCCGCTTCGCTCCGGAGGATGGCTCTTTCTCCTCGCCACCTGCGTCGCCCTCGCGTTTTCGGCGTTTTACGAGCTCATCGAGTGGTGGACGGCGGCGGCCAGCGGCACGGCCGCCGAGGCGTTCCTCGGCACGCAAGGGGACGTCTGGGACACGCAATGGGACATGTTTCTCGCGCTGGTCGGTGCGGTGACGGCGCAGCTGACCCTCTCCCGCCTCCATGAAAGGCAGCTCGCGCGTTTTCCGCGGTGAGCTGAGCAGGACGCGGGCGACGTCGAAGGGACGGGCGATGGCGGTCCTGGGGACCCTGCTTCTTCTTGCCGCGGCCGCGATCTTCTGGATGGTCCAGCCGGCGGTTTTCCCGGTCCGGCGCCCGCGTCTTCTCGAGCGCTCGGATCCCCGGAGGCTCGCCCGGCACGTCGAGGCCCTGGCCGTGTCGCATTCCCCGCGCGACTACAGGCATCCCGAGCGTCTCCGCGGCGCGGCGGAGTACATCGTGGAGAGCTTCCGCGGCGCCGGCGCGGCGGTCCGGCTCCAGGAATTCCCCGCGGAGGGCCAGACGTACCGCAACGTCATCGCGACGATCGGTCCCGACAGCCCCGATCGGGTCGTCATCGGCGCCCACTACGACACGGACGGGCCCTTCCCCGGCGCCGACGACAACGCGTCCGGGGTGGCGGGCGTGCTCGAGCTCGCCCGCCTCCTCGCCGGCGATCCGCCGGCGCTCCGGATCGAGCTCGTCGCCTACTGCCTGGAGGAGATGCCCTTCTTCGCCACGGATGCGATGGGAAGCGCCGTGCACGCCCGGTCGCTGAGCCGCTCCGGAGCGCGCGTCCGGGCCATGCTCTGCCTGGAGATGATCGGGTACTTCACGGACGCGCCGGGGAGCCAGGCTTTCCCGTTTGGCGCCCTCCGGCTCTTCTACCCGGAGCGCGGCGACTTCATCGCCGTGGTGGGCCGCCCCCGCGACGGCCTGCTCGTCCGGCGCGTCAAAGGAGCCATGCGGTCATCGGGCGGCGTGCCGGTGCGATCTATCAACGCCCCGGCGGGAGTGCCCGGCGTGGGTCTGTCCGATCACGCAAGCTACTGGGCGGAGGGCTATCCCGCGGTCATGATCACGGACACCGCGTTCTACCGAAACGCCAATTACCACACCGAGTCGGACCGGCCGGAGACGCTGGATTACCGGCGAATGGCCGCGGTCGTGGACGGCGTGGCGGCGGCGGTCCGGGAGCTGGCCGGCTCGCCTGCGCGGCTCCCGCCGGCCACGCATTAGGATGGTCGTTCACGTTCCATGACTCTCAAGCCGGGGCTCGATCGGCCCCTATGAGGTCATCGGGCCGCTGGGCGCCGGTGGCATGGGAGAGGTCTTTCGCGCGCGTGACCCGCGCCTGTCGCGCGAGGTCGCGATCAAGGTGCTTCCGGAAGCTCTCTCCTCCGACAGGGATCGTCTCCGGCGCTTCGAAAAGGAAGCGCGATCCGCCTCCGCGCTCAACCATCCCAACATCGTGACGATCCACGAAGTCGGCTCCGTGGACTCGGGTTCCTACATCGTGATGGAGCTCGTCGCCGGCGTCACACTTCGGGAGCTCATCGCGGAAGCTCCCCTGCCGGCACGACGTCTTCTGAACGTGTCGGCGCAGATCGCTGAGGGACTCGCGAAAGCGCACGGTTCCGGCATCGTGCACCGCGACCTAAAACCCGAGAACGTCATGATCACGGGCGACGGGCACGTCAAGATTCTCGACTTCGGGCTGGCGAAGCTGACGGAGCCCAACCCGACCCGGGGAGACGAAACCCGTTCTCCCACGGTCTCGGCCGGCACCGAACCGGGGGTCGTCATGGGAACCGCCGGCTACATGTCGCCCGAGCAGGCGAGCGGGAAGATCGTGGATTTCCGGTCGGACCAGTTCTCGCTCGGCTCGATGCTCTACGAGATGGCGACGGGAAAGCACGCATTCGCGCGCGAGACGAAACCGGAGACGCTCACCGCGATCATCCGGGACGACCCGGAGCCGATTGCCCTGCTCAACCCGCGGTTGCCCGCGCCCCTGCGCTGGGTCATCGAACGGTGCCTGGCGAAAGAACCCAAGGAGCGGTACGCCTCGACGGAAGACCTCGCACGGGATCTGGCCCACATCCGGGATCACCTCTCCGAGGCTTCCGTCGTCTCTTCCCCGGAGACCGCCGCGCGGCCGGCCCGGAGGCCGTGGCTCCTCGGCGCCGCGGCTCTGGCCGCCGCCGCCGTCCTGGGACTTCTCGCCGGCCGCTTCGCCGGTAAGCCGGCGTCGCTCGCCCCCACCTTCCAACGCGTCACGTTCCGCCGCGGCCTCGTGAGCAATGCGCGGTTCGCCGCCGACGGCCAGACCGTCGTGTACGGCGCGAAGTGAGAGGGCGAGGGGTTGAAGGTCTACGTGACCCAGGTCGGCAGCAAAGAGTCGCGTCCGATCCTGGAGAACGCCGACTTCTTCGACGCGTCGAGCTCCGGGGAGCTCGCGGTGATGGTCCCGGCCGGACAGGTGGGAACGCTGGCCCGGATGCCTCTCACCGGAGGCGCCCCGTGCCCGGTAGCCGCCGGCATCGGGTGGGCCGATGCCGATTGGTCGCCGGACGGGAAGGACCTCGCGGTGATCCGATCTGTTTCCGGAACGAACCGGCTCGAGTACCCAATCGGAACGGCCCTTTACGAGACCTCGAACCGGCTCGGTCAACCCCGGGCTCTCGCCCGACGGGGAGAGCATCGCGTTCTTCGAAAGGCAACGAGACTGGTCCATCACCGTCCTGGACGTTTCCAGCAAACAGAAAGAAATCCTGAGCAGCGGCTGGGGCGAGCTGCGAGGAGGCATGCCCTCATGGACGCCGGACGGCCGCGAAGTCTGGTTCACGGCGAGCGAGCCCGGTCAGCCCGAAGCGCTCTGGTCCGTGAGTCTCTCCGGAAAGCGCCGGCTGGTCACGTGGGTTCCCGGACCCCTCGAGCTCTACGACATTTCGCAGGAAGGACGGGCGCTCGTCGCCCACCACATCGTCATCACCTCGGTGATGTGTGTCCCGCCGGGCGAGACGACGGTCCGGGACCTGTCCTGGCTGAGCCATTCGCGGCCGACGGCTATTTCCAGGGACGGGAAGACCCTCGTCATCAGTGAGTCGCTCGAAGGAGGAGGACCAGGCGGCTCCGTCTATCTCCGCAATACGGACGGCTCGCCGGCCATACGCCTGGGAGACGGGACCGGATCCGCCCTTTCGCCGGACGGCAACTGGGTCATCGCTCTGGTCCCTTCTCTCGAAGGGAGAGCGCCCCAGATCAACCTGCTTCCCACGGGCGCCGGACCGACGAGGACGCTCGTCTCCGGCGGCTTCGAGTTCGTGCGGCGGGCGGTCTGGATGCCTGACGGCAAGCGCATCGTGTTCTCGGGCGCCGAGTCGGGCCGCCGGGAGCGTCTCTTCCTGATGAACGCGGCGGCGGCCCGATATCGACCGATCACCCCCGAGGGGGTACGGTTTCCTCCCGTCGCCGCCGTTTCGCCCGACGGGGGTGCACGTCGTGGCGTTTCGGGACGGGAGACCCGTGCTGTGGCCGGTCGCAGGAGGGGATGGGATTCCCGTTCCCGGCCTGGCCGACGGGGAGCTCCCCATCCAGTTCACGCCCGACGACAAGGCGCTGTATGTCATCCGTCCGGGAGAGGAGCCGGCGAAGGTCTGGCTCGTGGATCGGGCCTCCGGAAATCGGCGGCTGTGGAGGGAGATCCGCTCCACCGACCCGCACGCGCAGATCGTCAGCCTGATCCTGACTCCGGACGGGGGCGCCTACGCCTACGGCATGTTCCGGACCCTCTCGACCGCTTACGTCGTGGACGGCCTCCGCTGACCCGGGCGGTCAGCGCTCGCTCGAGGGGTCCTCGACGCGCACGCGATTTCTCTCGAGCCGGCGGATCGCCTCCCGCAACCTTTTTTCGCGGGTCTCCGCCTTCTTCGCCTCGGTCATCCAGCGGACGTAGTTGCGGCGGTAGCCCGGAGCGAGGGCGCGGAAGTTGTTCCACGCCTTCGTGCGCTGCGCGAGGGCCCGCGTAATGAAGGCTGGCACGGTGTCGCCGCTCTGGAACCGCCGCGCCGGCGGCTTCACGCCCGGCGGACGCTTCGCCAGACCCGCCGTGGTCATGCGCCCGTCTGCGACGAGCCGGTCGAAGCGATCGAGGTTCAGTTGCGACCAGTTGCGGGTGTTGGTTCGCGGCGTGAACCGCTGGATGAAGTGGTCCTCGTCGAGGCGGCCCGCCGTCGAGTCGATCCAGCCGAAGCAGAGCGCCTCCTCGACCGCATCGGCGTAGGCCACCCGCGGTTTTCCGGTGTGGGCCTTGGCGTAAACGAGCCACGCTTCCTTTCGCCGCGCGTGATGGCGCCGCAGCCAGGCGCGCCATTGCGCGCGCGTCGATGCGTGGACGAGTTCGCGGCGAGTCACCGGCTGGGGCATTCGCGTCTTCTCACCCGCGTTAATATCTTGGGGAAAGGTCGCCATGAACAAGGGTTTCCGCGACGAGTGCGGTGTCTTCGGGGTGGCCGGGTCCGATGAGGCCGCCCGGCTGTCTTACCTCGGGCTCTATGCGCTCCAGCATCGGGGCCAGGAGTCGGCCGGCATCGCAACGGTCGACGACCAGGGCAAGTTCTTCGTCGAGCGGGAAATGGGCTACGTGGCGGACGTCTTCAATGAGACGCGGCTCGCCCGGCTCCCGGGCCACACGGCCATCGGCCACGTCCGCTACTCGACCGCCGGGGCTTCGCTCCTGATCAACGCGCAGCCGATCGTCTTCGCGACCGGCCGTGGACCCCTCGCCCTGGCGCACAACGGCAACCTCGTCAACGCCCGCGAGATCCGCCTGGGGCTCGAGAGCTCGGGGGCCCTCTTTACGACGACCTCCGACTCCGAAGTCATCCTCCACCTCGTCGCCCGCTCCCGGTCCCCGACCCTCGTCGGGGCGATCGCCGAGGCCCTGAACGAAGTCCGGGGGGCTTACGCACTCGTCATCCTGAGCCGGGAGGGGATCTTCGCCGCGCGCGACCCCAACGGCATTCGGCCGCTCTCGCTCGGAATCCGGGAAGGAGTGCCAGTCGTCGCCTCGGAGACCTGCGCCTTCGACCTCATCGAGGCGCAGTTCGTGCGCGACGTCGAGCCGGGCGAGATCGTGCAGCTCGTTCCCGGCCGTTCCGCTTTCTCCTCGCAGCGGTTCGCGTTTCCCCGCTCGACCCCGTGCGTCTTCGAGCACGTGTATTTCGCGCGGCCGGACTCGACGGTCTTCGGCCGGAGCGTCGCTTCGACGCGCCAGGCATTCGGCGCGAGGCTGGCGATCGAGCAGCCCGCGGCGGCAGACGTCGTCGTGCCCGTGCCCGACTCCGGGATGTACGCCGCGCTCGGCTATGCGCGGCAGTCGGGGATCCCCTTCGGCCTCGGTCTCGTCCGCAACCATTACGTCGGGCGGACCTTCATCGAACCGAAGCAGGCGATCCGGCACTTCGGCGTGAAGGTCAAGTTGAACCCGGTTCGCGACCTCGTGGACGGCAGGCGCATCGTCCTGGTGGACGACTCCATCGTGCGCGGCACGACCTCCCGCAAGATCGTGCGGATGCTCCGGGAGGTGGGCGCGCGGGAGGTCCACGTCCGCGTGTCTTCTCCTCCAACCGTCGCGTCCTGCCACTACGGTATCGACACGCCGACGCGCCGCGAGCTGATCGCCGCGAACCAGTCCGTCGATCAGATCGCCGAGTTCATCGGCGCCGACACGCTGGGCTACCTCTCGCCGGAGGGCATGCTGGAGGCGTTCGGCCGCCCGGCCCAGGCCACGTGCACGGCGTGCTTCACCGGCGTCTACCCGGTCGAGATCTCCGCCGAGGAACAGGAAAAGGAAGCCGCCGTCTCGAGATGAGGCACTGAGAGCTGACAGCGGCAGCTGACAGCGGATGAGAGGCCCTTTTCTGCTCGCGGGGTCGATTGCCTTCCACGGCGCAACGCTGATTGACGGGACGGGCGCGCCGCCTCGTCGGGGCGCCCTCCTGGTCGTCTCCGATGGGCGCATCGTCTCGGTCGGGGACGCGACGCCCGAAGCGCTCCGCGCGCTCCCCGCCGAGACGCGGACCGTCGCGCTTTCCGGTCAGTGGATCGTTCCCGGGCTCATCGACGCCCACGTCCATGCCGAGGGCCCCGAGGACCTGCGCCAGATGCTGCGCTGGGGCGTGACCTCCGCGCGGCTCATGGCGGAGGACGTCGCCTCCGCGCGAGACCTCGCTTCGGATTCGCGGACGCGTTTGGACGTGCCCGACCTCTTTCCCGCGGCTCCCATCTTCACGACCCGCGGCGGATGGTGGGAGGAGGCGCCGGCGGGCGCGGTCGATCGCTTTCCCGCTTCCGTGGAAGGGGCGCGCCGCGCGGTGGAAAAGGCGGCTCGGCTCGGGACCGCCGAGATCAAGCTCATGTTCGACGACATGCGCTGGTGCCGGGATCCGCGGCCGCCGCTCCAGCGCATGCCCGAGGCGGTCGCCGGCACCCTGATCGAGACCGCCGCGAAGAGGGGCCTGCGCTCCATCGTCCATGCGCCGCAGCTTCCGGACGCCCGACGCGCCGTCGCCCGGGGCGCGGGGGCGCTCGCGCACGGCGTTCTGGAGCGGCTGGACGCCGAGACGATCGCGACGATGGCGCGTCGGCCCGTCTTCTACATCCCCACGATGGGCATTTTCGAGTTCCTCGCCGACACGGCGCGGTTCGTGGATTCCATTCTGGCGGACCCGCGCGCGGTCCGGGGCCTGCCGGCCGAGACCGTGAAGCGCTATCGATCGCCTGCGTACTCGAGCGGCTATCGCGAAAAGTATCCCGGCTTTGGCCGGGTCGCCGCGGCGCTTCCGGCCCTTCGCGCGAACCTCGTCGCCCTGCACGCCGCGGGCGTCCCGGTGGCGATGGGGACCGACATGTGGGCCTTCCCGGGGCTGGGCGCCTCCGCGGAGATCGATCTCTACGTCCGCGCGGGCCTGCCGCCCCTCGCCGCGATCCGCTCCGCGACGCAGACGGCGGCGCGGTCGCTCGGGCTTTCCGACCGGGGCGCTCTCACGCCCGGCCAGCGGGCAGATTTCCTGGTCCTCGCCGAGAGCCCGCTCGAGGACGCGAGGAACCTGCGCGCGATCGAGGCGGTCTTCAAGGGCGGACGGGAAACGCCGCGTTGACGGAGGCTTCCGACGTACTCCTGCGTTGCCGGTCCGAGTTCCCGATCCTCGAGCGCACGACGAACCTGATCCGCGACGTCCTCCTGGATTACCGGCCCGGAATGGGCATCCGCCTCTCGCCGCACTTCTACACCGCGGACTCGAAGCTCGATCCATCGTGACGTGAGGCCGTTGCGGAGTTCTTCCTCTCGCGCGTGGCGCCTGGCGGCCCTCGGGGCCCTGGCCGCGGCGTCCATCGCCCTCTTCGCCGTTTCGCGCGGGAAATGGTCCGACGCGATCATCGACACGGGGTCGGAGTGGGGATACCCGGACGCTCTGGCGCGCGGAGAGCTTCTCTACCGGGACGTCGTCTACTGGTTCGGTCCATTCACTCCGTACTTCCACGCTCTGTTTTTCCGACTCTTTGGATCGAGCTTCGGGACGCTCGTTCTGGCGGGAATCGTCGGGTCGCTGGGCATTTTGGCCTCGTTCTTCCTCGCGTTGCGGCGTGTTACGGGACGCCGGGCGGCGTGGATCTGGACGGGCATCGCCATCCCGGCGCTGGTCTTCATGCCGAATTCGGGCGGGTCGATCCTGGGAATGGGCTATCGGATATGGCACCCCGCGGGTTTTGCCCTGCTGAGCGTCGCACTGTCGTTCCGGCTCGCGTCCCGAGGCAGGATGCTGGCCCTCGCGGGCGCCGGAGTCTGTGCGGCGCTCGCCGGGCTCAGCCGCCTGGAATGGGGGCTCGCCGCGGTGGCCGCCGTGCTCGTCGGACTCGGGGTTCTCCGGACCCGGCTTCGGGATTTCCTGCCGGAGGCGGCGGTTTTCATCGGCGCCTCGGCGATCCTTTTCGTGGCGGTGATCGGATCCTTCGGGGCCGCGGCCGGATGGGATGCGCTCCTGAAGGAGTCCCCGGTCCTCCTGAGGAGCATTCCCGTAGAGACGCGTGCCGCCTCCGTGGTCGCGGGAACGAGGGGCTGGCGGGCGGGTCTGCTCTCGATGCTCTACTCCGCCTTGCTCTGGATCGGCCTGTTTCTCCTGGTTCGGCTCCTCGCGCTCCGCCGGGCCGATCCGGGCGGAACGCCCTCGCGCGTGTGGACGCTGCTCGCGGTCCTGTTCGGAATCGCCCTGCTCGCCGCGCTCGGGGGGGCGTCGGGTTTCGTCGTCTTCAGCGCGGCTCCTCTCATCTGCGCGGGCGCGGTCCTCGCGGGCTTGGTGCGTCCCCGCCGGCCCCGCTCGGCCGCCCTCGTTTCGCTCGGTCTGCTCGGCCTCCTGCTCTCGCACCGGCGTCTCTTCCACATCGGGGATTTCGGCTACGTCGCCCCCCCGCTTCTGTTCGCGCTCGCCTCCGCCGCCGGCCTGCTGGCCGGTTCGATCGCCCGGCTGCGAAGGGGGGAGCCCCGCGTGCGCCTCCAGGAGGCGGCCCTCGCCGCTCTGGCCGGCGTGGCGGCGATCGCCTTCCTGATCCGCGGGCTCCAGTATGCGTCGGACGACCGCGTGCCGGTCCCGGGGACTGCGGGTCTCGTCTCCGCGCCGGCCGCCGTCGCGCGAGAACTGACGGAGGTCGCCGGCGCCGTGCGGCGGAGCACGGGACGCGGGGATGGGTGCGTCGTCTTCCCCGAGGGGATGATCGTGAATTATCTCTCGGGGCGGCCGAACCCGATACGCCACAAGCTCTTCCTCCCCGGTTACGTCACGAGAGGAAACGAGCCCGGAATCGTCGAGGAGCTGGAGCGGACGCGCCCGGCCGCCGTCGTCGTCCTCAACCGTCCCGCCGGCGAGTACGGGCGCGGATTCTTCGGGACGGATTATGGACTCCGCATCTACGGATGGATCGTTTCCCATTGCCGTCCGGCGCCGTCCGGAAGCCGGCACGCGAAGCTCTTTCTGTGCCGGAGCCTGGTCTGAGTATCCCGCGCGGCGGGGCGCGTTGGCCCCGGCCCCTGACGCTCGCCGCATTTCTCGCGGCGGGCGCGATCCTCTTCGTCGTCTCCCGGGGCAAGTGGTCCGACGCCCTCACCGACTCCGGACGGGAGTGGATCGTGCCGGACGCGCTGGCGCGCGGCGACCTTCTCTATCGCGACGTCGTGTACTGGTTCGGCCCGCTGACTCCGTACTTCCACGCCGGCGTCTTCCGCCTCCTCGGTTCGGGGTTCGGCGCGCTCGTGGCGGCGGGGGTCCTGTCCGCTGCCGCGTGTCTCGCGGTTCTCTACCTGGCCATGAGGCGCGTGACGGAGCAGCGCGAGGCTCTCCTCTGGACCGCTCTGGCCATCCCGGCGTTGATCTTCATGCCCAATGCGGGCGGCGCCATTCTCGGGATGGGTTTCCGGATCTGGCACGCGGCGACCTTCGCCCTCCTGGCGGTGTGGCTCGCCGGTTCGACACTTCGCCCGATGAAACGATCCGTGCTGGCGGGGAGCTTGTGCGCGCTGGCGGGCTTGTGCCGCACGGAATGGGGCCTGGCGGCGCTCGCGGCCGTCTGGCTCGTGGAGTTCGCCCGCGGAGAATCTGCCCGAGCGGCCCTCCGGGGAGCCCTGCTGTCCGGCGCGGGGTTTCTCCTCCTTTTCGCCGCCGGCCTGGGACCCTTCCTCTGGGCGGCGGGCGCCCGGAGCGTCATCCACGAAAGCCACGTCCTGCTCACCGGCTTGCCCCCCGAGACCCGCACCTTTCTGCTCGCCTATTCGCACCTGCCCCAGTGGCAGCGCGGGCTGGCCGAGCTCCTCTATTCCACGGCGATGTGGGCCGCGCTCTGGCTGCTCATCGAGCTCCTGGTTCTTCGCAAGACGATTCCCTTCGCCCGTGCCCGCCGGACCGCAGCCACGATCCTCGGCCTCTTGCCGGTGCTGGCGCTGACCTCGTTTCTCGGCGTCTCCGGCGCCGTGTTCTTCGGCGCCGCCCCTCTCCTTTGTCTGGGGGCCGCCATCGTTTCGAGGTTCGCGGCGCGGGATCCGCGCTCGGCATCCCTCCTCGCTTTCGGGTTGCTCGGCTTCGTGCTCTCGTACCGGCGGCCATTGCACATCGGCGACCTGCCGTACGTCGCTCCGCCCCTGCTCTTCGCTTTCGTCTCCGCCGCCGGGCTGCTGAACCTGCGCATGGAACGGCGGGCGGCGGATCGAGACGAGCGGCGCCGGCTGCGGACGGCGTTGGCCGTCGCGCTGTCCCTCCTGGTGGCGTGCGTCTTTCTCGCGCGCGTCCGGCAATATCGAGATCGCGATCGTGCTTCCGTTCCGATCGCGGGCACCCGGGGCCTGCTTTCGGCCCCTCCGGCGGTGGCGGCCGAGATCGAGCAGCTCGCCGGGAGGATCCGGCGGGAAACGGGGCCGGAGGACGGGCTCGTCGTCTTTCCGGAAGGGGAACTCCTCAACTTCCTGGCGGGGCGGCGCAACCCCCTGCGGCACAAGCTGTACATACCGGGATATCTGAGCTCGACGAATGAAAGCGGGGTCCTGCGAGAGCTCGCGTCCGCGTCGCCGGCGGCCGTCGTTTTGTGGCAGCGCTCGACGGAGGAGTACGGGCGGAGCTTCTTCGGCATGGACTATGGGCGACGGATCCGATCGTGGCTCGACGTGAACTACACCATGCGCCCCTTTCATCGGAAGGGCGCGCCCGCGGAGGCAAGTCCCCGTTTCTGGCTCGGTCTGCGGAACGACCGCGGCCCCCGGGCCGAGAAGCGCGGCGGCCGGCCGTGAAGAGCGCCGGCCGCGGCGTCATCGGCGCGATGACCGTGGCGCTCGCGTCGGCGGGCCTGTTCCTCGTCTCCCTGGGAAAGTGGACGGACCCGATCGTTGACATCGGAAACGAGTGGATCTGGCCGGATGCCCTGTCGCGGGGCGACCTTCTCTACCGCGACGTGGTTTACTGGTTTGGCCCGCTGACCCCGTATTTTCACTCCGTTTTCTTCCGCCTCTTCGGCTCGAGCTTCTCGGCTCTCGTGCTGGCAGGCTGTGTCGCGTCTCTGGCGATCCTCGCGGCGTTCTTCTTCGCGCTGCGAACGGTGACGGGGAAACGCGAGGCGGCGCTCTGGACGGCCGCCGCGATCCCTGCGCTCGTCTTCATGCGCTACTCGGGAGGGTCGATTTTGGGGATGGGGTTCCGGATGTGGCACGCCGCCGGGTTCGCCTTGCTCGCGGGCGCGCTGGCGTCGCGCGCGGGGGGAGGCCGGCGCCGATGGTATGGCGCGGCCGCCGGAGCGTGCGCCGGCCTGGCCGGGCTGTGCCGAACCGAGTGGGGAATGGGCGCGCTGCTCGCCGTCCTGCTCGGCCTCGCCGTGCGGCGCTCCTTCGGCCGGGGCGCCGTCCGGGAATCGCTTCCGGTCATCGCTGCGGCGCTCGGGGTCTTCGGATCCGTGATCGGGGCCTTCGTGTGGATCGCGGGTCCCGATCCGGTGCTGCGCGAAAGCCTGGTTCTGCTGTCCGGGATCCCGCCGGAGGTCCGTAAGTGGCTCGTGGACGCTTCGGGGGTTCGGGAGTGGCGGCGGGGCGTCCTCTCGCTCCTTCACTCGACGGCTTTCTGGCTGGCGGCCTACTGGCTCGTCGAGATTCTGACGCTGCGCCGCATCGCTCCCGACCGGGCGAAGCGGCGGCTCCCCTGGTTGCTGGCGTGCCTCGCTCTGCTCGCGGGGGGCGCCCTGCTCGGCCCCGCCCGGGGATCCGTGCTCTTCAGCTGGAGCCCGGCCGTTTGCGCCGCCGCCGTCGTCGTCGGGCTTTCCCGCGGGCCCCGCGGAGGAAACGTGGTGACGTTCGCCACGATGGGTTTGATCTTTTCGGGGCGCCGCTTCTTCGATCTCCGCGACTTCGGCTACGCCGCTCCGCCCATCCTCTTCGCTCTCGTGGCGGCCGCGGGGCTCATGCGGCACGCGGTTCGCCGCGAGAAAGGGCGCTCCGCTCGCCTCCGCTTGCGGCGGGCTTTCCAGGTTGCCGCCGTGGCGCTCGTTTCGTTCCTCTTCCTCCTTCGTGGGATCCAGTACCGGGCCGATCACCGGGTTCCGATTCCGGGGACCGCGGGGATGCTCACCGGCTCGGAGACGCTCGCCCGTGAGCTGACGATCGCCGCGCGAGAGATCCGGACCAGGACCCCTCCGGGCGGAGGTCTCGTCGTCTTTCCCGACGCGGCGATCCTGAACTTCCTCGCGGACCGCCGCAACTCGCTGCGTCACAAGCTCTACGTCCCGGGCTATCTCACGGAACAGAACGAGGCCGCGGTGCTTTCGGAGCTGATGCGGGCCTCCCCCGCGGCGGTCGCTATCGTCGAGCGAGCCGACGGACAGGAGCCTCCCCGACTCTTCGGCGTCACCTATGGTCGGAGGATCCACGGATGGATCGATCGGCATTACCTCATGGTTCGCGTCGAGGGAGGACCGCCGGACGCTGCGCGCGGCGGCTACCCGATGCTCCTCGGGTTCCGACGGGACGCTGAGCCCCGCCCTATAATCCCCGCCCCTTGAAGGACTCCCGCTACGCCTCCGCGGGCGTGGACATCGACGCGAAAGCGACCGCGCTCGAACGGGCGAAGAGCGCCATCCGCTCGACGTTCACCTCCGGGGTCCTCGGCGACGTCGGAGGTTTCGGCGGGCTGTTCCGTCCCGACTTCTCCGCGTATCGCGAGCCGGTTCTCGTCGCGTCTACCGACGGCGTCGGGACGAAGCTGAAGGTGGCGATCGAGACCGGCCGTCACGATTCGTGCGGCGCTGACCTGGTCAACCACTGCGTCAACGACATCCTCGTCCAGGGCGCGCGGCCCCTCTTCTTCCTCGACTACGTGGCCGCCGGCCGCATCCGGCCGGACGTGCTGGAGCAGGTGATCCAGGGAATCGCGCGGGGCTGCCGCGAGAACGAGACGGCCCTGCTCGGCGGGGAGACCGCGGAAATGCCCGGGTTCTACGGAGAAGGAGAGTACGACCTGGCCGGCACGATCGTCGGAGTCGTCGACCGGGAGAACATCCTGGACGGCTCGCGCATCGCCGCGGGCGACCTCGCCGTGGGCCTTCCTTCGACGGGGCTCCACACCAACGGCTACTCCCTCGCGCGGAAAGTCTTCTTCGACCAGATGGGACGCCGGCCCGAGGACCGTCTGCGCGAGCTCGGCCAGACGATCGCCGATGCGCTCCTGGCGCCGCACGTCTCCTATCTGCGCGCGTTGGGTCCGCTGCTCTCCCGCGATCTCGTGCACGGGATGGCGCACATCACCGGCGGCGGCTTCTACGACAACATCCCTCGCGTCCTGACGGAGGGCCTGGAGGTCCAGATCAAGTCGGGATCCTGGCCCGTTCCCCCCGTATTCGACGTCATCGGCCGCGAGGGCGCCGTGTCCTTCGAGGAGATGCACCGCGTCTTCAACATGGGGATCGGAATGGCGCTCTTCATCGCGCCGCCCGACCTGGGCGAAGTGGCGCGGATCTGGTCGGAAGCGGGTCAGCGCTGGTATGCGATCGGGAACGTCCGGCCGGGGCAGCGCCGCGTGGTCATCGAGCCGCCGCCCCGGCCGGATTAGCGGGAACTAGTGGTGCGCGGGCGCCGCGGGGGGAGGCGCCACCGGAGCCATCGCCATCGCCGAGGCCGTCCGCCATGTCCCGCCGTCCTTGACCATGACCGCCTTGTAGAGCCCCTTCTGCGTCATCGGCGGTGCGTTGGCCGGCGTCGCGTTCCGGATCTCGAACGAGGCATCCACGATGGCGATGTTCGGCGTGAGAAAACGCACGCCGGTCACGGTGTTCGTGAATGTGCTGGACTTGAAGATGCCCGCCTGCTCGTCGGCGAAATTCTTCTGCACCTCCGCATTGCCTTTCGCCCATCGGCCTTCGGGATTGACGAGGTCCCCGTCGGCCGACCAGATCGCTGCCAGCGCAGCCGGATCGTGGCGGTTCCAGGCGGCGGTGAAGTCCGCGTGGACCTTCCGGATCGCCGCTTCGTCTCCATCGGCAGCCAGGACGGCGGGCACGATCAGCGCGCAAAAAACCAACGAGAACGGGAAGATCCGGAAAGTGAGTCGGCGCATGAAAACCCTCCTTCGTGGGCCGGACTATACCGACGCGCGGGCCACGAGACGAAGAGATGACCCATCGCCTCGCGATCATGCTCTCGGGGCGCGGATCCAACTTCGAGGCGATCGCCGACGCCGTCTCCCGCGGAGAGATCCCGGATGCGGAGATCGTCGCGGTCGTCTCCGACGTGCCGTCGGCGCCGGGCCTCCAGAGCGCCCGGGCACGCGGCCTGCCGGCCCACGCCGTGGATCGCGAGGCGTTCGCGAGTCGCCGCGCCCACGAAGAGGAAGTGCTTCGCATCCTCGCGGCGTCGCGCCCCGACCTGATCTGCCTCGCCGGCTACATGCGCGTCCTCTCGCCCGGATTCGTACAGGCGTACAGCGGCCGGATCCTGAACATCCATCCCTCCCTCCTGCCGAAGTACGGCGGGCTGGAACCGCAGCGCCGCGCGCTCGAGGCGGGGGATACAGAGTCCGGATGCACCGTGCACGTCGTGGATGAGGGGACTGACACGGGACCCGTCGTCCTCCAGTACCGTGTGCCGATCCTGCCGGGGGACACGGCGGAGCAGCTCGCCGCCCGCATCCTGGAGAGGGAACACGAGGCGTATCCGGAAGCGATCAGGCGCTTTTTTGCGGTCTCAGGAGCGCTCACAGGATGATGCACCGGTTTTTGTGCATTTTTCCGACCGTAAAGCTTTGGGGGCCAGCGAGTTATCTATTTTTTGAAGATGCTTGACACTCCGTAGGTCGTCCCCTATAGTGCACATCCCCCCGCAAGGGTTCCAGTTCTTTAAAGGGTTTCGTCGACGCTGGCGGATGCCTGTCCGTCAGTACTTTAGGCAGTTTGAGCTTGACGAAACGGAAAATTTTGGGAAGCTGGAATTTCCGTCTGATGGCGGAAGTTGATAGTTGGCTACGCCGGAAGTACGGCGTGTCCCGTTGGGCGCAACCCTCCGGATCCGGTTCCTTGAAAACTGAGTAGAGCGTGCCAGACGTCTTTTCCTGGTTTTTGGAAAACCAGATCGGCTCTGCTCATCCTTGGGCAGGGGACCTCGCGGTCCCCTAACCCCTGGAAGGAGCGGAACCAAACTTCCTGTTTTCAAGGGAAAGCAGGTTCAACTCTCATTCAACAGCCCGACGGTCTCACCGGAGGGCGCGGATACAACTTTAAGTGGAGAGTTTGATCCTGGCTCAGAATGAACGCTGGCGGCGTGCTTAACACATGCAAGTCGCACGAGGCGGAGGGGGCAACTCCTCCAGTCGAGTGGCGGACGGGTGAGTAACACGTGGGTAACCTGCCCGGATGTGGGGAATACCTCGGGGAAACTCGAGCTAATACCGCATGACATCTTCGGGACGAAAGTTCTGACGATCAAAGCGGGGTCGCAAGATCTCGCGCTTCCGGATGGGCCCGCGCCCGATTAGCTAGTTGGCGAGGTAACGGCTCACCAAGGCAACGATCGGTAGCCGGCCTGAGAGGGTGATCGGCCACACCGGAACTGAGACACGGTCCGGACTCCTACGGGAGGCAGCAGTGGGGAATCTTGCGCAATGGGCGAAAGCCTGACGCAGCAACGCCGCGTGGAGGATGAAGGCCCTTGGGTTGTAAACTCCTGTCGGTTGGGAAGAAATCGTTCGGGGCGAATACCCCCGGACGTTGACTGTACCAGCAAAGGAAGCCCCGGCTAACTCTGTGCCAGCAGCCGCGGTAATACAGAGGGGGCCAGCGTTATTCGGAATTATTGGGCGTAAAGGGCGCGTAGGCGGCCCTGCGTGTCTTCCGTGAAATCCCTCGGCTTAACCGAGGACGTGCGGAAGAAACTGCGGGGCT
>JBHENW010000034.1:0-8550 GCA_046261875.1 Thermoanaerobaculia bacterium | reverse complement strand
CATCGTGCGGTCGCTCGCGACGACCGCCTACGCGTCGCTCGGCCTGATTCCCGACCCCGCGTCGGGGACCCGCCATCGAGAGCCCGCGGTCGCCCGGCAGATGATCGACTGGCTCGCGGTGCTCGAGCAGAAGACGCGCGGCAACCTGACCTTCGAGGAGTCGGATTTTCTTTCCCGCCTTCTCTACGAGCTTCGGCTGGCTTTCGTCGAGACGACCCGATCGCCGGCGCCGAAGCCTTGAGCAGCCGCTCGGCCGCGCTTTTCTCTCTCTTCCTGGCCACCTTTCTGCTGGCCGCGCCGGGGAGCGCGCAGGCTCCGGCTCAATCGCCCGTTCCGGCGTCCCCCGTCACCCGCAGCCTCTACCGCGGCCACTGGTTCGCATTCTTGAACGCGCACATCGAGGACGACGCGCGCGGCGCCGCGAGCGCGCTGTCGGAGATGCGCAAGGCGGGGCGCGCGGTCGGCGGGCGGCGCCTCTCGGACTTTTCGCGCACGCTGGTCCACGAGGCCCGGAAAGCCGAGTCGCTCGGGAAGACGGAGCGCGCCGCGCGGGCGTACGACGCCGCGCTCCAGCTCGACGACGGCAACTTCGACGCGGCGGCGGAGCGCGTCGCCTCGCTCTTCCGCAGCGGCGCGTATCCCGAGGCGCTCCGCGGTGTGCCCGAGGCCGTCGCCACCCTCTTCCGCACGCGGGAGTCGCGGCTCTCTCTCTTCTCGTCGCTCGCAATCTGGGCGGGGCTCGCGTTCGGGGCCACCGTGCTGGCGGGCATCCTGATCCTGCTCCTGCGGCATCGCGCCCGTCTGGCGCACGACCTCAAGGAGCTCGGGCGCCGCCTGTTTGGACGGAGAGCGGCCGTCCCGCTGGCACTCCTGATCTTCGGCCTCCCCATCGCCTTTGGGCTCGGCCCGCTGTGGCTCGTGCTCTACTGGGGGGCGCTCGTCTTCGCGTACACGTCGGGCGTCGAGCGGGCCGTCCTCGTCGGCGGCATGCTCGCGCTGGGCCTCCTCGCCCCCTTCTTCGCCGCCATCGGCCGCGAGAACATCCTCCAGCGCTCGCCGCTCTACGTCGCCGCGGTCGACCTCGACGAACGGCGGGAAGATCAGAGCGCGGAGGACGGCCTCCAGCAGGCTGCGACGGTCTTCCGCGACGATCCCGACGTCTGGTTCCTGCTCGGCCGATACGCGGAGCGGCGCGGGGAGTTCCAGAGGGCGGTCGCTTCCTACGACCGGGCGATCCAGGTGGACTCCCGCGACTACCGGCACTTCGTCAGCCGCGGCAACGTGTACTTTCTCGACTCCGATTTCCCTTCCGCCATCCGCGACTATCGCGCCGCCGCCGATCGCGCGCCGAACGCTCCGGAGGTCCATTACAACCTGTCGCTCGCTCTCGGAGAGGCTTACGACTTCCCGGGACAGCGGTCCGCGATCGCGCGCGCCCGCCAGCTCGCCCCAGAGCAGGTGAAGCTGTGGACCGAGACGCCGAACCTCCAGCGCGTCGTCGCCCCCTCCTACGGGCTGGACCGCGCGAGGGCACGCGTCGAGCGTTGGAACGCTCAGGCGCGCAGCCGACGGATGCCGGGACACGCCGCGCCTTACCGCCTCGATCAGGTCCTTCTCTCCCCGCTCGTCCTCGGGCCATGGGCGGCGCTGCTGCTCGGAGCGTTCATCGCGCGGAATCGGTCGCGGACCCCCCCCTCGGAGCCGTGCGCGCGGTGCGGCGCGCCTTTCTGCGCTTTCTGCAAGCGGTACGGGGATCCGCCGCTCTACTGCGCCACCTGCGTGCGCCTGCACCTGCGCCGCGAGGACGCCGGCATCCAGGCGCACGTCGCGCAGGCCGACGAGGTCCGGCGCCGCACGCGCTCGGATGACCGCGTCTGCCGCCTGCTCTCCCTGCTGTTCCCGGGCACCCACCGTTTCTTCACCGAACGGTCCATCGCCGGGGCCGTCACGCTCCTCCTGTTCTTCCTGGCCCTCGCCGCCTTCCTCCTCGGTCATCGTCTCTTCGATCCGCGCCAGCTCGCCGTGGACGGATGGCGGATGGTCGTCGGCATCGCGGCGCTGTCCGCGCTCGCGGTCTGGCTCATTGCGAACGTCTCCGCGTGGAGGGAATCGCATGGGTCTTGAGGGGACGCTTCGGGTCTTCTCGCTGAACGACATCTTTCAGGTGCTCGGTCTCCAGCGAAAGAGCGGAGTCCTAACCGTCGAGGGGGATGAGGACACGATCACGGTCAGCTTCCTCGGAGGGCAGGTCGTCTCGGCCGAGTCCGCCTCGCGGGGGCTGGACAACCGGATCGGCAGCCTGCTCGTCCGGGCGGGGCGCATCAGCGAGGAGCAGCTCGAGCGGCTCCTCGAGAAGCAGAAGGAGACGCAGCAGCGGCTCGGATTCCTGCTCATCCGCGAGCGTCTCGTCACTCCCGAGGACCTCCGCGAGGCTCTCCGCCTCCAGATTTTCCGGATCGTCTTCAGCTCGTTTCGCTGGACCGATGGCCGCTTCCGCTTCAGCCAGGAAGGGCGTATCGACTACGACGCGGACCACATGTCCCCGGTGCCGACGGAATCCATCCTCATGGAAGCGGCGCAGATGCTCGACGAGTGGCCCCTCCTGGAGAAGAAAGTCCGTTCGGCGGACGTCGTGTTCCGCAAGGCGAACGGGGTCGAGAGCCTGCGTCTCGTCACGTCGGGAGAAGGTTTGCGCGAGGGTCATCTCGTCGTGTCCAAGCCGGAAGCGGAGGCCTGGAAGTGGGTGGACGGTCAGCGGTCCGTGGCGGACATCATGGAACGGGCCTTTCTCTCCGACTTCGAGGTCTTCAAGGGGCTCGCCGACCTGCTCGACAGGAACCTCATCGAGGAGGCGCCCCCGGAGTCGGCCCTGCCCGCGCCGCAGCCAGTCGCCGCCGCGCGACCGCCCGCGAGCCGGACGGGACTTCTCTGGGCGCTCGTGCTCGGCTTCGTGGCGCTCGGCATCTATTTCGTTCCCCGGAATCCGTGGAACGTCCTGCTGCGGTCGCCCGCCCGGACGCGGGAGCTCGCGGACTTCCTCAAAGCCGCCTCGCTCGACCGCCTCGTCACCATCGAGCGGTCGGTGCGGGTCTATTACGACTCCTCCGGCCGTTATCCCCGAAGCCTCGAGGACCTGGTGATGGCGGGCATCCTCGACTCGAGCGAGGTCCGGGATCCGTACGGAAGGCCTTACCGGTACATCCTCCGATCCGACGACGGAAAGTTCGGGCTCTACGGCCGAAACGCCCGAGGCGACATCGATCTGGACCTGTCCCTCGAGCGGAGCCTGGCGCCGGTCTCCGAGGTCCATCCGGTTCCCGCGCGGCTGCGCCAGATCGAGGCCCGGCCGGGCGTCCAGGTGATCGAATAAAACCTTAGCTGCTCACACTTAGGTAGAGTCACCCCAAACTTGACAGTCTCAGGCTAAAGTCCTAAGCTACTGAGCCCCTGGCGCAAAGCGACCAGCGCGCGCGACGGGAGAAGCGAGCGGGGCCCGAAGGGTTCGCCAAGTTTGGAGGAAGCCAGAAGTCATGAGCAAGATCATCGGAATCGATCTCGGAACCACAAACTCCTGCGTCGCGGTCATGGAAGGCGGTGTACCCGTCGTCATCCCCAACGCGGAGGGCAATCGCACGACACCTTCCGTCGTCGCCTTCTCCAAGACGGGCGAGCGGCTGGTCGGCCAGGTCGCCAAGCGCCAGGCGATCACGAATCCGGAAAACACCGTCTTCTCGATCAAGCGTTTCATGGGCCGCAAGTTCTCCGAGGTGACCGAGGAGATGAAGATGGTCCCCTTCAAGGTCGCCTCCGGTCCCAACGGAGACGTCCGGGTGATCGCGGGCTCGAAGCAGTACTCGCCGCCGGAGATCTCCGCCATGATCCTCGGCAAGCTCAAGGAGGCCGCGGAGGCCTACCTCGGGGAAAAGGTCACGCGCGCGGTCATCACCGTCCCCGCGTATTTCAACGACTCCCAGCGCCAGGCGACGAAGGACGCGGGACAGATCGCCGGGTTCGCCGTCGAGCGCCTCGTCAACGAGCCAACGGCCGCCGCCCTCGCCTACGGCCTCGACAAGAAGAAAGACGAGACGATCGCCGTCTACGATTTCGGCGGCGGCACCTTCGACATCTCGATCCTCGAAGTGGGGGAGGGAGTCGTCGAGGTCAAGTCCACCAACGGCGACACGCACCTGGGCGGCGACAACATCGATCAGCGGATCATCGACTGGATCCTCGGAGAGTTCAAGAAGGACCAGGGTGTGGACCTCTCGAAGGACCCGATGGCGATGCAGCGTCTGAAGGAAGCGGCGGAGAAGGCCAAGATCGAGCTGTCCACGGTCATGGAGACGGACGTCAACCTTCCGTTCATCACCGCCGACGCGACGGGGCCCAAGCACCTCCAGCTCCGGCTTTCGCGTTCCAAGCTCGAGCAGCTCGTCGAGGACATCATCCAGCGGTCGGTCGGGCCGTGCCGGCAGGCGATGAAGGACGCCGGCGTGGAGATGAAAGACATCGACGAGGTCGTCCTCGTGGGCGGCCAGACCCGCATGCCGCGCATCCAGGCGCTCGTCAAGGAGCTCTTCGGCAAAGATCCCCACCAGGGCGTCAATCCCGACGAGGTCGTCGCGGTCGGCGCGGCGATCCAGGGCGGCGTCCTCGCGGGTGACGTGAAGGACCTGCTGCTGCTCGACGTGACTCCGCTCTCTCTTGGAATCGAGACCCTGGGCGGCGTGTCCACGAAGCTCATCGAGCGGAACACGACGATCCCCACCAAGAAGAGCGAAACCTTCTCCACGGCCTCCGACAACCAGACGTCCGTTGAGATCCGCGTGCTCCAGGGGGAGCGCGAAATGGCGCGGGACAACAAGTCGATCGGCGTCTTCCACCTCGTCGGGATCCCCGCGGCCCCCCGCGGAATGCCGCAGATCGAGGTGACCTTCGACATCGACGCCAACGGCATCCTCAACGTCTCGGCCAAGGATTTGGGGACCGGCAAGGAGCAGAAGATCACCATCACGGCCTCGTCCGGCCTCAACAAGGACGAGATCGACCGCATGGTCAAGGACGCTCAGGCGCACGCCGAGGAGGACAAGAAGCGCCGCGAGGAAATCGAGGCGAAGAACCGGCTCGACAGCCTGATCTATACCTCGGAGAAGTCCTTCAACGAGAACCGCTCCAAGCTCGATCCGGGCGAGGTTTCCAACTTCGAGTCGGCCCTGGCCGACGCGCGCAAGGCGCTCGAAGCGGGCGGCGCGGACAACATGAACCAGGCCGCCGAACGTTTGCAGCAGGCTTCCCACAAAATCGCCGAGGCGGTGTATCGCGGGGCGACGCAACAGCCCGGCGGCGGCGGCGAGCCCGCCGGCGGCCCGCACCCCGGCGCCGGGGCTTCGCAGGACGACGAAGTGATCGACACGGAGTACGTGGACAGCGAAAAGAAATAAGGTGGTCGGTGGTAGGTGGCAGATAGGGTGATCGGGTGGCCGGTTCCTACGACCTACGATCCACCACCTACCAACTTGACACGAAGTGTCCGAGGTCCGACAGTTAGCGCAGCATGACCGTATTTCAGTGGAACTCGCTCCAGGACCTGTTCGCGATCCAGGAGAAGGTCAACCGCCTCTTCGAGGAGACGATGCACCGGAGCGAGTTCCCCGAAGAGGGGGTCGAGGCGGCCCTCTGGTCCCCGGCCGCCGACGTTTACGAGACGCCCGATGAGATCGTCCTCCAGGTCGAGCTCCCGGGGATCGTTCTCGAGGACGTGCGGCTCGAGTCGCTCGACGGCAAGCTGCGGGTCTCGGGTCACCGGCGCGCGGACGCCGGGGTGGAGCCGCGGCACTTCATCCGCATGGAGAGGATCTACGGCAACTTCACGCGCGAATTCGCCGTCCCCTCCTCGATCGACCCCTCCCGAATCAAGGCGACGCTGCGCGCGGGAGTGCTTCGCGTGGTCGCGAGCAAGAGCGAGCGCGGACAGGCGATCCCGGTCGAGTCCAGGAGGGCCCGATGAGGGGACGAGCCGGGCAGGGCGTCTTCCGCATCGGCGCGATCTCGGAGCGCTTCGGGATCCATCCGCAGACCCTGCGCATGTACGAGCGGGAGGGGCTCCTGCGCCCCGCCCGGACGGAGGGGAACACCCGCCTGTATGACTCCGACACGATCGAGCGGCTGGAGATCATCCTGACGCTGACCCGCGACCTGGGCGTCAACCTCGCGGGGGTCGAAGTCATCCTCCACATGAAGGAGCGCATGGAGAAGATGCAGGGGGAGGTGCACGAGCTCGTCCGGGTCATCCGCGAGGAGGCGGACGGCCGCAAAACCGGAACCGACCCGCGCTTTGCTTTGACCCGGGTTCCCCGATCCGCCCTCGCCCTCGCCAAGCTCCCAAAACCCTGAGACCGGGCCCTCAGGGTCGTCCGGGGAACAACTCTCTTCGGCACGCGGTTTCCGGTCCCTGTGGATAGAATCCCGGTGAAATCGGAGGGACCGTGAAGAAAACCATGATCGTTCTCGCCAGCCTGGCCCTTTCGGCCGTGGCCCTGGCGCAGCTGTCCAAGCACAAGGACTGGGCCAAGTCGCCCGAGGCTTACTTCCTGACCCCCGCGGAGCGGCAGGAGTGGGGGCAGATCCAGAACGACGCCGACGCGGAGAAGTTCATCGCGGCGTACTGGGCCAAGCGCGACCCCAACCCGGCGACCGCGAACAACGAGTTCCGCGACGAAGTCAACCGCCGCATCGCGGCGGCCGACGAGCAGTTCAAGATGCGCCGGCAGCGAGGCGCCGAGTCCGCGCGCGGACGCCTCCTGGTCGTCCTCGGCGCTCCGAGCCGCTTCTCGCAGCAGAGAGCCCAGGAGGCGGACCAGACGCCCTCGGGCGTGACGGCTCCAGCCCTCGGAACGGGATTGAACGCGGAGCAGCAGGTCACGGTGACCTGGACGTACGACAAGAACAAGTTCGACCCCTCGTGGGACGTCGGCGAGGTGCGTGCGCGCGTCCTCGTGGATCCCCAGGGGGGCTTCGACAGCCTGCAGACCGCCGGTCCCGTCGATCGCGCGATCGCCAAGGTCGCCGAGAAGACGATCGTGAACCCCTCCGGCCAGGTCGGAACGGCCGCGGCGCCCGGCGCGCCGCCGGCCTCGCCACCGGCATCGACCGCGCCCGCGGAGCCTGCGGCTCCGCCGCGCCCGGCCACGTCGACCGCCCCGGCGGTCCCGCCCGCCGGAACCGGCGCGCCGGCCATGGCGGCGCCTGCTCCTTCGGCGGCCGGCGCCCCGCCGGTCGCCGCGGCGCTTCCGGCGGCGACGAAATCCGCGCTCGAGGCGATCCTGCAGACGAAGAGGGCCGATGATGCCGCCTTCTGGGGCGGCACGTTCCGCTCCATCCCGGGCGAGCCCTTCTACGCCTTTCAGCTCTACGTAGCGGCCGAGAAGGCGACCGCCGTCGCCGGCGGGGTGAAGCTCGGCGCGGTCGTGCAGAATGCTTCCGGCCAGGAAGTCGCGACGCTCTGGGAAGACGCGACGCTCTCTGAGATGAAGACGGGCTCCCGCACGGACCGGGTCTACGAAAAGTCGATCGTTCTTCCTCCCGGGGAGTACCGCGGTTCCTTTGCGTTGTTCCCGGCGGCCGGCGGAGAGCCCATCACGGCTTCCGCGGCGCAATTCACGGTCGCCCAGCCCACCGGGTTCGACGTCTCCCCGCTGATCCTCGGCAACACGCTCACTCCGCTGACGCGGCGTCCCGCCCCCACGGACCCTTTCGTCTTCGGGGCGGAGAAGCCGATCCGCGTGGAGCCGAAGGCGAACCGTCAGTTCACGCGTGAAGACGGGCTCTGGTATTTCTACACGGTCTCGAATCCCACGGTCGCCGCAGCGGACGCTCCGGCGGCCCCCCCGGCGACTGCCGCGCCCTCGACGCCTTCCGCCGCCTCACCGGCGCCATCCACGACGCCGGGCGCTGCGGCTTCCGCCCCGAGCCTCCCGGCCCAGACCGCCAAACCGCGGATCCAGACGCGGATCAGCGTCATGCGCGACGGAAAGGCCGCGTTCGCTCCCTTTACGGGTCCCGCCGAGATGCAACCTCTGGGTTCCGGGTATTACGCGAGCGGCAGCGAGATACCGCTCGCGACATTCGAACCGGGGCACTACACCTTCGCGATCCTCGTAAGGGACTTGAACGCTCCCAGGGATTCGGCCGCCAACAAGGGGGTCGAGCGCAAGGAAGACTTCATCGTCCTTCTGCCGGATGGGAAGGTGCCCGAGAAGGTGGCGGCCGCGCCGGCGGCCGGCAAGCCCACGCCGAGGAAACCGTAAGTAAGGAGGAAATCGTGGCGCGCGGTCAATCGTCGAGCGCGATGCGAAAGGGACGGCTCGCCGTCCCTTTTCTTTTTGGCTTCCTCTTGACGTCCGGGGCCGCCGGTCAGTCCGATCCCGAAGACTGGTCGAGTTCGCCGGAGGCGTACTTCCTGACCAACGAGGAGAGGGCCGAGTGGAAGACACTCGACTCCGGCCTGGAGCGGGACCGTTTCAAGGAGCGGTACTGGTTGAAGCGCGATCC
>JBHENW010000033.1:0-25263 GCA_046261875.1 Thermoanaerobaculia bacterium | reverse complement strand
TGCGCGGACGCGGCAGCCGGGCGAACTGCGCGTACCCCTCGAGGAACTCGGAGAGGTACCGGACCCTCTCGTCGGCGGCGCCGAGGATTTCTTCGAGGCGGTGCGCCCGGTCGGCGCGGCCCGCGACGTGTCGCGCGGAGTGGAGAAGCGAGCTCACCGGAGCCAGAGAATTGTTCAGCTCGTGGCTCATCACGCGGATGACCTTCTTCCAGACTTTCACCTCCTGCCGGCGCAGCTCCGGGGTCATCCGCTCCAGCACGATGAGCCGGTGTTCCACGGTGTTCAGCTGCACCCGGCGGCGCACCACGCGGTAGGTCTCTTCCTCTCCGGCCTCGGCCGCCGGCACAGTGAAGAGGGCGTCCTGCTCCGCGTAGAGCGCCCGCCGCATCGCCTCCGGGCACGCGACGGCCACCTCGTTCAGGTCGCGCCCAATGAGGCGCCGCGCGACGCCGAGGAGGCGCCGCGCCGCGACGTTGCCGTAGACGACCCGGTCGAGCTCGTTGACGAGGAGGATGCCCATGGGGGCGCCCTGGAGAAGGGTGTCGAGGAGGAGCTCCCGCTGGTAGATCTCGTTGCGCTCGAGCCGGAGCGTGTCGCCCATCCGGTTGTACAGCTCGACGAGCTCGCCGAGCTCGTCCCGCCGGCCCGGAACCAGCCGGACGCTGAAGTCGTCCTCCTGGAAGCTCCGGACGCCGTCGGTCACCGCCTGCAGCGTCCGGCGCACGGGGCTCCAGAAACGATGCAGCAGCCAGGCGGCGATCGGGACGGCGATCGCCAGCGATACGACGAAAACCGTCAGGGCCGGCAGGCCGACCGCCGTGCCGGCCGCGGCGATCGCCGCCAGCAGGAGCATGTCGACGCCGATGAGGAGCGACAGCTTCCCCGCGAGGCTGAAACGGGAAGTCGGGGGAAGCGCCATGCCCACGTCCGGCGACTCTAAGGCCGCCGGCGGTCGTGAGTCAGGTCCTCGGCCGCCGCTCCAGGACGATCCCGAGCCGTTCCATACGGCGGTACAGCGCCTGGCGGCTGAACCCCAGCTCCTCCGCCGCCCGGGAGACGCTGCCTCCGTGGCGGCGCAATGCTTCCTCGAGCGAGGCGCGTTCCGCCGCTTCGGGTGCTTCTTCGCCCGCGCGAACGTCTGGGGCCCGACCCGGGTCGAACCCCAGGTCGGCGGGCGTCAGTTCCTCCGTCGGGGCGACGAGCACCGCGCGCTGGATGCGGTTGAAGAGCTCACGGACGTTGCCCGGCCAGGGATACGCCAGGAGGGCCCGTTCGCTGTCCGGGGTCGGCGCGAAGGGTCGCCCCCCCCACCGCGCAGGGATCGTGCGCAGGACGCTTCGCGCCAGGGGAAGGATGTCTTCGGGTCGGTCCCGGAGCGGCGGGACCGTCAGCTCGACGACGTTGAGGCGGAAGAAGAGGTCTTCGCGGAACCGCCCCCCGGCGATCGCCTGTTTCAGGTCGGCGTTCGTGGCGCAGAGGACTCGCACGTCCACGCGCCGGGTCTCGCTCGACCCGAGCCGCTCGAACTCCCGATTCTGCAGGACGCGCAGCAGCTTGACCTGGCCGGCGGCCGAGAGGTTGCCGATCTCATCGAGAAAAATCGTGCCCCCGTCCGCCGCCTCGAAACGGCCGATGCGCAGCTTGCGGGAGCCGGTGTAGGCGCCCGCTTCCGCCCCGAACAGCTCGCTTTCCAGCAGCTCGTCGGGAATGGCGCCCGCATTGACGCGGATGAACGGTCCGTCACGCCGGTTCGAGTTGGCCTGGATGATCTCCGCGACCTTCTCCTTCCCCGCCCCGTTCGGACCGCAGATCAGGACGGGCACGTCGGCGGCGGCGACCTGCACGGCGAGGGAGACGACCCGGTGCATCGCCTCGCTCTCGTAGACGACGCCGCGCAGATCGAAGCGCCGGGCGAGCTCCTCGCGCGAGTCGCGGGAGCCCTGCCGCAGGGCCCGGTTCTCGACCTGCAGGCGCCGCATCTCGAGCAGGTTGCGCACGCTGGCGAGGAGCTTGGCGTCGTCCCACGGCTTCGCCAGATAGTCGGCGGCGCCCTCGCGCACGAGGGCGACGGCGGTCTCGAGGGACGTCCACGCCGTGACGAGCAGGATGGGCATCGCGGGGTCGATCCGGCGGATCGCCCGGAAGAGATCGATCCCCTCTTCGCCCGTCGTGTCGCTCGGCCGGAAGTTCATGTCCTGGATGACCACGCCGACCGACCCGCTCTCGACGCGGCGAAGCGCTTCCGCCGGCGACCGCGCGACCTCGCAGGGAATGTCGTGCACGTCGAAGAGGATCGCGAGGGCGCGGGCCACGGGCGCCTGGTCTTCGACGATAAGGACTCCCTCGTTCACGGCCGCGCGCTCCCCCCGGGGACGCGCCCGCCAAGGCGAGGATCTCCGGACGCTCCGCGGGCGCGGGAGGGGCTCCATGCTCCCCTCATACGATCCGCGCCCCGCGAAGTTACGAAGGTTTTCGTCGTTAAACGTTCCGCGTCGCGATCGCGGGCGCGACACGGGCCCCGCGCAGCGCCGGGAAGTACGTCGCCAGCAGGCCGGTCAGCCACAGGAAGGCGACGCCGCCGATGACCAGACCGGCGGGCATGCGGACGCCGCCGACCCGGCTCACGAGGAAGACGTTGAGCCCGTACGCGAGGAGGATCCCGAGCGTCAGTCCCATCGTCGTCACGATCCAGTTCTCCAGCAGGAAGTAGCGCAGGATGTCCTTGCGCTGCGCTCCCAGCGCGCGGCGCGTGCCGATCTGCCGGGTCCGCTCCGCCACCGAGAAGGTCGTCAGGCCGACGATGCCGAGCGACGTCACGAAGATGAGCAGGAAGATGACGATAGACAGGATGCGCACGAGCAGAGCGGAGCTGGCCTGGAAGTTCTCCTTGATCTCCGGGATCGACTGCACCCGGACGTTGCGGCCGTCGTTGACTGCGAGCAGCGTCTTCTCGATCGACGCGAGGACGTCCGCCCGGCGCGCCGGGTCCGCCCGCACGAGGTAGGGCGCCCCGAAATCGAAGCTCCCGGCGTAGTTCGCGAAGAACATGACGTACTCGTGGATCGGCCAGCCGTACGGGTTGTAGAACCGGTCGATGACCCCGATGACGCGGTACTGGTCGCCGTCGCTGTCCTCGAGCCCCTTGCCGAGCGCTTTTCCATCCTTGAAGAGGAGATTCGCGAATGCCTTGCTGATGATCACGTCCTGCGTGAACTTCTCGGCGGGCCGGCCGTCGGGCCCGACCGGACGGTTCGCCGCGAAGAGCGCCCGCAGGCGCTCCGCGTCGGTGCGGATCTGCTCTTTGGTGAAGTTGCGTCCTTCGATGAGCCGCGTTCCGAGCGTCGCGAGGGTGGCCTCGTCCACGTTGTAGACCTGGTTGCGCAGCATCTCGCCCTTGGAACCGAGCGGGCGGGTCTCCATCGAGCTGCCGCCCCCCTGCCAGGGGAGAAAGCCGGTGTTCGAAGCGGCGACGACTCCCGGGATCCCGCGCAGCGCCCGCAGGTCGAGCTCGCGCTGGTTGTCGCGGTAACCCTGCTCCTTGAACGCCTCCGCGAAGGGCGTGCTCGTCACCCGGATCAGGTTCGCGTCCTCGAATCCGGAGGGGATCGCCATTTCGCGGCGCGCCTCGCGGATCATGTGGACGCAGTTGGCCACCACGGCGAGGGTCAGCGCGACCTCCGCCACGATCAGACCGTACCGGACCTTGTTGCGGCGGATGGCTCTGAGGATCGGTCCGAATTCCATCGTGGTTCCTCCTCTACTGCACTTTCAGGTGGACGGCGGGCGGAATCCGGCAGGTTCGCCAGGCGGGATAGAGCCCGGCGGCGAGTCCCGCGGCGAGCGACAGCCCGATCCCGAGCAGGACCATCGGTCCGTCGAGCTGGAAGAAATCGGTCCGCGTCGCCGTCGTCTTGACCCAGACGTTCAACGCGGCGAGCCCGCCGAGCGCCAGGAGAAGCCCCACGGCCCCGCCGATGACGCCGATGACTTCGCACTCGATGACGTGCTGTAGGAAGATGTCGCCGCGCGTGGCGCCGAGGGCGCGCCGTACGCTGACTTCGGGCGCCCGCGCGAGGAACTTGCCGAGCAGAAGCCCGACGAGGTTGACGGCGCAGACCGCGAGGAAGAGGAGCGACACGATGAGCATCGTGTTCGCCTGGGGCGGCACGACCTTCTGCTCGTCCATCCACTCCTTCACGGTGCTCAGCCGGTTGTTGAGCGGCCGGGGAAACCGGCCGGTCTTCTTCTGCTCCATGACGTAAGCGGTCAGGAAATCCCGGTAGTCGTTGACCGTCTTGCGATCGGGCAGCTCGACCCACATCTGGATCCAGCAGGTCTCCGACTGGAGGAGCCCTTCGAAGCCCGAGAGGCCCCCCGAGGTGCCCCACCCGTCGCGGTTGCCGGACGGCTGCAGCTGCATGGGCTTGAGCAGGTTGAAGGGCATGTAGATCTTTTCCGGCTCGGCGATCGCGCTCTGCGTCAGGTCGAAGTACTTCACGTTCGGTTTCCACGGCGACATGACGCCCACGACGCGGAAGTCGCGGGTGGCGATCCGCACGGTCTTGCCGACGCTGTTCGTCCCGCCGAAGAGCTTGTCGTTCATTTCGAAGGCGAGCACGACGACCGGCTCGGGACCCGCGTCCGCGCGGCGGTCCCACCCGGTCCCGTAGCGGAACGGCACGTCG
Organism: Thermoanaerobaculia bacterium; assembly: GCA_046261875.1. Lineage (GTDB taxonomy): Bacteria > Acidobacteriota > Thermoanaerobaculia > UBA5066 > Gp7-AA6 > JBHENW01. The sequence goes on along the minus strand of JBHENW010000033.1, from coordinate 20,578 downwards.
AACATGGGGAAGAAGTCCCCGAAGACGAGCCGCACGTTCTCCCGGAACGGCCGCCCGACCTTCGGGTCGGGATAGACGTACTGCATCGTCGTCGCCATGCCGGTCTGACGTTGCGGGATCTTCGACCGCATCACGCCGACCATGTCGCGGTACGTGATCTGCGTGGGCGGCCGCGTCGGGTCGTCTCCCGGGTAGGGCTTCAACGGGTCCCAGCTGTCCAGCCGGACGTAGTGGAGGGTGTCCGCTTTCTGCGGGATCGGATGCCGCGCGAAAGCGTGCCGCACCGCGGCGAACGTCGTCGAAGCGCCGATCCCCAGCCCGATGCCGGTGATGATGAGCGCGGTGAGCAGCGCGTTGCGCTTGAGGCTCTTCCAGGCGATGCGCAGGTTGTGCCAGACCATGGATGCCTCCTTCAGAGCGTCGCGGCGAGGGCCGGCCGCTCGGCCATCCCCGCGCTGGCGGGCGCCTCGCCGGCGCCGGCGGGCGCCTCGAGGTCCACGAGCGTGCCGTCGAGCAGATGGATCCGCCGGGAGGCGCGCGCAGCGCACTCCGTGGCGTGCGTGACCATGACGATCGTCGTCCCGGACTCGTTGATCTTCTCGAGCAGGTCCATGACCTCCCGGGACATCATCGTGTCCAGGTTGCCCGTCGGCTCGTCGGCGAGGATCAGGCGCGGGTCCCCGGCGAGGACGCGCGCGATGGCGACGCGCTGCTGCTGTCCTCCGGAGAGCTGCGAGGGGAGGTGGTGGAGGCGGGCCGAGAGGCCGACCGTCGCCGCCGCCTGCTCGATCCGTTCCTTGCGCTCCTTCGCCGGCAGCCGGCGGTAGCGCAGCGGTACGTCGATGTTGTCGAAGACGTCGAGGTCGGGGATCAGATTGAAGCTCTGGAAGACGAACCCGATCTTCAGGTTGCGGATGCGGGACATTTCCGCGTCCGTGAGCCGGCTGACGTCCTCACCATCGAGGTGGTACGTGCCCGAGTCGAAGGTGTCGAGCAGGCCGGCGATGTTCAAGAACGTCGTCTTGCCCGAGCCGGACCGGCCCATGATCGCCACGAACTCGCCGGTCTTCACGTCCACGGTGAACTCGTGCAGGGCATGGGTCTCGATCAGGTCGGTGCGATAGACCTTCTGGATGTTGCGCATGGACAGCATGGATTTACCTCGACTCCTCCGCGCGGCAGCGCCGCGCCGTCAATCGCGGACCAGGACGTTCCTGGCTCCCGCGAACTCGCTCGTATCGGACAGGATGACTTTTTCCCCGGGCGACAGGCCTTCGACGATCTCGACCTCCGCGACGCTGACGGCCCCGACGGTGATCGGCCGCAGGATCGCGACGCCGTCGGAGACGACGTAGACCTGCCGGCCGCCCCCGCTCTCCAGGAAAGGACCGCGCGGAAGCTTCACGACGTCTTTCTTCGACTCGAAGACCAGGCGCACGCTGACCCGCTGGCTCTGCCGCAGCCCCGACGGCGGCTCGCCGTCGAAGGCGACCGTGCCGCGCACCTGGCTGTCGCGGATCTCCGGAGAGACGGCGGTCACCTTCCCCGGATACTCCTTGCCCTCGTAGAGGATCTGGACCGGCGTGCCGGGCGTGGCGTCGGCCGCGTAGTTTTCCGGCAGCGTGATCTCCACCTCGAACTCCGAGAGGTTGACCACGGTCACGACCGGCTGGTTGGCTCCGACGGCGTCCCGGTCCTGGACGGCAACGGACGCCACCATCCCGTCGAAGGGGGCCGTGATCGCGAGCTGCTCCACCTGCCGTTCGAGCTCCCGGACGGCGGCGCCCTGGCGCTCCGCCTGGAGCTGGCTCTCGCGCATGTCGAAGGCGGCCGTCTCCGATTCGAGCCCGGCGGTCTTGCGCGCGTTTTCGAGCTCGAGCTCGGCGATCCTCAGGTCGTCTTTCGCCTTTTCGTAGTCGATCTTGTTCAGCAGCCCTTCGTCGAAGGTCCGCTGCGCCCGCTCGAGGAGCCGCCGGGTCGCCTGCAGACGGAGCTCGAGCAGCGAAACGTTCTGCGCGTTCTTGAGCCCCTGCTGGCGCGCCTGGATCTTCTGGCGGCCGAGGGAGGACTGGAGCGAAAGCAGGGAGGACCGCTCCTGCGCGAGGCGGCTCTGGAGCTCCGGACTCTCGATCCGCGCCAGGATCTGGCCTTTCCGTACGGCCGTTCCCGCCTTGACCTGCAGGGCGACGATCCCCTGCGTCGGAGAGAAGAGGGTCGGGTGGAGCGATGCCACGATCCGGCCGTCGGCGGCCGCGTCGCGGACGAGCTCGCCGCGCGTGACCTCCCCGATCCGGATCCGGGAAGCGTCCACCGACTTTTCGGCGGTGGACCAGCGCCGCAGCGTCGGGATGAGCAGCGCGATGCCCGCCAGCAGGACGACCCCGGCGACGAGAAGGAACAGGTTGCGGCGCGAGAGCCCGCGCGGTCTCTGGATCACCTTGTCCATCGAAGAGAGGTTCTCGATCATCTCGAGAGTGCAGAGAGCAACGGGGCTGCCATGGGGCGCGACGCGAAAACGCCTGTAAAAACAGGCGATTCGACGAATCGGCAGCGCCTCGGCGCGACAGATGTCCGGACATCGCGCGGACAGATGTCCGGTTGCGGGAGCTCGAAGCACCGCGGGCCGGGGTACGGATATTGCAATTTTTCGAGCGAACCGTTCTTTCCGATTTCGGGCGAAAGGGGCAGTCATGGCCAATCGGGGTTCGATCGAGTACGGCGGCGGAAGCCGCGAAGTGGATTTCATGCGCGACGACCGGGTCCGGGGCGAGCGGGAATGGCTCGCGGGCGAAGGCGAGACTCGGGGAGAGTGGGGGGGCGGCTGGTACGAGGAGTCGGGCGGCCCGTGGACCCGCGGGTACGCCGGCGGATCTTCCGGCGGCCGCCGGGCCGGCTTCGCCGGGCGCGGGCCGAAAGGCTACCAGCGGTCCGACGAGCGCATCCGGGAGGACGTCTGTGAGCGCCTGTCGGAGGAAGGCGAGGTGGACGCGAGCGATATCGAGGTCGTCGTGACCGCCTCGGAAGTCACGCTCGACGGTCAGGTGGACAGCAAGGAAGCGAGACGGCTCGCCGAAGAGCTCGTCGAGGACACGCCGGGCGTGCGGCACGTCAACAACAACCTGCGCGTCAAGAAGGGTTTCTTCGCGAAGCTCTTCGGAGGCGGCGACGACGAAGAATCCGACAGCGAGCGCATCCAGGACAAATATCGCGGGGATACCCGGATCTAGCAGAAACTCCCGGCTCCCTGAGCCCCGGATCCCTCGGATCCGGGGCTCCTTTCCTTCCCCGTAGAATCCGGACGTGACCGAAAACCGCCCGCCCGTCGCGATCGTCGGCGCCGGTCCCACGGGGATCGCGTGCGCGATCGAGCTCGGCCGGCGGGGCATCGCGGCGGTCTGCTACGACAAGGGCAGCATCCTCGACGCGATCTACCATTTCCCCGAAGAGATGCGCTGGTTCTCCACGCGAGATCTCCTCGACATCGCGGGAGTCCCCTTCGGATCTCCGGACGCCCATCCGACGCGCCTGGAAAGCCTCGCGTACTACCGGTCCGTCGCCGAACGGTTCGGCGTGCGGGTCGCCGCGGAGACGGCGGTCGAGAGCGTGCGGCCCGAGCCCGGCGGAGGGGTGCGCGCGCGTGTGCTCCCGCGGGGCGGGGCGCGGGAAGTCTTCGCGCCGGCAGCGATACTCGCGACCGGCTTCTTCCACAACCCGCGGCGCCTCAACGTTCCCGGGGAAGAGCTCCCCCACGTTTATCCGCGCTACATCTCGGGCTATCCGTTCCACGGCCGGGACGTCGTCGTGATCGGCGCGAAGAACTCGGCCTCCGAGGCGGCGCTGGACCTCTACCGGCACGGCGCCCGGGTGACCCTCGTCGCCCGGGCCCCCGCGATCTCCGAGCGGGTCAAGTACTGGATCAAGCCCGACCTGGAAAACCGCATCCAGGCGGGGGCCATCCGGGCTTTCTTCCGCACGCAGGTCCGCGAGATCACCGCGGAGGCGGTCCGCCTGGAGACACCCGCGGGCGAGGAATCGGTCCCGGCGGACGCCGTCTTCCCACTCATCGGGTATTGCCCCGACTTCGCTCTCTTCGAGCGGTGCGGGATCCGGCTGGAGGGGCCGGCTCGGGTCCCGGCGCACGATCCGGAGACCCTGGGGTCCAACGTCCCCGACCTCTACCTCGCGGGAGCGATCCTCGGCGGGACGGAGGTCGGAAAGATCTTCATCGAGAACAGCCGCCACCACGCCAGAATGATCGCGGCCGCGATCGCCCGGCGCATGCGCCTCGTTCCGGCCTGACCCGCGGGTTCCCCAAGGCCCCCGTCGGACCGCCGAAAGCTCAAGCCCCAGGCTCTTAGGCACTTGGAGCTGCCTCCGGCCAAAATTCACCGACAGACGAACTTTCTTGCGGAGGCCGCGTACCACTTGACGGCGAGACCGCTAAATTTTTAGCATGTGCTGTATTTTTAGCAGGAGGATGCGGAAGGCGTGAGGGACCAGGGGCTTTTGCGATTGAGCCGTCGCGAGCGGCAGATCATGGACATCGTATACCGGGAAGGTCGCGCGACCCCCCGGGACGTCCTCGGGAGGCTCCCCGACCCGCCGAGCTACTCAGCCGTGCGCGCGATCCTTCGAGTTCTCGAGAACAAGGGACACCTCCGTCACGTATCCGCAGGCAAGAGCTATGTTTACATGCCCACGCTTCCGCGCACGCGCGCCAGCCGTTCCGCCATGAAGAACATGCTCCAGACGTTCTTCGACGGCTCCACGGAGAAAGCCGTCGCGGCGCTGCTCGACATGTCCCGCTCCGAGCTCTCCGACGAAGAGCTCGAGAGGCTTTCCCGTTTGATCGAACAGGCGAAAGAGGAGGGTCGGTGATGGATCGACAGAGTTTCGAGGCGCTCTCCTTCGCTTTGGACGTCGTGCTCAAAGCGACCCTCCTGATCGGTTTTGCCGGTCTCATCCGGCTCTTCCTGCGGCATGCTTCCGCCTCCCTCCGGCAGGCCATCGGCGTCCTCACGCTCGGCGCGCTCCTCACGTTGCCGGCGATCGCTCCGATGCTGCCCGACTGGAAGGTCCCAGTCATCCCGACCCTCCTCACGGGGCCGGAGGCTCAGGCGGAGCCCGCCCGCGGGCGGATCGAACGCGCCGCGCGTTCCGGGAAGAGCGGCAGCGCCTCGCGGCCCGCCCCCCGCGTCGTGACCGACGCCCCGCGCGCCGGATCCGGGAGGACCGGGTCCGCGACGCGCGAGCGGACGGCCGACTTCGGCTACGGCGTCGCTCCGGAACCGGAAGTCCAGCCCGTCGCGCCGTCGCGCGCCGCGCTGCGTTTGCCTTCCTCGGGAACGCTCGTCACCCTGCTCTTCCTCGTCTGGGGAGCTGGCGCCACGGCCCTGCTCCTGCAGCTGGTTCTCGGGATCCGGCGCGTCCGGCGCTACGCGCGGCACGCGGAACCGGCGCGCGATGAGCGTTTGGCCGAGCTTTCGCGGGACCTGTCGGAACGGCTCGGCCTGGCGCGGCCCGTTCGGTTCCTCTTTACGGATGCGGTTCCGGTCGCCGTGACGGCCGGGTTCTTCCGGCCGATGCTCCTCCTCCCGCAGGCGGCCCGGCGCTGGTCGCCGGAGCTGCGCCGCGTCGTCGTCCTTCACGAGCTCGCGCACGTGCGCCGCGGCGACTGGGGGGGTCTGGTCCTGGCGCAGGTCGCCGCCGCGATCTACTGGTTCCATCCGCTCGTGTGGCTCGGCGTGAGAGGCCTGCGGCGCGACAGCGAGCAGGCGGCGGACGATCTCGTCCTGCGTTCCGGCACGAAGCCCTCCGTTTACGCCGGGCACCTGCTCGGCATCATCCGGTCCCTGCGCGATGCCGCCGCTCCCTCCCCGCTGCCGGTCATGGGTGTGGCTAGGCCCTCGCAGTTCGAGGCGCGCCTCAAAGCGATCCTCGATCCTGCGGCTTCCCGCCGCGAGGCGTCGCCGGGCCAGATCCGGCTCGCCGCGTCTTTCGCGGCCGCTGCCGTCCTCACGCTGGGCGCGCTGCAGCCGTGGAAGAGCGCCGAAGCGGCCGTCCCGCCGTCGCTCCTGGATACGGGCTCCTCCCAACAGATCGCCGACGACGGCAGCGAATGCGAATCGAAGCGCAAGGAGAAAAAGGATGCCGAGGCGGAGGAAGCGGCGGTCGTTGCGAGCCTCCCGGAAGACGCCGACTTCGCCCGCGTGACGGCGGAAGGGGAGTCCGGCTCCGACGGCGAGGAGCCCGATGCCGACGCCTACGCGCACGTGGAAGAAGAGGACGGCGGGACGATCCCCGCGGTCCTGGCCGTGCCCGCGGAGCACGAGGCGCCCGTCCGCTCCGAAAAAGGCTTCGTCCAGGCGGCGCGGCGGAGCCCGCGCGACGCAGACGACTGGTACGACCGCGGAATGCACCACCACCGCGCCGAGGAGTACGAAGAGGCCATCGCCGCTTTCCAGAAGTCGATCGAGCTCGGACACAAGGAGGGCGCGGCGAGCTACAACATCGCGTGCGGCTACGCCCTCAAGGGGGACGCGGACCGGGCCTTCGAATGGCTCGACCGCGCGATGGACTCCGGGTTCGACATCTCGGAGTACATCGGACAGGACGACGACCTCGAAAGCCTCGAAAGCGATCCCCGCTTTGCGAAGTACAAGGAGAAGGCGCGCGAGGCCCGGCGCGGCCTCAAGCGAAAGCAGATCGAGAAGAAGCTCGCGCGTTACGAGCAGCTCACGCGCAACGACCCCAAGAACGGGGCCGTCTGGTACAAGCTGGGGTACGAGCTCTACCAGCTGGGCGAGCACGATCGCGCGGCGAAGGCGTTCCAGCAGGCCGCCGCTCTCCAGCACGAGGAGGCCGCGTCCCTCTACAACGCCGCGTGCATGCTCTCGCTCAAAGGGGACCGCCGTTCCGCGCTCGATCACCTCGAGCGGGCGATCCTCGCCGGTTTCGGCAGCGCGGACAAGCTCCGCGAAGACGACGATCTCGACAACATCCGGTCTGAACCGCGCTACCGCGATCTGCTCCGGCTGGCGGAAGACCTCGAGATGCCGGAGATCGAGCAGTGGGGACGGAACAAGTACGCGCGCTCCAAGTCGAAGGTCCAGGAGCAGTGGCGCGAGGCGGCCGACGAGATCGAGAAGTCCACGCGGCAGCATCCCGAGATCGGCCGGGGGTGGTTCAACTTGGGCTTCTCCCGCATCCAGTCCGGGCAGCCCGAGCTGGCGGTCCCGGCGTTCCAGAAGGCGCTCGATCTGGGACACCGCAGGGCGACGAGCATGTACAACCTCGCGTGCGCCTACGCCCTGCTCGACCAGAAGGACCCGGCCTTCGACTGGCTCTTCCGCGCGATCGAAGCCGGCGCCGGCAAGGGGATGGTGCGCAGCGATCCGGACCTCGACAACCTGCGAGGGCACCCGCGCTACCGCGAGGCGCTCCGCCTCGCCGAGTCGAAGCACCGCGACGACCACGACGACTGAGTGAAAGGCGGCCGCAGCGCCGCCGCCTCGGTTTCAATTCCGGGCGCCCTGGAGGCCCGCAGCCGGTATGCATCTTGCTCTTCATCCACGCAGGAGGTGCTGTGAATGGATAGAGACAAAGATCGTACGGACCCCATAAAGCCGGACGACAAGGACAAGAAGGACCATCCGATCGGCACGGCCGCCGGTGCGACCGCCGGAGCCGTCTATGGCGCCGGCGCAGGCGGACTGGTGGGCGGCCCGGTCGGCGCGGTCGTCGGAGGAGTCGTCGGTGCGGTTGCGGGTGGAGCCGCGGGCCACGGGGCCGCGGAGCTGCTCAACCCGACGGAGGAGGACAAATACTGGCGGGAGAACTACCGCAACCGTCCCTACTACCGCACCGGACGGGAGTACACCGAGTACGAGCCCGCCTACCGGTACGGCTGGGAGAGCGCGGCGCGCCCGGAGTACCGCGAGCGCCGCTTCGAAGAGGTCGAGACCGATCTCGAGCGCGGCTGGGACGGCGCGAAGGGGACGACGCGCCAGAGCTGGTACGACGTGAAGGACGCCACGCGCGACGCGTGGGAGCGAGTCCGCGGCCGGGCCTAGGTCGCCCGACGGTTCGAAATCGGAAAGGCCCCGTTCCGCGGGGCCTTTTTTTTTCGGAGACGGCTCCGCGGCCGGCTCAGGTCTTGAGCTCTTCGAAGTAGCCGTTCAAGCTGCGCAGCGCCTGCCGGTCGATCTGGCGGCGGCGCAGGGACTCGCGCAGGAGCGAAAGCGCGGCGATCCCTTCGGGCACGAGCTGGAGCTCGTCGATCACCGGTAGTGCGGCTCGGATTTCCCACTCCGCCTGCGCCGGTTGCGCAGCGTCGAGGAGCAAGTCGGCGAGAACGAGATGGGTCGAGGCGACGTCCGCGCGCATCCCGATCTCACGGAACTGGTGCTGCGCGGCGCGGTACGCCTCGATCGAACCCTGCAGGTCCGCCTGCGAGCGCAGGAGATAGCCCAGGCCGAGCTGGAGCTTCGCCAGGCCGACGCGGTTGTTGAGGCGCGAGAATATCGGCGCGACTTCGCGTGCGGCGGAGAGGGCGGCGTCCACCCGTCCCTGGAAAGCATGGATCTGAAACACGTTCTGGAGGGCGATGGCCGCGAGCCGTTCATTGCCGAGGCGTCGCGCGTCACGCACGAGCGCCTGGAAGACGTCCTCGGCTTCGCTGTAGCGTTCCGTCTCTTTCCAGGCCGTCGCTTCGAGAAAACGGCACTTCAGGGCATCCTCGGGCAGTTCCAGCTTGTGCAGGTTGAGGACCCAGACCGGAGCCAGCTCCAACACGGACTCGAAGTCCCGCTCCTCGACTCGCAAGGCGAGCCTCTGATACGCCAGCCGGCCGAAATGGGAAGCCACGTTCTGCACGCAGGCGAACTTGGCTTCTGCCCGGTCGAACCACTTTCGGGCCTCGTTGCGCATTGCCAGGATGCGGCAGACGGTCCCGCTCAACAGAGCGAACTCTCCCAGGAAGAAATCGCGCTCATCGAAACAGCCGATCGGGCGTTCCGGGACATCGACGAAGCCGTAAAAGAACTCGCTCTCCTGTCGGACGACGGCGGGCGCGGACTCGACTCTTTCCTGGAGCAGGTCGCAGACCGACAGGAGCAACTCAGGATCCTCGAGTTGGGAGGTCGTGAAGGCTTCCGTTCGTTCGCTGATGGACGACTGCAGCACCCGGCGAGCGAGAGCTTCCGCCTCGTGAGGGCGAAGACCGTTGGGTCTTCGGGGGAAGCGCACCACGTGACCCTTCACGAGTTCTTTTCTTCCCCTGTCTCTTCAAAGACTCGTTCCAGCTCGATGGCGATCTCCTGCGGTCCGAGCGCGAGCGAGCGATTGAGGCGTTCGTCCTGCGACGTTTGTCCCTGAAGTCTACCCGACCAGTAAACATGGCCGGCCTGACAGGCCATCAGGAGCAACTGAGGGCGCAGGCCTTGCGGGGATTTCGGGCTTCCGGGTCTCCGCGAGAATCGCTGAAACCAGTTCAGAAGCTCCTCTTCGAGTTGAGCGGCGTCGGCTTTCGGCACCCGATAGTGGCCGATGAGCGTCGCGTCGATCAGGCCCAGAACTCCGGCAAAGATGGACGAGGTTTCGTCGTCTGCAGGAATTCGCTTGTCCACTTTGCGGCGATCCCGATCGACCCTAGCCGGGCACCATCGTCGTCAACGTGATCACGAACCTCGGTTTCTGGCCTTCGGGTTTCTCGACGGGTTTCGGGCTGAGACGTTTCTCTGGCTCTCTCTGGGAAGCGGGAACGGTTTGGGGAGACGAAGCCATATCCAGAACTCCTTTCGCCAAAAAAAGAACTCGCCTGAAGCGATTGAAAGAAAGTTGAGCCAATTATTCCACCAACTTCCGAGAGAGGTAACTTTTTTTGGCACCCCGACTCTTTCCGGCGAACTGGCTGAGCCGAAAAGACTTAGATTCCGGAACGGGCCGGCTTCTGGTACGAGGCGTAGAGGTCGTCGAGCAGCGCGGCCCCCCGTTTGACTCTCGCCGGATCGCTCGCATGCGCGGCAATGACGCCTTCGATCAGGCGATGAATTCCGGTCGTCTCGGGCCGTCCGTACTTTCCATCCTTCAAGTCGATGTCGTGCACGATCTCGGCGATCTTCGCAACGGCCGGATCCTGGATCCCTGCGCGACGGACGAGGGTCTCGAAGGTGCAGCGGTCCCCTTCGTGGGTGAAGTCGCCGTCGACCATGTCGAATCGCAGCTCGCTTCCTTTCGGCGCGGCGGCCTTCGGATCGACGAAGCGGAACCGGGCGCGCGGATCGACGAACCGCCTCACGAGCCATGCCGACGCGATGCGATCCACCTTCACCCCGCGGCGGGTCACCCAGGTCCGCCCGACGAGGTCCCGAGGTCCGCGCCCGCGGGTCTTCGGGGGCCCGCTCCCGCGCGAGAGCTTCCACTCCAGTTTCTGCATCATGGACTCCGCCTCCTTTCGTCCGGGAGCTGAAAAGAAGTCGATCTGGGCGATCTCTTCGAACCGGCGCCGCAGGCGCCCGAGGGCGCCGTGAGTCCCCTCGCCCGATGCCCGGTGATCGAGCGCGCGCAGCTCGGCCCCGAGCGACCGATACTCCGCCTGGCGGGCCGCCCGGAATCTCGCGACCGCCGCCTCGGCCTCCTTCGCGGCCGTGAATCGGGCTTCCAGGAGAAACGCCTCGCCGCCGCCGGCCTCCGCTTCCTGCGCGATCCACTGGAAATCTTCCAGACAATCGGGCCGGAGGGGGAGGACATAGACCGAGTTCTTGATCGGCAGGGCGCCAACCCGGGACAGGCGCTGGCCGATCTTGGCCCGGAGGTAAGCAGGTTCCGGGGGGATCTGGTGGACGAGCACGTACCAGCGCACGGTAGTTATCTTACAGCTGGTATGTTTATATATCAGTTGTGATGCCTCGTAGTGCCCACCCGTGACCGACCCGACGATCCGCCTGCTCCACGAGCTCATTGCGATCGACTCCGTCAACCCGGCCCTGTCCCCCGGGGGAGCCGGCGAGGAGGCGATCGCCAGCCGGATCGCCGGGGAGATGCGCTCGTTCGGAATGGCCGTGCAGGTTCGCGACGCGGCCCCCGGGCGCCCCAACGTCGTGGGCGTCCTCGAGCGGGGCTCGCGGGGGCGCTCCCTCATGCTCTGCGGCCACACCGACACGGTCGGCGTCGCCGGAATGCATTACCCCTTCGTGCCGATCGAGCGCGACGGGCGGATCCACGGACGCGGCGCCCAGGACATGAAGGGCGGCCTCGCCGCGATGCTCGGGGCCGCCCGCGCGATCGCGGAGTCCGGCGGGCCGGCAGCCGGCCGGCTCATCGTCGCGGCGGTCGCCGACGAGGAGCACGGGAGTCTCGGCGCCGACGCTCTGGTTCGCGACTGGCGGGCGGACGCAGCCGTCGTGGCGGAGCCGACGGACCTCGCGCTCGCCGTGGCGCACAAGGGATTCACCTGGGTGGAAGTCACGGCCCGCGGGCGTGCCGCGCACGGCAGCCGTCCGGATGAGGGGCGCGACGCGATCCTGCGGATGGGCCGGTTCCTCGCGCGCCTGGAGGAGCTCGAACGGGATCTCCGAAAGCGTCCGCCGCATCCGTCTCTGGGAACCGGCTCGTTGCATGCCTCCGTGATCGCCGGTGGCCGCGAGCTGAGTACCTACCCGGATCTCTGCACGCTGACGCTCGAGCGGCGGACGCTGATGGGGGAACCGCCCGGCGTCGCCCTCGAGGAAGTGGAAGCCATCCTCGACGGCCTGCGCTCCGCGGACCCGGAACTGGAAGCGGAGGCCCGCGAAGTCTTCACGCGGCCGGCCTACGAGCTTGCGCCCGATCATCCGTTCCTCGCCGCCATGGAGTCCTCTCTCTCGGTCCGCGGTCTCTCCCCCGCGCGCGCCGCCATGACCTTCTGGACCGATGCGGCGATCCTCGGGGAGGCCGGCATCCCGTCCGTCATCTTCGGTCCGGGAGGCGCGGGGCTCCACGGCCTCGACGAGTACGTCCACAAGGACGAAGTCCTGGCCTGCCGCGACGTCTTCGTGGACCTGGTCCGGACCTGGTGCGCGTGAGCACCGGGACCCTGCTCCTGACACGCGCCGATGTCGCCGGGCTTCTGGATCTCGAGGCCTGCATCGACGCGGTCGAGGATGCGTTCCGCCGGCATGCGGAGGGAGACGGTCCGGGGCCCGGCTCGCTCGGGCTCGCCTCGGCCCGAGGCGCTTTTCACGTAAAAGCGGCGGGGCTGCGCCTTTCCCGGCCGTGGTTCACCGCGAAGCTCAACGCCAACTTTCCCGACAACCCCGTCCGGCTCGGGCAGCCGCCGATCCGCGGCCTCATCGTCCTCTGCGACGCGGAAACGGGCTATCCCGTCGCCGTCATGGACTCGATCGAGATCACGATCCAGAGGACGGGGGCGGCGACCGCCGTCGCCGCGAGACGTCTCGCCCGCCCAGACTCCCGCGTCGCCACGATCTGCGGCTGCGGCAACCAGGGAGCCATTCAGCTGCGCGCGCTGGCGAACGTCCTGCCGCTGGAGCGGGCGTTCGCCTTCGACCGGGATGCCGGTGAGGCGCGGAGATTCGCCGTCGAGCAGTCGGCGCGCCTCGTGATCGCCGTGGAGGCGGTGCGGGATCTGGCCGGCGCCGTCCGGGAGAGCGACGCCGTCGTGACGTGCACGCCGTCACGCGAGTTCTTCCTGGAGCGCCGGATGGTCTGTCCCGGCACCTTCATCGCGGCCGTCGGCGCCGACAACCCCGACAAGCAGGAGCTCGAGCCGGAGCATCTCGCCGCGGGCAAGGTCGTCGCGGATGTGCGCGATCAGTGCGCCGCGATGGGCGAGCTCCACCGCGCTCGAGGCCGGAGTCCTCTCGCTCGAGGACGTGCACGCCGAGCTGGCGGACCTCGTCACGGGACGCAAGCCCGGAAGGACGGAGCCGGATGAGATCACGGTGTTCGACAGCACGGGGACGGCGCTGGAGGACGTCGCCGCCGCCGCGGTCGTCTACGAGAAAGCGGAGGCGTCCGGCGCCGGCAAGCGGTTCGACTTCTTCGGCGCGAAGACGGCGCCTCAGACGGCCTTGCAGTAGCGCGCGACCTGGGCGAGGAGCTCCTCGGCCGAGACCGGCTTGCGGATGTAGTCGTCGGCCGGGAGCGCGGTGTCGCGGTTGCCCCCGAGGAGCTTCCCGGAGAGGACGACGATGGGTATCCCGGCCATCGACGGCTGCCGGCGCGCGTGCTGGAGGAAGGCCCATCCGTCCATCGCGGGCATCGCCAGGTCCAGGAGGATCAGGCACGGGCGCTCTCCGCCCGCCAGCGCCTCGAGAGCGCCCGCGCCGGTCGCCGCCGTGAGCGCCACGTACCCGTTTTCTTCGAGCAGCATCCGGATCGCTTCGCGCAGCTCGCCGTCATCTTCGACGATCAGGATCCGGCCGGCCATCCCGGCGGATAGAGCAAGGCCCCCGCCAGCCTCGCCGGGACTTCTCGCCGCGAACCGGGTGTTAGCATTCGCCGGTGAAACACGAGATTCAGCCCGCCCGGTTCAAGCCGGGCGTCACTCCGGACTCGTTGCCGGAGCCTCGTCCCGCCGATCTGTCCCCCTCTCCCGCCATGGCGCCTCATCGCATCGAAGGGAGAGCGCTCATCTTCTGGGACCCCAACGCCCCCGGCAGGAAGCTCGACGCGATCGATACGGACCAGATCACCCCGGCCGCGGACTGCGTGTCGGAGAGCCTCGAGACGCTCGACGAGCGGTGGAAAGCGGGCTCCTTCCGTTACCTGATGCCGGACTTCCGGCGGCGGGTGCACCGGGGGGAGACATTCCTCATCGCCGGCGACCGTTTCGCGATCGGTTCCTCCCGCGAGATGAGCCCCGCCGGGCTGAAGGGCGTGTCCGAGGAAGCGGGACGCGAGCTCGTGGTCGTCTGCGGGAACAACATGGGGGACATCTTCCGCCGCAACGCCTTCAACCTCGGGCTGCACGTCGTCCAGAGTCCTGAAGCGGTCGCCGACGCGAGAGACGGCGACGTCTTCCGGTTCGAGCCGGACACGCGCGTCCTCAGAAACGAGACCCAGGGAAAGACCTACGAGCCGATTCCTCTGACTCCCAAGGAAGAGGAGATCCGCAAGAGCGGCGGTATCTTCGCCGTCGGCCGCCGCGAGCTGCGCCGGTCCTTCGAGCGTGCGCCGGAGCTGCGGTGGCCCGACCCGGAACAGGCGCGCGGGATGACGACGACCGAGCAGATCGTCTGGGCGCACCGTGTGGACCGCGACGTGCGCGTCGCACCCGGAGCGACCTTGCGCGTTTACGCCGACCTGCTGCCGGCCTCGGACGGCACGGCGCCTTTCGCCATCCACACGTTCAACCAGATCACCGGCGGCCAGTCGATCTTCCCGCGCCAGGCCGCGATCGCCAACGACCACTTCGTCTTCACCGGAAAGGAAGCCGACGAGAAACAGACGGCGATCGGCCGCGAGTTCGCGCGGATGCACGGCATCGAGAAGCCGTACTACGCCACGCCGGGAGATGGGATCTTTCACTTCTATTTCCCCGAGCAGGGTCTCGTCGTGCCGGGGCAGTTCATCCCGGGAGCCGACTCGCACAGCCGGGCGTACGGCGCGTACGGCGCCGTCGGCTTCGGCGTCGGCTCGACGACCCTCGGCTTCGGCTGGGCGACGGGTTACATCTACTTCACGCTCGCGCGGCAGCGCCGCGTCGTTTTCCGGGGAGAGCTGCAGCCCTGGGTCTCCGGCAAGGACATCGTCCTCGAGCTCCTGCGCCGCTGGGGAGCCAAGCAGTCACAGGGGATGTCGATCGAGTTCGTGGACGCGGGGCGCCAGCTCCCGATGGCGTCGCGCAACACGATCGCCAACATGATGGCGGAGGCCGAGGCCTTGAACGGGATCTTCGCGCAGGACGAGATCACCGAAGCCTGGTACCGCGAGAAGGGCGTCGCGCTCTCCTACCCGAAGGTCACGCCGGGGCCCGATGCGGTGTACGAGCTCGACGAGGAGCTCGTGCTCTCCGACGTGGCGCCGATGATCGCCAAGCCCTTCTCGCCGGGAAATTCCTTCCCCGCGGAAGAGGTCGCGCGCGAGCGGATCACTTTCGACAAGGCCCTGATCGGCTCCTGCACCAACGGCAGCTACGACGATCTGCTCCAGGCGGCCATTGTCCTGCGCGCCGCGCGGACGCAGGGCTTCCGGCAGGTCACGCGATCCTTCGCGATCTTTCCGGGGTCGGGCGGCGTCGGCCGCCAGATCGAGCGGCCCGACCAGCGCCTGGAGGGCGAGTCGATCGCCCAGGTCTTCCGCGAGGCCGGCGGCGAGATCCGCAGATCCTGGTGCGGCCCCTGCTTCGGCCAGGGCCCCGATGCCCTGACCCGCGGGCAGCGCGCCATCACCTCGTTCAACCGGAACTGGCAGAACCGGATGGGCGTGGGAGGCGAGGGCTACCTCGCCAGCCCGGCCGTCGTCGCCTCCTCCGCCCTGCTCGGCTACATGGCGCCGCCCGGGGAGCTGGGGCTCGCCTGGGAACCGTCGCGGTACGCCGTCTAACCCGGCTGCCTGAAACTCTTACATGTCAGGCGTTTACGTCTGGCTCGAATGTTGACTTCCGAGTATAGATTGAATATCCTGCGGAATGTCGAAGGAGCTTCCCAGGAGTACGAATGAGCGGTCGAAACCCGTCCCTCGCTGAATTCACCAACCGCGAGTACACCGCCGGTTTCGTCACGGACATCGAGTCCGAGACGATGGCCCCCGGTCTGAGCGAGGACGTCGTCCGCCTGATCTCGGCCAAGAAGAACGAGCCGGAGTTCATGCTCGAGTGGCGGCTGAAGGCGTTCCGCCACTGGCTCACGATGAGGGAGCCGACCTGGCAGAACGTCCACTACCCGACGATCGACTACCAGTCGATCGTCTACTACTCCGCTCCCAAGAGCACGAAGAACGCCCCGAAGAGCCTCGAGGAGGTGGACCCGAAGCTCCTGGAGACCTACGAGAAGCTCGGGATTCCGCTGCGCGAACGGGCGAAGCTCGCCGGGGTGGCCGTGGACGCCGTCTTCGACTCCGTCTCGGTCGCGACGACCTTCCGGGAAAAGCTCGCGGAAGTCGGGGTCATCTTCTGCTCCTTCTCCGAAGCCGTGCAGAAGCACCCCGAGCTCGTCAAGAAGTACCTCGGCTCGGTCGTGCCCTACTCCGACAACTTTTTCGCGACGCTCAACTCCGCCGTCTTCTCCGACGGCTCCTTCTGCTACATCCCGAAAGGCGTCCGCTGCCCGATGGAGCTCTCGACGTACTTCCGCATCAACTCGGCCAACACCGGGCAGTTCGAGCGGACACTCATCATCGCGGAGGAAGGCGCGTACGTCAGCTATCTCGAAGGCTGCCTCCCGGCGTGGGAAGAGGTCTCCTGCGGCGACGCGGTGCGGCCCATCCGCGATGTCGCGCTGCACGACGAAGTCCTCGATCACACGGGGAAAGCGGCACAGGTCGGAAAAATCATGCGGCGCGGTTATCGCGGCGAGCTCGTCGACATCACGCCGATGAGCTCGGGAAACCGGTTCCAGCTGACTCCCGAGCATCCCGTGATGGCCATCCGCCGCGAACGCGTCCGCAGCTCTCTGCGCGCGAACGGACGGTGGCCGGACGTCAACGCCAGGAAACTGGAGGCCGCCGAGCCGGAATTCGTCCCGGCCGGAGAGCTCCAGGCGGGCGACTTGCTCGCATTTCCGATCAATCAGGTGCGGAGGGACGATCCGACCCTCAGCGACGATTTCCTCGCGCTGCTCGGCTATTACGTCGCGGAGGGTTGTGCGACGGTATTCAACGGGCACCAGGCGGTCGAGTTCTCATTCGGAAGCCATGAAACCGAGCACATCCAGGAGCTCTGCGAGCTGGTCCGGCGGGTCACCGGGAAAGACCCTTCGATCACTTACGACCAGAAGCGGCACGGCGCGTACGTGGTGGTCTATTCGAAGAAGCTCTGGCGCCTGTGCGAAGAGCACGGTGGCCGCTACGCCGAGCACAAGCGGTTCAGCAAGGCGGTCATGGATCTTCCACCCGAGCGCCAGAAGCGTGTGATCGAGACCTATTACAAGGGCGATGGCAGCGTTTCCCGGATCGGGCGGCTCACGGTGCATCGCGCAGCCACGATTTCCCGGCAGCTGGCTTTTCAAGTCCAGGAGCTGCTGGCCCGCCAGGGAGTCTTCGCTTGCATCAACATCCGTGAGGCTTTCGACGAGACGATGCGAGACGGGCATGTGGTCCGCCACAAGAAGAAGTACACGATCTACAACGCGGAAAACACGCGTTCGCATCGAGCGAAGCTCCGCGACGGTTACTTCCTCGTCCCGATCCGGAAGGTCGGGCGTCAGCCTTATGACGGGTTCGTCTACAACTTCGAGACGAAAGAGGAGCCCCACAGCTACCTCGTCAAGGGCTTTGCCGTTCACAACTGCACGGCGCCCATCCGCGACGAGAACCAGCTCCATGCCGCGGTCGTCGAGCTCGTGGCGCTCGACCGCGCCGAGATCAAGTACTCGACGGTCCAGAACTGGTATCCCGGCGACGAGACCGGGAAGGGCGGCATCTACAACTTCGTGACCAAGCGCGGCAAGTGCCAGGGGAAGGCCTCGAAGATCTCCTGGACGCAGGTCGAGACGGGCTCCGCGATCACCTGGAAGTACCCGAGCTGCATCCTCCTCGGCGACGATTCGATCGGCGAGTTCTACTCCGTCGCGCTCGCGAACAACTACCAGCAGGCCGACACGGGCACCAAGATGATCCACATCGGGAAGAACACGAAGTCCACGATCGTCGCCAAGGGGATCTCGGCCGGGCACGGGCAGAACACCTACCGCGGCCTGGTGAAGATCCTGGGGAAGGCGGATGGCGCGCGCAACTACTCCCAGTGCGATTCGCTCCTCATCGGCGACAAGTGCGGCGCGCACACCTTCCCGTACATCGAAGTCCTCAACTCGACCGCGCAGATGGAGCACGAAGCGTCCACGTCGAAGATCGGCGAGGACCAGATCTTCTACTTCCAGCAGCGCGGCATCTCGCCCGAGGAGGCCGTGAACATGATCGTCAGCGGCTTCTGCAAGGTGGTCTTCAAGGAGCTGCCGATGGAGTTCGCGGTGGAAGCGCAGAAGCTGCTCGGCGTTTCGCTGGAAGGGAGCGTCGGATGAGCGCTCGAACGACGGCCACGCCGATGCTCGAGATCAAGAACCTCCACGCCTCGGTCGCGGGCAACGAGATCCTGCGCGGCGTGGACCTGACCGTGAACGCCGGTGAAGTCCACGCCATCATGGGCCCCAACGGCTCGGGCAAGAGCACGCTCGCGCACGTCCTGGCGGGGCGTCCCGGGTACGACGTGACGGAGGGCCAGGTCCTCTACAGGGGCCAGGACCTCCTCGCGATGGCGCCCGAGATGAGGGCGCGCGAGGGCGTGTTTCTCGCCTTCCAGTACCCGGTCGAGATCCCCGGCGTCTCGAACGTCTACTTCCTGAAGAACGCCCTGAACGCCATCCGCAAGCACCGCGGCCTGCCCGAGCTCGACGCGATCGATTTCCTCCAGCTCACCCGCGACAAGGCGCACCTCGTGGCGATCGAGGAGGAGCTCGTCCGCCGGCCGGTCAACGAGGGGTTCTCGGGCGGAGAAAAGAAGCGCAACGAGATCTTCCAGATGGCCGTGCTCGAGCCGTCGCTCGCGATCCTGGACGAGACCGACTCAGGCCTGGACATCGACGCGCTGCGCACCGTCGCGTCCGGCGTCAACGCGCTGCGCAGCGCCGACCGCTCGATGATCGTCGTGACCCACTACCAGCGGCTGCTCAACTACATCGTTCCGGACTTCCTCCACGTCCTGATCGACGGCCGCATCGCCCTCTCGGGCGGCAAGGAGCTCGCGCTGGAGCTCGAGGAGAAGGGCTACTCCTGGCTGGAGAAGGAGCCTCCTTCCCTGCAGCCGGCCGCGATCGCCACGGTCCACTGATGTCCGCCGTCGCCGAGGAGAAGGGCCTCGTCTCCCTCTACCGGCCAGAGTTCGAGCGGTTCGCCGGCGAGCGCCGCACCGACCCCCCCTGGCTCCGTGCTCTCCGCGCCGGCGCCATGGCCCGCTTCGAGGAGCTCGGCTTTCCGGCGGCCGGCAACGAAGCGTGGCGTTATACGAATCCCGCGCCCATCGCGAAGACGGCGTGGCGCCTCGCGCCGCCGAAAGACGACGCCCTTTCGGCCGACCAGAGACAGTCTTCGGGGGCCTGGAAGCTCCCGGCCGGGGCACAGCTCGTCTTCGTCAACGGGCAGTACCGGGCGGACCTCTCGACGCTCCCGCCCGCGGGGGCAAAGGTCCGCGTCATGGCCCTCGGGGAGGCGTTGCGCGACGGAAAGTCGGGCCTCGATGCGAAGCTCGCCCGGCATGCGTCCTGGGAAACGCAGCCGTTCGTGGCGTGGAACACTGCGTTCTTCGAGGACGGCGCGTTCATCCACCTCGGGGACGGCGCGGTCGAGACACATCCGATCCATCTCGTCTTCCTGTCGGAGGAGGCCCGGGAGCCTTCGGTCTCCCACCCACGAACGCTCATCCTCGCGGGCAAGGGCGCGCAGGGATCGATCGTCGAGACATACATCGGAGGCGGCCGCTACCTGACCAACGCCGTCACCGAGATCGTGGCGGGTGACGGCTCGGTCATCGACCACTACAAGGTGCAGTTCGAGAGCATGTTGGGGCATCACGTCCACACCGTGGAGGTCCGGCAGGAGCAGTCGAGCAACTTCACTTCCCACAACCTCGCTCTCGGCGGCGCGCTCGCGCGCACGGACGTCAACGTCCTGCTGGCCGCCGTCGGGGGGGAGTGCATGCTGAACGGCCTTTTCGTGGGCAACGGCGCACAGCACCTCGACAACCACACGCTCATCGACCACGCGAGCCCGCACTGCTCCAGCCGCGAGCTCTACAAGGGCATCCTGGACGGTAAGTCGCGGGGAGTCTTCCACGGCAAGATCATCGTGCGCCCGGACGCGCAGAAGACCGACGCGATGCAGACGAACCGGAACATGCTCCTTTCGCGCGACGCGCTCGTGAACTCGACCCCGGCGCTGGAGATCCGTGCGGACGACGTGAAATGCCGGCATGGCTCGACGATCGGCCAGATCGACCAGAACGCGATGTTCTACCTCCGCTCGCGAGGCATCTCCGAAGAGGACGCCCGGGCGCTGCTCATTTATGCGTTCGCGGCGGACGTCGCCGGCCGC
Organism: Thermoanaerobaculia bacterium; assembly: GCA_046261875.1. Classification (GTDB taxonomy): domain Bacteria; phylum Acidobacteriota; class Thermoanaerobaculia; order UBA5066; family Gp7-AA6; genus JBHENW01. Next base: position 334 of record JBHENW010000033.1, on the reverse strand, counting down.
ATCCGGATCCCGGAGATCCGCGAAGGGGTCGAGGGGTTCCTGGGGTTGCGCCTGCCGGGAGCGGCGGGCGCGGGAGACCTGTCATGAGCATCGCCGCGCCGCTGCGCGAAACGTCCGCCGCTTACGACGTCGAGCGGATCCGCCGGGACTTCCCGATCCTGCGCCAGCAGGTCCACGGCAAGCCCCTCGTCTATCTCGACAACGCGGCCACCACGCAGAAACCGATGGCCGTGATCGAGGCGGAGGCGGACATCTACGCCCGTTTCTACGCCAACGTCCACCGCGGCGTGCATCAGCTCTCCGTGGACTCGACGGAGGCCTACGAGGCGGTGCG
>JBHENW010000032.1:0-12282 GCA_046261875.1 Thermoanaerobaculia bacterium | reverse complement strand
GGGCAGGCGCGCTTTGATCGCCGCGGCGACGATCGCGCTGCCGACGAGGATGCCCGCCACGTCTCCCACTCCGGGAACGAGGCCTATGATCGCGTCGAGCCCGACCGACCACCTCTTGCCGATCGGAATGGATCGGTCCATGAGCCAGGCGATCCGCTCGACCCACTGCGATTCGGGGGGAAGGACCTCCGGCTCGAGCGGGCGGGTACCGCCGCCGGCGGGCCGCCGGCCCGGATCGGGAGCGCGGGAGGCTGGTCTTCGGGCCACGTGCGGATCCGGGAGCAAACGGGATGCCGCGGGAAGGATCTCCTCCTAGCGGAGGGGACGGATCTCCCGCAGGTTGTTGTCGGCGATGACGATCTGCACCCGGCTGCCTTCGGGATACCGGGCGTATTGCCTCTCGGTGACGAGGAACGTGTAGGTCGCCGTGGCGTCGCCTTCCCGCGTCTCGAAGACGAGATAGTAGTTCCCCGTCCCCCGATAGCTCGCGCCCCCCTCTCCCGGCGACTGGCGCTCACGGCCCACGACCGTCGCCTCGAGCACCTTCCATCCGCCCTCGGAAGAGGAGCTCGCGCAACCGGCGGAGAGCGAAGCGGCGAGAAGCGCCAGGGCCACGTGCGACCGGATCCGCATGGGGGCACGATTCTATCGCCCGGGAAGGCGGCGGAGTCCCCTCAGCGCTTTTCGGCCGTCAGCTTTTCGATCTCTTCCCGGGCCCGGTCCACGACCCCCCGCACCGATCGCAGCAGCTCGACCGAGAGGACGCGCCCTTCCCGAAATGCCGTGCGCCCCAGGGCGGAAAAGGACTGGCCGAGCGCGCGCAGCTCGTCGGCCATCCCCCGTTCGCCCGCGGAAGTCCCGGAAGGGCCCTGCACATCACGCTGATCCGACATGGAATGCCTCCTAGCGGACGCGAACGCCGTTCTTGACGACGACGCTGACGTTCTGGAGGAGCTCGATGGACGTCAGCACGTCGCCGCGGACCGCGATGATATCTGCGTACCGTCCCGGCGCGAGGGTGCCGAGGTCTTTCTCCTTCTTCAGCCAGACCGCGGGCCACCGGGTTGCGCCGGCGATCGCCTGCATCGGCGTCATGCCGAGCCGCACCCAGGTCGTCAGCTCCCGCCAGGTGGAGTCCGTGTGAAAGTTGCCCGGGATGCCGGAATCGGTGCCGACGAGCATCGTGACGCCCGTCTCGCGAAGCTGCCTGAACTTGTTGGCGAGCGTGGGAATCCGCCGCCGGACGAGGCTGAAGTACGGGAGGCCGGCGATGTTTCGGAGGGACTTGCGGATGTCCAGGACGAGGTCGGGCGCGAGGCCCTCCTGCCAGGCCGGGTCGTCGAGACGCTCCGGGAACACGTCCGCGGTGTACTCGGAGAGGTAGAGCGGGCCGATCGTCGGGCACCAGGCGAGGGTCTGGTTGCGCTTTCTCAGTCCGGCCAGGATGTCCTCGGGATAGCCGGGCTCGGTCGCCAGGCCCGTGTGCTCGAAGCAGTCCACGCGGTGCTTCAGCCCGATCCGGATCTCGTCCTCGCGGTGCGCGTGCGCGACCACGGGCTTGCCGGCCGCGTGCGCCGTCTCGACCACGGCTCGGACCTCCTCGTCGGTCATCTGGTCCTGGTCGATGAGCTTGATGACGTCCACGCCGCCCGCGATGAGCTTCTGGACCTTGGCGCGCGCGTCGGCGGCACCGTTGACGCCCCACCGGAACTCTTTTTCGTACTCCGCGTACGGCCGGTGCTGGATGAAGGGACCCGAGATGAAGAGCCGCGGACCGGGGATCTCCCCTTTCTCGATCCGCCGCTTGACCTCCACGCTGTCCTCGAGCGGGGCGCCGAGGTCGCGCGCGAACGTCACGCCCGCCCGGAGCAGCTGCCGCGCGGCGGCGGGCATGATCTCGTTACGGAAGCGGGAACGGTACGTGGTGTCCCAGTGCTCGTAGTCGCCGTGCCCGAGGATCATCAGGTGGACGTGCATGTCGGCGAGACCCGGCAGCACCGTCATGCCGCGTGTGTCGATCTGGGTCACGCCGGCGGGAACCGGGATCTCGGAGCGCCTTCCCACCGCCGCGATGCGCTCACCGGCGACGAGGATGATCCCGTCGTCGATCGGACGGCCCTCGTAGCCGTCCACGATGCGCCCTCCCACGAGCGCGAGCGTGACGCGCGTCGTCTCGGATTGCCCGGCGGCGGGCCGGGGCGCGAAGAGCAGAAGGATGGCGGCCGCGGCCGCGGTCACGAGCCTGCTGGGCATGGGTCGTTCTCCTCTTTCGTATCCTAGCGGAAGGCATGGACTCCGCATCGCCTCACCGCGTCCGGATCGCGCCGGACGGGGAGCTCATCGTCCTCGCTCGGGCGCCCGCCAGAGAGCGGTGGAGCTGGGCGCTCTACGACTTCGCCAACACGATCTTCTCGATGAACATCGCGACGCTCTATTTCGCGGTCTGGATCGTCACGGAGAAGCTCGCCTCGAACACGGCTTTCTCGCTCGCCACGAGCTTTTCCTCCGCCGTCGTCCTCGTCGCGGCGCCCTTCTTCGGAGCCATCTCCGACGCCCGTCGCCGGCGCAAGCCCTGGGTGGTGTGGTTGACGCTCGCCTGTGTCACGGCGACCGCCTTGCTTCACCCGCTCGCCCGGCTCCCCGTATCCCGGCCGACCCTCCTCTTCCTGCTGCTCGCTGCCTTTGCCGTCGCGAACACGGCGTACCAGCTCGCCCTCCCCTTCTACAACGCGATGCTCCCGGAGCTCGTGCCGGAATCCGAGCGCGGCCGCCTGTCGGGCCTCGGCACGGCGCTCGGCTACGTCGGATCGATCGTTGGCGTGCTCCTGATGCTGCCGCTCGTCTCGGGCCGCTGGAGTTTTCTCGGCCGTTCGGGGCGCGAGGCCGTCTTCCTTCCGACGGCGCTGCTCTTTCTCGCCTTCGCCCTCCCCTTCTTCGTGTTCTGCCGGGACGCCCTGCCGGCCGCCGGGGCCCGCGCGGCCGTGCGCCTGCGGGACGTCTTTGCCGGCACCCTCCAGGCGTACCGGGACGCGCGCCGCCACCCCGGGCTCCTGCGGTTCCTCTTCGCTTCGTACTGCTACCAGGACGCGCTCGGGACGGCGATCGCCTTCATGGCGATCTTCGCGGTGTCGGTGCTGGGGCTCGCGCCGGGCGGCGAGGCGACGCTCTTCGTCGCTCTGACCGTTCCCGCCGTCATCGGCTCCTTCGCGGCCGGCCTGATCTCCGACCGGGTCGGACCGCGCCGGACCCTGTTCGGAATCCTCTCCGGCTGGACGGTGGGCCTCCTTGCCGTCGCGATGTCGCCTTCCCTTCCGGTCTTCTGGGCCTCGGGAGCTCTACTCGGTTTCGTTTTCGGCGGGATCTGGACGACGGAGAGGCCGCTGCTGCTCACGCTCGTGCCGGACGCGGAGGCGGGCCGCTTCTTCGGGCTGCTCGCGCTGTCGGGCCGCGCGGCCGCGATCGTCGGGCCGCTGCTCTGGGCGCTGCTCGTGGACGGGCTTTCGAGCCGGATCGGCAAGGAATCCGCGTACCGCATCGCGGTCGGCTCGCTGGCGCTCTTCATGGTCGCCGCGATCCTCCTGCTTCGGGGCGTTCCGGAGAGAGGATTGCCTTCGACCCCCGCGAGAAAATAAGGTTGCGCCGGAGCCAGACTTGGAAAGGAACCATCGCGCGCGCATCGCCCTCGTCGGTCTGGGTCCGATCGGTGTCGAGACCGCCCGGGCCCTGGCGGGCCGGGAGGGCATTGAGATTCTCGGCGCCGCCGACCCGGCCCCCGACAAGGCGGGCCGGCCTCTCGCCTCTCTGCTCGACGCCCCGGGCGCGCCGGAAATGCCGATCGACGCCTCGACCGCGGCTCTCTACAGCCGCAGCCGCGATTCCCGCGGCAAGCAGGACGTCGTCGTGCTCTGCACCGGGTCGCGGCTGGACTCCGTGACGGGCCAGATCGAGGAGGCCATCGACGCGGGCTTCCACGTCGTCTCCACCTGCGAGGAGCTGTCGTATCCGGAGCTGAAAAACGCCGCCGCGGCTCGCCGCATAGACCAGCGCGCGCGGGATCGCGGCGTCGCCGTGCTCGGCACAGGGGTCAACCCGGGCCTCGTCATGGACCGGCTCGCCCTCGCGGCGGCCGCCGCTTGCGTCCGAGTCGAGAAAGTCCGCGTGACGCGTCGGGTCGACGCGGCGAAGCGACGCGGTCCGCTGCGGGCAAAGGTGGGGGCCGGCCTGACGCGCGAGGAATTCGAAAACGGCGTCGCGGCGCGCAAGCTCGGCCACGTCGGGTTATCGGAATCCGCCGCCATCATCGCCGTCGGCCTGGGGTTTCCGATCGACCAGATCAGCGAGACGATCGAGCCTGTGCTGGCCGAGCACGAGACCGACGGCGTGGCGCCCGGCCGGGTCCTCGGTCTCCACCAGGTCGCCGTCGTGCGGGCGGAGGGCGACACGAAAGTCGAGCTCGACCTGACGATGGCCGTCGGCGTTTCGGAGCCGTCCGACCGGATCGAGATCCAGGGAGATCCCCCGGTGAACCTCGTGGTGACCGGCGGATTCCACGGCGACCGCGCAACGGTCGGCTGCGTCGTGAACGCGATCCATTTCGTCACCGCGGCCCCCCCGGGATTGCAGACGGTCGTTACCCTTCCGCTCTTCGGACTGCTCCCTCAGCAGTAGGCCCCGCGGTCCCTTCCCTGCACCTCCTCGAACGCGATCAGTGGATTCCGGCTCCCCGGCCGCAGGTCTGGGCTTTCTTCTCGGACCCCGGCAACCTCACCCGAATCACGCCACGGTCTCTCGGGTTCCGAATCGTCGGCGCGCCGCCCGGCCCTCTCGAACGCGGGAGCCGCATCGCCTACCGGATCCGCTGGGCAGCACTCACGCTGGGGTGGACGACGCGAATCTCCCGGTGGGAGCCGGAGGACTTCTTCGAGGACGTGCAGGAGCGGGGTCCGTACCGCCGGTGGGTCCACACGCACCGGTTCACGCCGCAGCACGGCGGCACGCGGATGGAGGACCGTGTCGAGTACGAGCTGCCTTTCGGCGTCCTTGGCCGGCTCGCCCATCGGCTCTCTGTCCGCCGCCAGCTCGAAGGGATCTTCCACCACCGGGCGCGGGTGATCGGGGAGCTCTTTGAGAGAATCCCCGGCTCCAGTGGAGCCTGAAGACCCCGAGGAAGAGATGGACCCCGCGACCCCCGAACCCCTCGCGCGCTTGCTCGACGAGACCGTGAGCCCCTGGCTGGAGAGCCGGCCCGATGGGCTCTACTCGCCCGCGCTCGACGCCTTCGTAGATCCGGCGCAGCCGGTTGCCCGCGCGATCCTGACTCACGCCCACGCGGACCACGCGGCATCCGGGCATGGAGAGATCTGGTCCACCAAGGAAACCGCCGCGGTGTACCGCCGGCGCAACCCGGATTGGAACGGACGGACGCGGGAATTCGCCTACGGCGAGGGACCGAGCGCGGACGGCCACGCGCTGCGCTTCGTTTCCGCGGGCCACGTCCTGGGCTCCGCCCAGCTCCTGTTCACCGGTGGCGGCGGGTCGCTGCTCTACACGGGAGACTTCAAGCGGCGCGCGGGTCGCACGGCCCGGCCCGTCGAGACCCCGGCGGCGGACGTCCTGATGACCGAGACGACCTTCGGCCTGCCGGTCTTCCACTTCCCGCCGCGCGAGCAGATCGAGTCCCGGCTCGTCGCGGCGTGCCGCGAAGCGACCGCACGGGAGACGGTTCCCGTCGTCCTGGCGTACGCCTTCGGAAAGGCGCAGGAAGCCGCCCTGATCCTCACGGAGGCCGGCATCCCGACGGTCCTGCACGGCGCCGCGTGGAAGCTCCTTCCGGAATTCGAAGCGGCCGGCTTCCGGTACCCGACCTCGCGCGCCTACGAAGACGGGCCGCCCGCGGTGGGAGAAGCCCTCATCGCCCCGCCCCGCTGCGCGCGCACGCCGATGGTCCGCAACGTCAAACGGCGCCGGATCGTGTACTGCTCCGGATGGGCCGTGCGGGAGGCTTCCCGCGCCGATTACGACGCGGAGGTCCTGATCCCGTTCTCCGACCACGCCGATTTCCCCGAGCTCGTGGAGCACGTCGCACAGGTCGGAGCGCGCCGCGTGATCACCATGCACGGATACGCCCACGACTTCGCGCGGATCCTGCGGGGGCGCGGCGTCGAGGCGTTCCCCATGCCGGCGGCGGGCGAACGGCGCCTCGAGGAGCCGTGAGCTCCACCGGCGAAGCCCCGACGCCGTACTCGCTCGTCGCGGAGACGCTCGAGCAGGTCGCGGGCGAGCGGGGGAAGCTCGCGAAGATCGGGCTCCTCGCCGGCTGCCTCCAGCGGGTCGTCCGGGAAGACCTCCCCGTGGCCGCTCGGCTCCTCTCCGGCGCGCCGTTCGCGGAGTGGGAGCAGGCGGTCACCTCGGTGGGCTGGTCCACGGTCGCGAAGGCGGCCTCGGAGGTGACCGGCTGGGACCTCGAGACGCTGGGCGCGTCGGCGCGCGCGATCGGAGACCTCGGGGAGGCGATCTCGCTCCTTCTGCCTGCCGCATCCGGCGGGCAACTGACCGTGCGCGCCGTGGACGAGCGACTGCGGGAGCTTTCCCGGCTGCGCAAGGCCGCAGAGAAACAGCGGGCCCTCGAAGAGATTCTGCGCCTGGCGTCTCCCGTCGAAGGCAAGTACCTGCTCAAAACCCTGTCCGGCGGGTTGCGCATCGGCGCCGACGTCACGACCGTCGAGGAAGCCGTCGCCCGCGCCTTCGGCCTCGACCGCGAGGCCGTCGGCCGGGCCCACCGCGACAGCGGGGACATCGGCGAGACGGCCCTTCGCGCGCGGGAGGGGCGTCTCGACCACATCCAGTTCCGGCTCTTTCACCCGATCGGCTTCATGCTCGCTTCGCCGGTCGAGCAGGCGGAGGAGATCGCGGGAGAGCTCGAGCTGCTGGCCGTTGAGGACAAGTTCGACGGGATCCGCGCCCATGCGCACAAGGCGGGCTCCCACGTCGCGCTCTTCTCGCGCACCCTCGACGACGTCACTGCGCAGTTCCCTGAAGTGGCGCTCGGCCTCGCGCTGCTTCCAGGGTCCTTCCTGCTCGACGGCGAGATCCTGGCCTACCGGGACGGGCGGCCCGACTCCTTCTTCCGTCTCCAGCGGAGGCTGGGCCGCAAGGCGCCGACGGCGGATCTCCTGGCCGAGTTCCCGGTGACTTTCATCGCCTACGACTGCCTCGCCCGGGACGGACAGCCGCTCTTCGAGGAGCCCTGGACGGCGCGGCGCGCGGCGCTGGAGGAGATCGCCGCCGGCGGCAAACTGCTCCTCTCCAACGTGGAGCGGGCCCGGACTCCCGACGAGCTCGAGCGCCTTTTCTCGGAAGCGCGGGCGCGGGGAAACGAAGGCCTGATGATGAAGCGCCTTGACTCGCCCTACCAGGCCGGAAAGCGCGGGCGGGCGTGGCGGAAGTTCAAGAAGGCGGTGGCGACCCTCGACGTCGTCGTGACGGCGGTCGAGCAGGGCAACGGGAAGCGGGCCGGGATGCTCTCCGACTACACCTTCGGGGTGCGCGACGGCGAGCGGATCGTCAACATCGGGAAGGCGTACTCCGGCTTGACCGACGAGGAGATCCGCCGGATGGGGACGCATTTCCGCAAGATCACCGTCGGCCGGTACGGCCCCGTGCGTGCCGTCGCGCCCGACGTCGTCCTCGAGGTGGCGTTCGATACCATCCAGAAGAGCACACGGCACCGCTCCGGCTATGCGCTACGCTTCCCACGCATCGTCCGGATCCGGGAGGACAAGACCGCCGCCCAGGCGACGACCCTCCAGGAGGTCGAGGGACTCTACGCCTCCCTTCATAGATAGGGGTCAATCGTGCATTCCTGCATTTTCCGGGATCCTGCCGTCCAAAAAATGCAATATGCACGAACGACCCCTAGAAGGCCTAAAAAAGGCGGCCCCGACAACTCAGGTCGGGGCCGGGAAGGAAGGTATCGCGTGCTGTCTTGAAGAACAGGCCGCTCCCCGGGTTTTATTTCTGCGGCCAGGCCTCTCGCCAGCCCGACGTAAACAACTCATCCAAAGCGATTTAGTGTCGCCTCACTCGACCGAATACCCCCCTGGCGGGAGGGTCTCGTCGGGCACGAGCTCGATGGAGATTCCCAGCCGCTGCTCCACGTCCCCCAGGATCGGCGGTTCGCTCTCGATCAGGACCCGCGCGAGCCCCGGCGTCACGCGCACCCGCACGGTCTCGCCCGACGAAAAGAGGGTCGTGGTCCTCGTCACGGCCCGACGAAGGTCGAGAGCCGCGGTCAGGTCCGTCTTGACGCGGCCGCTCCCGGCGCAGTCCGGGCAGGACCGGGTGAGTATCCGTTCCAGGTTCCCCCGCGACCTCTGCCGCGTGACTTCCACGAGTCCGAACTCGGAGATCTGGAGGATCCGCGTGCGCGCGCGGTCCCGTGAGAGCTCCGCTTCGAACCGCTCGACAACCTCCCTCCGGTGGTCGGTGTCCTGCATGTCTATGAAATCCACGACGAGCAGGCCGCCGAGGTCTCGCAGCCGCATCTGCCGCGCGACCTCGGGGATCGCCTCGCAGTTGGTCGCGAAGACCGTTGCCTCCAGGTCCTCCTCGCCGACATAGCGGCCCGTGTTGACGTCGATCGCGACGAGGGCCTCCGTCTGATGGATGACGATCGACCCCCCGGAGGAGAGCGGTACGCGGCTCTTCAGGGCATTCTCGATCTCCGCCTCGACACCGTGACGGTCGAAGAGCGGCTCACCCTCCTCGTAGAGCTCCAGCCCCGGGAGCAGAGAGGGCGCCACCGCGCCGAGGAACTCGGCGAGGCGGGCGTGCGTCGGCGGGTCGTCCACCCGGATCGTCTCGAAGTCGGGACCCGCGAGGTCGCGCGCCACGCGCAGCGCGAGGTCGAGCTCGCGCTGGAGCAGGAGCGGCGCGGACGCGTTCTGGGCCTTCCGCGCAATGCGGGCGGCCAGGCCGGTCAGGTATCGACGGTCGGCTTCCAGCTCCGTTTCCGTCGCTCGGGCGGCGGCGGTGCGCGCAATGAATCCGCCTTCGTCTCCGAAGCCTTCGAGGATCCGGCGGAGGCGTTCGCGCTCGGCTTCATCGCCGATCCGCCGCGAGATCCCGATCTGCCGTACCGCCGGGAGGTACACGAGCAGGCGACCGGGCAACGAGAGGCTCGAGGTGACACGCGGCCCCTTCCCGGCGAGCGGATCCTTGCTGACCTGGACGACGATCTCCTCCCCTTCCTTGAGGAGGTCGTCGATGCGTGGCCGCTCGGAGGCCCCGCCGCCGTCCTCCGCCGAAGCGTCGGCTTCCTCCGCGAGCTCCAGATCCACCGGGTGCGGCACGGCGTCCTCCACATAGAGGAACGCGTCGCGCTCCAGGCCGAGGCTGACGAAAGCCGCCTGCATCCCCGTCAGGACGCGGTGCACCCTCCCGAGGTAGACGTTGCCGACGAGACCCTGTCGTCCGCGCCGCTCGTGGAGCACCTCGACCGTCCGTCCGTTCTCCAGCAACGCGGCCCGCGTTTCCGGCGGGGTGGCGTTGATGAGGAGCTCCTTTTTCACGCGTTGGCGAAGCGGCGGTACTCCACTCCGAGGATCAGCCCGATCGCCAGGAAAGTCGTGGCCACCGAGGAGCCTCCGTAGGAGACGAGCGGAAGCGGGATTCCCGTCGTCGGAAGCAGCCCGATCATCATGGCCGAGTTGATCGTCACGGAGAAGAAGATCATTCCCGACAGGGTGAGGATGAGGAAGACGCCGCCGCGATCGCGCGCGACCCGGGAGAGCTTGAGGGCGCGCAGGAGAAGACCGGCAAAGAGCCCGAGGACGAGGATGACTCCGAGGAAGCCCCATTCCTCCGCGATGACCGCGAGGATGAAGTCCGTGTGCTGAACCGGCAGGAATCGCAGCTGGCTCTGGGTGCCGGCGCGGAAGCCTTTGCCGAAGAAACCGCCGGAGCCGACGGCGATCTTGGACTGCCGCACCTGGTATCCGGCGCCGAGCACGTCCGCCTCCGGGTCGATGAACGTGCCGATTCGCTGCTTCTGGTAGTCCTTCAGGAGCAGCCACCCCGCGCCCGCCAGGATGAGCAAGATGAGGCCGAGGGCGATCCACGCGCGGGCGGGGAGCCCGCCGAAGAAGAGCCCGACGAAGAGGATCGGAAGGAAAGTGGAGGCGACGCCGAAGTCGGGCTGGGCCGCGACGAGCACGAAGGGGATCCCGACGATCACGGCGAGCTTGAGGAACGTGCCCGCACGCATCCGCGCATCGTCCTCGTTCTCGAACAGGTAGGCGACGAGCACCGCCGTCGCGACCTTCGCGAGCTCCGCCGGCTGGAACTGGAAGCCCCCGATCCGGATCCACGACTTCACGTTCGCGATGGATTCGCCGAAGAAGAGCAGGTACGCCAGCGGCAGGAGGCTCAGACAGTACATGGCGAAGGAGAGCTTGAGGAGCGTGCGGTAGTCCACGAGGACCGCGGCGCCCATCGCCGCGATCCCGATCGCGACCCAGAGGGCCTGCCGTGTCGCGAGCCCCGCGAGCCGTCCGCCGCCTGTCGTCGACGCGACGAAGAGAACCCCCAGGACGGCGAGGGTGACCGCGCAACCGAGCACCACGAGGTCCAGCCGGCGGGGAACCGGAATGACGCGGCTGATCACCGGTAGGTCCCCCCGGAGGGCGGCCGATCGAAGGAGAAGCTCGCGCGCTGGAGAGGGGACGGCGCGGGAGGCCGCTCGATCGGCTTGCCGGCCGCGTGGGCGAGGAGGAGCTTGCCGAGGGGCGCGGCGGCCGCGGACCCGTGTCCGCCGTTCTCCACGAAAACCACGACGACGATCTTGGGGTCCTCCATCGGAGCGAAGCCGGCGAACCAGGCGTGGTCCTCGAGCTTGCGGACGTCCACGCCCGGCCGGGGCTGCGACTCCCGGCCGACGACCTGCACCGTCCCGGTCTTGCCGCCGGCCTCGACCCCGGGCACGCGGGAGAGGTAGGCCGTGCCGCCGGGCTCGTTCAAGACGGCCCACATCCCGTTCTTCACGATCGCCAGCTTCTCCGGCTCCAGCAGCGTGCTCGTGCGCCACTCCGGCGAATACCGAAGACGGCGGCCCGTGCGCGGATCCTGACCCGCCATGAAGAGGTGCGGCGTCGGCAGCCGGCCTTGCTGCAGGAGACCCGAGAGCGCCCGAGCGATCTGGAGCGGCGTGACGAGGATGGGGCCCTGGCCGATCGAGACCGAGATCGTTTCGCTCGGGTACCAGCGCGCCTTGCGCTTCGTGAGGGCCCACTCTTCCGATGGCACCAGACCCGACCGGTCGAAGGACAGGTCCACCCCGGTCGGCTCGCCGAATCCGAAGTCGCGCGCGATCTCGGCGATCCGGTCGATCCCGAGCCGGCGGCCGAGGTTGTAGAAGTACACGTCGCAGGAGACCTTGATCGCGTCCCGCAGATGGACCCAGCCGTGGCCTCCCTCCCGATGGCAGCGGAAGGTCCTCCCGTAGAAGCTGGCGTGCCCCGGGCAGAAGACCCGCCACTCGGGGTCCACGAGCCCCCGGGCCAGGGCGCCGTATGCGATGAAGACCTTGAAGACGGAGCCGGGCGGATACGCGCTCTGGAGCGCGCGGTTCTGCAGCGGGTGGTCGCGGTTGGAGAGCAGGCTCGACCACTCCCGGGAGGTAACCCGGCGGGTGAACCAGTTCGGGTCGTATGAGGGGGAAGAGACCATCGCGAGGATGTCGCCCGTCTTCGGATCGAGAGCCACCGCGGCTCCGACGCGGTCGCGGAAGTACTCCTCGGCGATCTGCTGGAGCGGCAGGTCGATCGTCACGAACAGGTTCTGTCCCGGGCGCGCCTCGATCCGGTTCTCCTCGGAAATCTCGCGCCCGTGCGAGTCCACGATGACGCGGCGCTCGCCGTTGGTCCCCGCGAGCAGCCGTTCGTAGGTCGACTCGATCCCCTTCTGGCCGATCCAGTCCCCGAGCCGGTACACCTCCTTCATGCGCCGGATCTGGTCGGGCGTCGCTTCGGAGAGGTATCCCAGGGCGTGGGCGGCCGACCGCCCGTGCCGGTAGAGGCGGCGTTGCGAGACCGCGATCGCGAACTCCGGATGCTCGGGGGCCCTGGCCTGGATCGCGGCGACCTCCTCGATGCGCAGGTTCTCGACGACGGGGATCGGGAGGAACTCGGGGTGCCGCAGTCCGCGCTGGAGCCGGGCGTCGACCTCCGCGCGCGGCATGTGCGTCATCTCGGTCGCCATCTCCACGGAGGCGGCGAGGCTCCGCGC
>JBHENW010000031.1:0-3403 GCA_046261875.1 Thermoanaerobaculia bacterium | reverse complement strand
GCACGAAGCTCTACGCGACGATCGCAATAGCGGCGGCGGTCCTGCTCGCGGGCGCGGCGTGGATCACGCTGCGGGACCGTTCGGCATCGGGCACCCAGGCTCCGCCGACCGCCGTGCCCACGACGCCTTCCGCGGCCCCGGCGGCGGCGCCTCTCTCGACCCCGCCGGCTCCGGCGATTGCGGGCTTCGATCCGCGGACCGTGGAGGACGAGGTGGCCCGCCAGCTCGCGGTCAGGAAGAAGGAGATGCAGAAGACGCTCGAGGCCGAGGCGCGCCGCACCCCGAAGGAAGCTGCCCCGACCCCGGCCGCGACGGCCGTCTATGCCGATCCCGAACCGACTCTCCTCCCGGCCGAGGTGCCCGACCCCGCTCCGGTCGAGCCGTCACCCGAGCCGACCGAACCGCCTCCGCCGCCGACCGCGGTGCCCAGGCCTACCCTTCCCCCCGAGCCCGAGGTCACGCGTGGAGAGCTCGTCGGTCCGGGCGCGGGCGTCGTCGAACCCGCCCTCCTGACTGCGCCCCACGTCCTGTATCCTCCGATGGCCCGCCAGCAGCGGGTCGCCGGCAAGGTGATCATCCTCGTCCTCGTGGACGAGAATGGAAATGTGACTGAGGGGAGGATCCAGCAGGGGATTGCCTCCAGCATGGGGGTCAACGAAGCGGTGCTGGACGCGGTCCGGAAGGCGAAATTCCGGGCGCCGACGAAGCTCGGCGTGCCGGTGAAGATGTGGCGCACGGTCGTCGTGGACGTGAAGCCTTGACGGCGGGGCCGGACGAGGGCCTCGGGAGTTGACACTGTTGGAGGAGCGATGAGTCTTTTCGCGGAGCAGAAGAAGTTTTACGAGAACACGATGTCCGTCACCAAACGGGAGATCACCGAGCTCGAGGTGCTCATCCAGGAGGAGCTCGCGAAGGTGAAGGACCGCCTGGCCGAGCTTCAGAACGCTCAGAAGGCGGCGCGGCAGATGTATGACGCGGCCTGCATGCGCCTCGGACTGCCGAACGATCTGGAAGAAGCCGAGTCTCAGGGGTAGCCGGAGAGGCCGTTCCCGCCGGCTCCGCGCCCTTCTTCCCGCGGCTGCCCTCGCCGGCGCGGCGCTCTTCTGCCGTCAGGGGTCGTTCCCCTCCCCTCCGACCGCCGTCCCGCGGCGGATCGTTACGCTCGCGCCCAACTTGACGGAGATTGTGTTCGCCATCGGCGCCGGGGACCAACTCGTGGCCGTCTCCGACTTCTCGGACTTTCCCGACGCCGCGCGCTCGATCCCGCGTGTGGGTGGATTGGACGCGAGCGTCGAGGGCGTGGTCTCCTTCCGTCCCGACCTGGTTCTCGCCAGCCGGGACGGAAACTCGCGCGGCCCGGTGACTGCTCTCTCCGCTGCCGGCATCCCCGTCCTGACCGTCTCGGGAGGCTCGCTCGACGAGGTCCTCGACGGGATCCGCCGCATCGGCGAGCGGCTCGGGCGGCAAAAGGAGGCGCAGCGGCTGGTCGCGAGCTTGACGGCGCGCCGTGCCCGGGTCCGCGCGGACTCTCGCGGGAGAGCGCGACCTTCGGCGCTTCTTCTCGTCTGGCCGGATCCGCCTCAGGCGGCGGGGGGAGGAACGTTCCTCGACGATCTGCTGGAGGAGGCGGGCGCCCGAAACCCGCTGCGGAACCGGAGCGGGTGGCCCGTGATCTCGGCGGAGTATCTGGCGACGGCTCCGATCGACGCGCTCGTGATTCCGGACTCGAGAGCGAGCCGGCCCGCCTACGACCGGGCGTTCGCCTCGGGGGCGCTTTCCCGCGGCACCGTCGCGCGGGCGCGCGTCGTGCGGATCGATGAGTCGATACTGACCCGGCCGGGCCCCCGGGTCTTCGACGCCCTCGAGACGCTCGCCCGGGAGCTCCATCCGCCGGAGGTTCCCCCTTCATGAGCCGGCCGATCACCCGCTGGCGCGCCGTCGCTGTGGGAGCAGCCGTCCTCGCGGCGGCCTGCCTGCTCGGCCTGGCGGTGGGCGGTATCCCCCTGTCCGCGGCGGACCTCTGGTCCACCGGCCCCGAAGGCGAGACGGCGCGGCTGGTGGCCTCGCTGCGCGCGCCGCGGGTCGCGCTGGCGGCCCTGGTCGGCGCAGCCCTCGCCCTTGCGGGCGCGGCGCTCCAGGCCCTTCTCAAGAACCCGCTCGCGGATCCCTTCCTGCTGGGGACGTCGGGGGGCGCCGCCGCCGGAGCGGCTCTGGCGGCGGTTGCCGGAGCGTCGCCGCTCCTCTCGCCCGGCGCGGCGTTTGCGGGAGCCGTCTGCTCCTCCCTCGGAGTAGCGGCCCTTGCCCGTCGGGGGGGCCGCCTCGATCTGCAGAGACTCCTTCTCGCGGGCCTCATCGCGAACGCCTTCTTCTCGGCCGTCATCCTCGCCATCTTCTCGGTCGCCTCGGGGGAGGCGGCCCGCTCCATGCTCTTCTGGATGATGGGGAGCCTCGCTGACGCGACGACGACGCGCGTTGCGTGGCTTCTCCCCTGGATCGCCGCGGGCGGAGCTCTTCTCCTCGGTTTCGCGGCGCGGCTGAACCTCTTCGCGGTCGGCGAGGAGAACGCAGCGGCACTCGGCGTCGCGACCGAGGTCTCCAAGGCCGCCGTCTTTCTGGCGGCCTCGATGCTGACGGGGGCGGCCGTGGCCTTCGCCGGCGTGATCGGGTTCGTCGGTCTCCTCGTCCCGCACGCCGTCCGCGCGGTGGCGGGAAGCGATCAGCGGGTCCTCCTGCCGGCAGCGGCTCTCGCTGGCGGGGCTCTCCTCGTAACCGCCGACGCCGTTTCTCGTGCCGTTTTCGCTCCCGCCGAGCTGCCGATCGGCGCCGTCACGGCCGCCATCGGCGCACCCCTCTTCGCCTGGCTGCTCCTGCGGCAGCCGTGAACTTCGAGCCTCCTCGGATCGAGGCGCGGCGCCTGCGGGCCGGTTACGGCCGGACGGAGGCCCTGCGCGGGCTCGATGCTCGAATCGGCGCGGGCGAGATCGTGGCGATCCTGGGGGAGAACGGCTCGGGCAAGTCCACGTTCCTGAAGGTTCTCGCGAGGATCGTGAGGCCCCGGGGAGGAGAGGTCCTCTTCGACGGCGCGCCGCTGGCGGGCATGCCGCGCCGGCAGACGGCCCGCCGGATTGCGTACGTGCCCCAGAGCGTGGACCTCGTGTTTCCGATCCGCTGCCTCGATCTCGTCCTGCAGGGGCGCGCCCCCCACGCGCGCGGTTTCTCCTCCGACTCCCCCGCGGACCGGTCGCTCGCCCTGGAGGCGATGCGATCGTGCGACGTCGAATCGCTCGCGGACCGTGACGCGGCGGCGGTCTCCGGCGGGGAGCGTCGGCGCGTCTTCCTCGCTCGGGCGCTCGTTCAGCAGGCGGAAGTCTGGCTCCTCGACGAGCCGACGTCGGGGCTCGAC